>JADGHJ010000007.1 GCA_019686175.1 Chloroflexota bacterium | reverse complement strand
CGGGGTATGTGGGGCTGAGCGCGCGGCTGGACTTCTATGGCCTCTGCCCCGCCTGCAGCACGACTGGTCCCCAGGACGGCTCCGCGTCCCGCCCAGCCCTCGGGCACACCGTCTGAGCACCTACCGCGGCGACACGTACGCTCCCACACGCTCCATCGGGCCCATGCGCACCCTGACGATCACGGAGGGGGCGAGCTATGTACTATTTCTTCCCCGGCAACTACATGTGGTCGCAGGCGGTGAATCGCGCCGTCCAGTCCGGTGGGGCGATGGGCGAGGTGGCCACCGTGGTGGCCGCGCTCCAGGCGGCCGCGCGCGACTACGACTACGAGGCGTGGTACCGCGCTTGGCACACCCTGGGCGAGCACTTGTGGCGCCAGGGGGAGCGCGAGCTGGCCGCCGACCACCCGCGCAGCGCGCGCGAGAGCTTCCTGCGCGCTTGTAGCTACTACCAGTGGGCGATCGCCTACCTCGACTTCGACGACCCGCGCAAGGCCGCCGGCCACCAGCGCTCGGTCGAAGCGTTCGGCCGCTTCGCGGCGCTGGCCGAGCCACCCATCGAGCGCGTCGAGATCCCCTACGAGGCTACCTCGTTCCCGGCCTGGCTAGTGCCCGGGGCGGGGGCGGCGGGGCGCCGCGCCGCGGTGATCTTCCTGCCGGGCCTGGAGAGCACCAAGGAGCAGGCGCTCCCGTTCGCCCAGGCGCTCGCCGCGCGTGGCTTCAGTGTGCTGCTGCCCGATGGCCCGGGGGTGGGCGAAGCGGTGCTGTTCCGCGGCCTGCTGAACCGCTACGACTACGAGGTGCCCGGCCGCGCGATGTTTGACTCCCTGGTTGCACGCCCCGACATCGACGCGGGGCGCATCGCCGTCGTGGGCATCAGCATGGGCGGCTATCGCGCGCCGCGCTTCGCGGCGTTCGAGCCGCGGCTGGCTGCCCTGGTGGCTTGGGGGGCCGTGTGGGATTGGGCGGCGGTCTGGGCGCGGCGCGTGGGCAACGAGCGCGGCGAGGTGCCTACCACGCACCGCCACGTGATGCACGTGATGGGCGCGCACACACTCGATGAGGTGGCCGAGCGCGTGCGCAACTGGCGCCTGGAGGGGGTGGCCCACCAGATCCGCTGCCCGGTGCTGATCACTCATGGCGAGCGCGACGCCCAAGTGCCGGTCGAGCAGGCGTACGCCCTGTACGAGGGCGTGGGCTCCGCGCAGAAGGAGCTCAAGATCTTCACCGCCGAGGAGGGCGGCGCGGCCCACTGCCAGAACGACAACCGCCTGCTGGCCCACGCGTATATCGCCGACTGGCTCGAGGACGTGCTACTGCGCGGGCGCCCACGTCAGGGCATCATCGTCGGCTGGGAGCGGCGAGCGTAGCCGCTCCCTCGCCCCCAGCCTCTCGGCCAGTCCTCGCTCTCACGCGGAAGGACGCTCTCCCCGGCCCGCGCTGGCACCACGCCCATCCTCACCCAGGGGGCGAACGCCGCCTTACCGGCGGTGAGATGCCGCTGCCGTCGCGAGACCGGAGCGCGAGCTGGGCGACAGGCGCCCTAG
This sequence comes from Chloroflexota bacterium, assembly GCA_019686175.1. Taxonomy (GTDB): domain Bacteria; phylum Chloroflexota; class UBA6077; order UBA6077; family JAJPHF01; genus JADGHJ01. The sequence continues at coordinate 34,190 of JADGHJ010000007.1, read as the reverse complement.
GGCGTGGTGCCAGCGCGGGCCGGGCTGGCCGCCGGCTGGCCCAGCGGGCGCAGGGACGGCATCACCTCGCGGGCGAATAGCTCCAGGTTCTGCATCGTCAGTTCGTGCGGCAGTGTGCCGAACTGCAGCAGCGGCACCAGCTTGCCGAAGCCCATCTCGCGCTGGTATGCCGCCAGGCGGTCGCGCACCGTGGCCGGGCTGCCGATGACCACCACGCCTTGCTCCACGAGCTGGCGGAACGAGCGGCCGGCGTAGCCCTGGCGGCGATCGAGCCGGTCCAGCGCGCGACTCATCGACGCGGCGCTCGCGTAGCCCGGCGGCAGCAGGAACTCGAACGGCCGGTGCGACAGCTCGCGGAACAGGTACATCACGTGGGGCTCGGCCTCGGCCAGCGCGCGGGCATCGGTCTCCGCCACGTAGATCGGCACCATCCAGCCCAGCCCCTCGGGGCCGACAGGTCGCCCCGCGGCCTCGCCGTGCGCGCGCACCTCGTCGAACAGTTGCTTGACCACCGCGGCCGTCTCGTACACGCGGATGAACGGGTAGCCATAGCGGACGGCCATCTCGATGGTCTCGATGCTGCCCGTGGAGGGGAGCCAGATCGGCGGGTGCGGCTGCTGGAGCGGCCGCGGCCAGATGTTCACGTAGCGGAAGCGGTAGTGCTCGCCCTCGAACTCGAACGGCCCCGGCTCGGTCCAGGCGCGCACGATCAGGTCATGCGCCTCGACGAAGCGGTCGCGCGAGAACGTGGCTTCCATGCTGAACGAGTGATACTCGCAGCCGAGCCCGCGCACGAACCCCGAGATGATACGCCCTCCGCTGATCACATCGAGCATGGCCACTTCCTCGGCCACCCGGAGCGGGTGGTCGCGCAGCGGCAGCGCGTTGCCGAGGATGGCGATCCGCGCCCGCTTGACGCGCTGCGTGAGGATGGCGGCGATGATGTTCGGCGCGGGCATCAGCCCGTACGCGGTCTGGTGGTGCTCGTTGACGCACACGCCGTCGAAGCCCAGCGCGTCGGCATAGGCCAGCTCGTCGAGGTAGCGCGCGTACAGCGCGTGGCCGCGCACGGGGTCGAACTCGGCGTTGCTGAGGGTGATCCAGGCCGAGCGGTGGCGCTCGACGAAGTCGGGGGCCAGATACGGCCACGGCATCAGGTGGAATGAGTAGAACTCCACGGCTTACTCTCCCTGCAGGAAGTCGCTCACGGTGGCGGCGACCACATCGGGCCGCTCGATCTGGGGGAAATGGCCCGCCTCGATCGTCACGAGCCGGGCGTCGGGCAGGCGGCGCAGCCAGTGGTCGGCCAGCGCGGGCGGCAGCAGGCGGTCGTAGCGGCCCCAGATCAGCAGGGTGGGCACGCGCACCCGGTGCAGCCAGTGGGGGAGCTGCGGGTCGTGCAGGTAGGGGTTCCAAGCCAGCCGTGCGAGCGTGGCCTTGTCGCGGAGCTGCCGCTCGAGGGTGGCCCGGTCGGGCCGCTCCGCGCTCCCCGCCGCGACGCGTTCGGGGGCGTGGAGCGTCGTCGCGGCCCATTCGGCCGGGCTCATGGCGAACAGGTCTGGCACCGACACCCCGCGCGGCTTCACCCCGGCCGGCCCGATCAGCACCAGGCGCTCCAGCCGGTGGCTGTACACCACCGCGAGCGTGGCCGCGAGCCAGCCGCCGAACGACTCGCCCACCACATGGACCCGCTCCAGCCCGAGCTGGTCGAGGAAGTCGAGGTACCAGTACACAAGGTCGGGCATCCCGCGGAGCCACGGCAGCGCCTCGGAGCGGCCGAAGCCGGGATGGTCGGGCAGGATCACCTCGAACTGCCGCGCCAGCAGCGCGTGGAACGGGCGCCACTGCGACGCCGCGTCCTCGGCATGGAGCAGCAAGAGCGGCGGGCCTTGGCCCCGGCGCTGGCAGTACACCCGCACGCCGCTCACCTCTAGCGTCGTTTCTTCCTGCAACGCCTGGTCAGCCATCAGTCCCCTATCGCCTCCTCGACATCTGGGCCCAATCGCGGTATCGTCAGAATCCCCTACTGCTTGGGGGCATGGTACCGCGAGAGACGGGCACCGCGCCCGCCGGGCGACACGGCGGGCAGCGTGGAGAGAAGGAGCGATGCGTACCTGGCTTGCTGGACCGATCGCGCTCGGCTGCGCGGTGGCGCTGCTCCTGGGCTGCGCTGGCGGCGCTCAGACCCCCGGCTCTAGCGCCCCCCCGCCGGCCGCGGCGTCGCAGCCCGCTGCCGCACAGGCGACCGTGCCGAGCGTGCAGACGCTGCGCTACAGCCTGCAGACCCACGCCGCGACTCACTGGCCCGTGTACATCGCCCAGCAAAAGGGGCTATTCGCCCAGGAGGGCCTGGAGCTGGACATGACCGTGACGCAGACGGCGGCGCGCAGCATCCAGTTCCTGGTCAGTGACGCCCTCGACCTGGCCAGCACCTCGGCGGGGACGATGATCAAGGCCAACGAGCAGGGCGCCGACCTGGTGATCGTCAGCGGCCTGAACAACAACGTCGTCTACAGCCTCGTCGCCCAGCCGGATGTCACCAGCTTCGCCGCGCTGCGCGGGAAGACGGTCGGCGTGTCCGACCTGGCCGACGGCTCCACCGTGCTGATGCGCAAGCTGCTGCGCGCCAATGGCCTGGCCGACGGCGACTACGAGATCGTGCAGGTGGGTGGCACCAGCGAGCGCTACGCCGCGCTGAAGAGCGGGGGCGTGGCGGCCGCCATGCTGATCCAGCCGACCGACTTCCGCGCTGTGCGGGAGGGGTTCCGCCAGCTAGGCATGACCTCGGAGGTGGTCACCAACTACGCCTTCATCGTCGACATCGTGCGGCGCGACTGGCTCCGGGAGCACGAGCCGCTGCTGCTCGCCTACCTGCGCGCGCGCATCGCCGCCGACCGCTGGCTGTACGACCCTGCCAACCGCGAGGAGGCGCTGGCCATCCTCATGGAGGCGACCAAGGCCAGCCCCGAGGACGCCGCCGCGACTTACGACCTGCTGGTGCGACAGTTCCAGATCTACTCGCACGCGGCCGAGGTGAACCTCAGCGGGCTGCGCACGCTTATCGAGGCGATGGCCGAGCTAGGCCAGCTCACGCCGCCGCTGCCCGACCCCGCCACCCTGGTGGACGACAGCTACCGCCAGCGGGCGGGCGGCTGACCCCGACCACCACGGCCCGCGCTCAGGGCACGTAGGGGCCGAGCTGGGCGACCGCGTAGTCGGCGAAGCGCTGGTCGATGACCTGGTCTAGATCGACCTTGGTCTTCACGTAGCCCTGCTCGGCGAACCAGTCCTGGGCGGCCACGAACGTCGCGCCGTGTACGCGGCCGTCGGGGTCGAGCGGCAGCCAGCGCATCTGGTCGTACAGAGCGCGGTCCTTCAACGCGCTGTACTTCTGCAGGATGTTGATGATCGCCTCTCGGTCGCGCCCCTGGGTGCGCGCTCGCTCATAATCGCGAACCCCGCGCACATAGGCTTTGGCATAGCGATAACCGGCCTGGTTCGCAGCGTCGGCGAAGGCCTGCGAGTACATGACGACCGCCATGTGGTCGTTGGGGATCAGGTCGCCCCACAGGCGGAACATGGCGGCAAAGCCCTGGCCTACCGCCTGCACCGCGAACGGCTCGATCGAGACCGCCGCATCGATGTTGCGATTGCCCAGGGCGAGCGTCATGTCGGGATACCCCAGCTCGACGATGTCGACATCGGCCAGCGTGAGCCCGCCCTCGGCCAGCGCCCGGCTCAGCGTGAGTTCGGTGGCCTGCCCCTTGGAGGTGATGGCGACGCGGCGCCCGCGCAGGTCGGCTGGCTCGCGGATCGCCCCGCTGTCGAGCAAGTCCTTGCGCACCAGTAGGCCGCCCGCGCTGTCGCCCGGGTAGGCGGAGGTGCTGTCCAGCACGATCTTCAGCGGGATGCCCTGGGCGATGGCGTTGAACAGGCCGGCGCTGATGCCCCCGATCCCCATGTCGATCTGTCCCGCGGCGAGGGCCGGGAGCATCTTCGCCGAGGTATCGAAGGGGACGTCCTCGAAGGTAATGCCTTCCTCCTGGAAGTAGCCACGCTCGATGGCCACGAAGCGGCCAGCATTGCTGATCGCGCCCGGCACCGTGCCGAGCCGCACCGTCACCGTAGGTGGCCTAGCGACGGGATCACCGGACGCTGCGGGCGCCGCATCGGCGGGCGGTGGCGCTTGCGCAGGGGCGGTGCGCCCCGTGCACGCGACTAGCAACAGTATCAGAACGCCGGCCGTTCGCTGTAAGCTGAGGCGAAGCGACATGCTACCCTCCCCTTGCCGCGCCAAGCTGGTCCTGATCATACATCAGGGCAGGCGGCGAGCAGCTGCTTGCCGAGCCCTCGGCGAGTGCGGAAACGCGCAGTGCTTCCCGTCAGCAGCTACCGGGGGGCGCACTGCGACCTAGCGGATGACTGGTCGGCAAGCCAGGGTTGGCGTATACCTAGCGGTAGACGCGAACAGGGCGCCTCCTCGGTGATTGGGTGCAGAGCAGGGCTGCGGCTAGCCCAGCGTGGCTGTACAGGTCAGGGGGTGAGCGCATGAGCATCGCAGAGCCGACGACAGCGTCGCGATTGACCGCGCTCCGCGGGTGCTGGCACCCGGTGGCGTACAGTCGCGATGTGGGAGACCAGCCGCGCGCCAGCACCTTGCTCGATGTCCCGCTGGTGCTCTGGCGCGACGCGCAGGGCACGCCGCACGCCTTTCACGACCTGTGCATCCACCGCGGCACGGCCTTGTCGCTCGGGATGGTGCAGGGGAACGAACTGATCTGCGCGTATCATGGCTGGCGGTATCGTGGCGACGGCAGGTGCACGGCGATCCCACAACTGCCAGACCCGACCCGCGTGCCAGCCAAAGCGCGCGCCACGGCCTACCACTGTGTGGAGCGCTACGAGCTGATCTGGGTCGCGCTGGCGGAGCCGCGCTGGCCGCTGCCGACCGTGCCCGAGTTCACGGCTCCTGGCTGGAAGACGGTGCTCACCGGCCCGTTCGCCTGGCGCTGCGAGGCGTCGCGGCAGATCGAGAACTTCACCGATCTCGCGCACTTCCCCTGGGTCCATCCGGGCCTGCTAGGCGATCCGTCGCGGCCCGTGGTAGTCCCCCCGACGGTGCACACCGACGGGCACGTGCTGCGCTACGAGTTCCTGCGTCCGGAGGCGCGCAGCACCGAAAAGTACCCGCTGTTCCCCAACTGGGATCGCCGCGACTCGGTGCGGCGCACGCGCTACGAGCTGTACCTGCCGTACACGATCGTCGTGCGGATGGACTGGGGCGGAGCGGAACAGCTCGTCTACCTGTTCGCCTCGCAGCCGGTGAGCGCGGACCGCTGTGTCGGCTACTGTCTGATCCGGCAGAACTACAATCTGGACCAGCCGGACACGGTGTTCCAGGCGTTCGAGGACGAGATCTTCGAGCAGGATCGCCGTGTGGTCGAGTCGCAGCGACCCGAGCAGGTCCCGTTCGACCTGCACGAGGAGCTGCACCTGAAGTTCGACGCGGTAGCAGTGGCCTACCGGCGGGCGATGCGGGCAGTCGGCCTGGGCTGAGCGTTCCCGGCGCCGCACGGCAGCACTCTGAACCGGATCGACTATACTGTGCCCACACTTCGACGTGGCAGGGAGGCGAAGCATGGCGGAGCCGGCGATCCTGCGCCCCAGCGAGATCCCGCCGGTCGATCGCGGCGGCGGCGCGCGCACCATCCCGCTCGTCTGCTGCGAGATCGGCGCTCAGGGCGTGCTCAACGGCATCACCGAGTTCGATCCGGGCGCGGCGATCCCCCTGCACTACCACAACTGCGAGGAGACGGTGCTCGTCCTGGAGGGCGAGGCCACCTTCGAGGTGGACGGCCGTGTGTACGAGCTGCGCCCGCTCGACACCACCTGGGTGCCCACCGGCGTGCCGCACCGCTTCCTGAACCGCTCGAACCGTCGCCTGCGCATCTTCTGGACGTACTCCTCGGTCGACGCGACGCGCACCATCGTGGCCACCGGCGAGACGTTCAAGATCGGCTCGCCGCAGGACCGGGCGCCGGCCACCCCGTACGCCGATGGCTAGCGGCGCACCGCTCACGCACTATCCGGCCGCCACGCTGCGCGCGTTCGCGGCGGCGGTGTTCGAGCGGGTCGGCCTACCGCCCGCGGACGCGGCCCTGGTCGCCACGCGGATGATCGAGGCGGACCTCAGCGGGCAGGACGGCCACGGCATCTTCCGGCTGCCGCAGTACGTGCGGCGCATCCGCGGCGGCGCGGTCAACGTGCGACCCAGCGTCCGCGTCACGCGCACCGGGCCGGGCACGGCCCTGGTGGACGGCGATAACGGCATGGGCCAGCTGGTGATGACCCGCGCCGCCGAGGTGGCTATCGAGCTGGCGCGCGAGTCGGGTGTCAGCTGGGTCGGCGTGCGGCGCAGCAACCACGCCGGCACCGGCGCGCTGTACGCCACCATGCCGCTGGCGCACGACATGATCGGCCTCTACACGGCCGTGGCCAACGCCAACCACATGGCTCCCTGGGGCGCCCAGGAACTACTGCTGGGCACCAACCCGTTGGCTATCGCCGTGCCGGCCGGCGAGGAGCCGCCGATCGTGCTCGACATGGCGACCACGGTCGTCTCCTATGGCACGATCAAGAAGCACGCCCAGCGCGGCGAGCCCCTCCCGCCCGGCTGGGTGGTCGACGCGCGGGGCGAGCCCATCACCGATCCGGCCCGCGCGCACGAGGGGTTCCTGCTGCCCATCGGCGGCTACAAGGGCAGTGGCCTCGCGCTGCTACTGGGCCTGCTGGCCGGGGTGCTCAACGGCGCCGCCTTCGGCCGCGACGTGGTCGACTTCAACGCCGACGACCACACGCCGACCAACACCGGCCACGTCCTGATCGCCGTGGAGATCGCGCGCTTCCTACCGCCCGCGGCGTTCAAGCGCGAGGTCGACCGCCACGTGCGCGAGCTGCGCGCGGCGCGCCGGCTGCCGGGCGTCGAGGCGATCTATCTGCCGGGCGAGCGGCGGCACGCGCGCATCCAGGAGCGCACCGCGCACGGCATCCCGCTGCCGGCACCGCTGGTGGCGGAGTTGGACCGCCTGGCAGCCAGCGTCGGGCTGCCGTTGCTCTCGGCGGCTACGCCAGCTTAGCGCCCGTACAGCTGCGCCTCCAGCCCCTCGTGGTCGAGCGCCTCCTGGAAGCTAGTGTCGAGGAACTGCGCGGGGTCGGCGTCCTGCGCGCCCGGGGTGGTGGGCGCCAGCTCGGCGAGGATGGTGCGCGTGCCCTCCAGGTAGGCGCGTGGCACGTCCTGCACCAGCCGCGTCGTGTAGGTATCGTACACCACCGCCAGCAGCTCCTCGTCGTCGCTCTGCAGGTACTGGCGCATCACCTGCAGCGCCAGCGCGCGGTCCGTCTTGTACAGGTGCGTCGCCTCCCAGATCGCGCGCAGGAAGCGCAGCACCAGGTCGCGGTGCTCGGTGGCGAAGCGGCGGGTGGTGACGAGGGTCGACTGCGGGTACTCGACCCCGAGCTGGGTCAGGTCGGCCAGCTCGCGGGCGCCGTTGCGGACGGCCACCACGTTGGTGGGCGACGAGGTCACCGCCGCCTGAATAGCTCCGCTCTGGAGCGCGGACAGCATCGCCGCGTGCTCGCCCACTTCCACCACCGTCGCGTCGCTCTGGGGCGAGAGACCGAGCTGGCGCAGGTAGTACTGGAGGGCCACATCCGAGGTCGAGTTGCGGCGCGTGATGCCGACGCGCTTGCCGCGCAGGTCGGCCGGGCTGGCCACGTCGGGCGTGGCGACCAGCCAGAAGCCGAAGGTGCGCTGGATGGCGCCGATGTAGATCGTGTCGGCGCCGCTGAGCCCCGCGGCCACCACGGCGCTCGCTGCCGTGATGCCCGCGTCGGCCTCGCCGGCGAGCAGGGCCTGCATGCTGAGCGTGCCGCTGCTGACGTAGCGCAGCGTGGCGTCGATGCCGTGGCGCGCGTAGATGCCCGCCTCGGCGGCCAGCCACAGCGGCACCACGCCGCCGTCGCGCGTGGCGTAGACGAGGCGCAGGGGCTCACGGGCCACGGAGGTGGGCACGGGAGCGCCGCGCTCGGCCGTCTGCGCGGCCGGCGGCGCGCTGCTCGCGGGCGGGACTGGAGCCGCCGACGGGCTACTGCACCCCAGCAGCACGAGCAGGAGCCCGCCCGTCACCACGCGCAACACGAGCCACAGCATCACCGTTCCTCTCCGTTGCCCTCGGCAATCGTCGGTGAGCGCCAGTGTAGGGAGGGCGTCGCGCGGCGTCAAGCCCTGGTCGCCGTCCGCTCCCGCGCGTCGATCGACAGGCGCGGTCGAGTGTGGTATCCAGCCTGCATGTCCCCCTCGTGCCCGCTCGGCCACAGCATGAGGATTGACCGGCGCGCCGCGGCAGTGTACCATCGCCGGCATATTTTCGGACCGAGTCCGGCGTAGGGAGGGCACGTATGGCGCAATCGTCGGAGGTCATCTATGTCCCGTCTGGGGCCGGCGAGGGCTTTCTGGTCGTCGGCGATCTCAACACGGTCAAGCTGTCCGGCAAGGATACTGGCGATGCGTATGCGGTCTGGATCAATGCGGTCGCTCCTGGCAACGGTCCCCCACCCCACGTGCACCACCGCGAGCACGAGGACTTCTTCATTCTCGAAGGCGAGTTCGAGATCTATCGGGAAGGGCAACCGCCGTTGCGTGTGGGGCCCGGCGACTTCGTCCATACGCCCAAGGGCGTGACCCACACCTACCGCAACATCGGTACGGCCGTGGGCCGGCTGCTCGGCCTGGCGGTGCCCGCGGGCATCGAGCGGTTCTTCGCCGAAGTGGGCCAGCCTGCTCCCGGGATGACCGAACCGCCGCCAACGCTCGCCGCGCCCACCCCGGAGCAGGTGGATTACCTCCTCCAGGCCGCGCGGAAGTACGGCATCGAGATCAAGCCGCCGCTGTCCTGACTTTATCTCCCCTCTTTGGCTGTAGAAGCGTATCAGTGGCGCGCACGGCAGATGCAGGGTCACCTATCCTGTAACGGCACATGCCCGAGAAACGCCACTGAGGAGCGAGCCGCCCGTGGAGCCTCGGCAGCTGGCCGTCGGCGTGATCGCGTTGGTCACGCTGGCGGCGGTGATGCTGCGGCCCCGCGGGGCGCCCGAGGCGATCAGCGCGCTGGCGGGCGGGGTGCTGGTGGTGCTGGTCGGCGCCGTGCAGCCCATCGAGGCGGCGCAGCTGCTCCTCGCGGCGTGGAACGTGTTCGCCTTCTTCCTCGGCCTGATGCTCATCGCCGCCGCGGCCGATCACGCCGGGGTGTTCGACGTCCTGGCCTGGCTGGCGGCCCGCGCGGCGGGCGGGAGTCGGAGCCGCCTGCTATTGAACCTCTTCGTGCTCGGCGCGGGCCTCACGGCGGTGCTGTCCAACGACGCCACGGCGCTGATTCTGACGCCCGTGGTGTACACGCTGACTCTCCGCCTGGGCCTGCCCACCCGCCCCTACGCCTTCGCCTGCACGTTCATCGCCGATACGGCCTCGTTCCTGCTGCCCGTGAGCAACCCGATCAACATCCTGGTGCTCGAGCGCTTCCCCACCTCGCTCGGCGACTACCTCCACCACCTGCTGCCAGCGGCGCTGGCGGCCATCGCGGTGAACGTGGCCGTGTTCCTGTGGCTGTTCCGCGCCGAGCTGGCTGGCGGCTTCGCGCCGACTGATCTCCCGCCACCCGCGGTCCTGACGCGCGCGCCGCAGCGCTTCCGCCTCACCGCGCTGGGGCTGGGCGTGCTGGCCGGCGCGTATCTCTACGCGGCGTGGCGCGGTTGGCCGCTCGGGCTGGTGGCGTTGGTGGGCGGCGCGGCGCTACTCGGCGGCGCGGTGGCTTGGGGCGAATTCGCCGCGCGCGGGCTGGCCAGTGCGATCTCCTGGGGATTGTTCGGCTTCATCGCTGGCTTCTTAGTGCTCGTGCAGGGGGTGGAGAACGCCGGGCTGAGCGCCGGGCTGGGGCACGCGCTGGCCGCGCTGGCGGGCGACGACCCGCTCCGCGCCACGGCCGCCGCGGTGGTCCTGAGTGCCCTAGGGGCGAACCTCGTGAACAACGTGCCCGCCGCACTGCTCCAGCTGGCAGCCATCGACAGCCTGCCGTCGAGCCCCGTGCGGGGGCTGCTCGCATACGGCACGCTCGTGGGCGCCGACCTGGGGCCGAACCTGACCACCGTCGGTTCACTGGCCACCATGCTGTGGCTGTTGCTGCTCCGCCAGCGCGGCGTCACGATCTCCTCGCTGGAATACTTCCGCGTCGGGCTGATCACGACCCCGGGCCTGCTGGCCGCGGCGACGCTGGCCCTGTGGGGGATGGGGAGGTGAGTGATGCGCGTGCTGATGGCGATCGGGCCGAGCGGCGACTTCACGTGGCTGGCGCGGCTGGCGAGCTTGCTGCCCGCTGCGACTGCCGAGGTGCGCTTGGCGCACGTGGTAGACGTCGAGGCGCGCCGCGAATGGGAACGTGCGCGGCAGCGGTTCATCGGCCGGCCGCCGCTGCCGCCGCACCGGCGCGGCGAGGTAGAGGCGGTGGAGCGCGAGCGGGGCCGCGCGGTGTTGGCCGCTGCCGAGGCCGGGCTGCGCCGCGCCGGCTACGGCGGCGTGACGACGCAGGAGCTGCTCGCCGACCGACCCGAGCGCGCGCTGGTCGCCCTGGCCGCGCGCTGGCCGGCCGATCTCCTGGCCCTGCGGGCGCGCGACGCGCCGGGCCATCCACCCACGGGGCCGGGGTCGGTCGGGCATGTGGCGCGGTTCGTGCTCGACCACGCTCCGTGCCCGGTGCTGCTGGTGCGCGAGGGCGGCCGCTGAGCGCCGGCTACGCGGCGGCGCCGGACCGCCAATCGAGCGTCACCGGGCCGGTGTACTCCAGGATGTACAGGCCACCGGTGTGGCGGTCGACCGTGTAGATCAGCCCGCGCTCGTCCACGTACACGTCGTTCAGCTGGATGGCGCCCATCGGCGAGTCGGGCGGGGCCTCAGGGATGTAGTAGGCGATCTCCTCGGGATGGTCGGCGTCGCGGATGTCGTACAGGCGTACGCCGCCCGCGAAGAAGGTGCCCACCACGAAGTGCTCCGACACGCCGCAGCCCGGCAGCGGCATGATCTCGTGCACGTTGTGCGCGCCGAAGCGCCCGCCGCGCCGGCACAGCTCGTCGCGGTTGGCCGGCTGCGGGAACGCGCTGCGGAAGCGCGGCTGCGTCTCGTCGGCGAGGTCCACCAGGCGCACCAGCTTCGGCGCATCCTGGCAGGCCGGTACTACTGACTCCTCGGCGACTACCAGCAAGTTGCGGTTCGGCAGCGGCGTGGCGGTGTGGGCGTAGCCGGGCAGGTCGTCGGGGTACACCAGGCGGCCGACCATGCGGGGCGCCGTGGGGTCGCTGATGTCCAGCACGATCACGCCGCCATCGATGTAGCCCAGGTAGGCGCGGTCGGGACGCGCCGGCAGGACATTGGCGTTGTGCAGGCGCGCGCCGTTGTCGCGCGGCCGGCGGCGCGGGGTGATGGGCGGCGCGTCGTCGCCCTGGCGCGTGCCGGGCAGCCACCAGCGGCCCACCTCGCGCGGGTGCTCGGGATCCTGGATATCCACGATCATGTAGAACTGGTCGTCGGGCGGGTAGGTGGGCACGAAGTCCGGCGCGCCGGTCGACAGGTGCGCGTACTTGCCGTCCACGCACCACACGAAGTGCACGCCGCGCGAGAGGCCGCCCGAGGTGTCGAAGAACGAGAGGGCGCGCGGCGCGGCGGGGTCGGACACATCGTACAGCCACAGCCCCGCTGGCTGCTCGCCGGCCTGGGCCACCTGGCGGGCGACCAGCAGCAGGTTGTCCACCACGGCCAGCGAGTTGCCGCGCACGCGGGGGTGCTCGACGGGCAATTGGGCGAGCAGTTCGGGCTGCCGCGGGTCGGTCACGTCGAGGATGGAGACGGCCAGGGGCGCCGACTCGTGGGCGATGTAGAAGATGCGGCGGCCGTCGGGGCGCACCTGGAGCACGAGCCCCTCGCCCCCGTTGCCGACGCCGCCCAGATCGTGGTGTGCGACGAGCGCCAGGTCGCGCGCTTCGGCTGCCATCATGGTGCCTCCTTGCAGCGATCGGCTCCCATTGTAGCTGCTGCGCAGGTGCCGTGTCGCGACCCACTTGCCCGGGGCCAGGCCGCCCCAGGCCGAGCGTGCGCTACACTGGGGCGAGATTGTGCCAGAGGGAGCCAGTGTGATTCAGCAATTGTTCTACCGCTTGCGCTGCCCGGCGCGGGCCGTGCTCCTGTTACCCTGGCTGCTGCTCGCCTGCACGGGCAGCGGAGGTGGCTCCAGCCCCCCCGTGTCGACACCACCCCCCAGCGGTGCCTCAGGGGCCGCTGGCGCGACGGCCGCGATGCCCGTGGCGGCGCGCGAGCCACTGAAGGTGGCCATCACGTTCATCAGCGCCGAGACGCTGCCGGTCTGGGCCGCGCAGGAGCTGGGGCTGTTCGACAAGTACGGGCTGCAGGCCGAGGTGGTCTCGATCCTCACCGGCGCCCAGGCGCCGCCCGCCATGGCCGCGGGCGACGTGCATCTCGCGCTCATGACCGGTCTAGCCGTGGTGGAGTACGACCTGGTGGGCGGCGACCTGGTGATCGTGGCGGGTTACAGCAACGAGATGCGCTACTTCTTGCACGCGCGGCCCGAGATTCAGCGCATCGAGGACCTGCGCGGCCAGCGGATCGGGATCACGCGCCGCGGCGCGGGCATCGACATGGCCACCCGCATCTTCCTGGAGCGCGCGGGCCTCAGCTACGAGCGCGACGCGACGATCATCCAGCTCGGCACGGCGCGCGACCAGGTGAACGCGCTGGTGGCGGGGGCCGTCGACGCGGCGGTGGTGGCCGTGCCGACCAACTTCCAGGCCGAGCGACTGGGCTTCCCGCGGGTCGCCGACACCAAGCAGTACCACGTACCGTTCCCCACCAATGTGCTCGCTGTGCGCCGCGAGTTCCTGAGCAGCCGCCCCGAGGCGGTCCGCCGCTATCTCCAGGCGCACATCGAGGCGGTGGAGATCTTGCGGCGCGATAAGGCGCTGGCCAAGCGGCTGCTCGCCCAGGGCACCAGCACGGACGACGACGAGATCCTGGAGCGCAGCTACCAGCTCTTCCTGGAGGATCTCCAGGACGTGCCGTATCCCTCGGAAGCGGCGCTGCAGGGCGTGCTCGATCTGGTGGCTCGCGAGCGGCCCGAGGCCCACGCGGCCGATCCGCGCGCCTTCTACGACGACCGGCTGGTGCGCGAGCTGGATCAGAGCGGGTTCATCCGGGGGCTGCGTGGGAGCTGAGCCGCAGCGCTTATGGGTCGGGGCGGGTTCGAGCCAGAGCGCGGAGGCGCAATCAGTTACGGGCTACGAGCCGGGCGTGGCGGCCACCCCGGGCGTAGGGAGGCCGACCGGCACGGAGTCGCCGGTGCTGGGCGTGCCGGTGGCGGCCGGCGTGGGTGTGCCGCTCGCCGCCGCCTCGGGTGTCGCAGAGGGCTGCGGCGACGGGACCGGTGTGGGCTCGTAGGCCGGCTCTTTCACGAACCGCTCGATGTCCTCGACGTTGAAGGTGCCCACTAGCCAGATGGTGTTGCTGTCGGGCTCCTTGGCGTAGTAGCCGCCCTCGTTGGGCGTCTTGTCGCCGATCAGCAGGGTATAGGTCTGGCCGTCGGGCAGGCCGAGGGTGAGCGAGGCTTTCGGCTGGTCCAATCCATAGGTGGCGAGGTCGGCGGGATTGTCCGTCACCTTGCGGCTGGCGCGCATGTTGCTGAGCCGGATGAGCGTGCCGCTGATCCGCCAGTAATCGGCGCGCACGTCTTGCGGCATCAGGTACCACAGCCCGTCGGCGCGCTTCTCCATGATCTGCTCCTGGCCGCCGGACATGGTGACCACGCGATTCACCGCGTCCTTGTTCACCTTCCAGATCTGGAGCTTGGGGTCGAGGCTCGACACCTCGGGTCGCGGCCGGATCTCGAAGAAGTAGACTCCCGCGGCCAGCACTACGAACACGGCTAGGAGGATCCAGGTGGTACGGAAACTCATCGGCGATTCCACCACACCAGGGCGCCCGTGGCCAGGACGAGCGCCGGCAGGAACAGCACGGTCGTGAAGAAGATCGAGTTGCGCTGCACACCCGTCAGGAAGATCTGCCGCTGCTCCGGCGGGCGGGCGCGCAGCGACGCGAGTTCCTCCGAGCCCGTGAGCCAGTTCACCGCGTTGACGAACAAGTCGCGGTTGCCGAACGGCGGGCGCGCCACGTTGTTCGACGGGAAGTCGGCGTCGGCCACGATCACCGCGCGGGTCTTGGGCCGGGCCGCGGGCGGGGCATCGGGGCGGTCGGGCGGCGCGGGCGCGTTGGGCGCGTCGGCCTCGACGGCCACCGCCAGCACCAGCGGCCCACGCTGGTCCACGCCCTCCTGGAACTCGATGGTCTGCGCGTCCAGCTTCTTGGTCCAGCTCCGGTCACCACTGGTCTCGGCCAGGCGTGTGATCTGCACGCCGGACTGCTGCTCGGACGGCACGTTGATGCTGGTGGCCTCTACGAACAGCACGGGGATGCTGTCCCGCGAGAGATCCCGCGTGATCGTGTGGAAACCGAACTTCTGGAGCACAATGGCGCGCGGGTCGGCGAGCTGGCCCACCTGCAGCGCGTTGGCCAGGTCGAGCACGATGTCGTTGCTGAACGAGAGGTTCCAGCGCTGCACCAGCGGCGCGACGTTCTCGGCCGTGCGCGGATCGACCAGCAGGAAGACGTGGCCGGCGGCGTCGAGGTACTGGTTCAGCGCGGTCAGCTCCTCGGGCAGCAGCGGCTGTTGCGGGCTGGCGATGACCACGGCCGCGGCGTCGCTGGGCACGGTCTGGGCGGTCAGCAGGTTGAGCTGCTCGACCTGGTAGTTGTCGTTCTGGAGCGCCTGGCGCATCTGCGAGTAGCTGTCCTGGCTCGCCGCCTCGGGGCTGCGCTCGCCGTGGCCCGTGAGGAAGTACACCTTCGGTTGCTGGGCCGCCGTGAGCTTGATCAGCGCGGCGGTGATGCCGGCCTCGTCCAGGCTGGTGGTATCCTGGCGCTTGTCGCCCTGCTGGAACACCAGCGTGTTGTACTGGCGGATGTTGTACTGTCGCGCCATCCCGGGGTTGGCGTCCGGGTCGATGATCTCCCAGGTGAGCTTGCCGCCCGAGGCGGTCTCGTAGTTGCGCAGCAGCGACTCGGTGTTCTCGGTCGTCTGCTCGCCTGGGGCCATGAAGCCGATGACGTGGACCGGCTGCGTGAGCCCGTCGAGCACCTTCTGGGTCTGGTCGGACAGCGAGAACTGCCGGTTGGCGGTGACGTCCCAGCGGTGCGAGTAGCGGATGCTCAGGAAGTTCAGCAGGCCGAGGATGCCGATGAACACGACTACCGCGAGCACGGTGTTGGCGCCGTAGCGCGTGGTGCGCGCGCCGAGGGCGCCGGCCACCTCGGCCGGCTCGATGGCCACGTAGATGCCCACTAGCAGGACCCCGGCGACCAGGAGCACGCGCGGCGGGATGCCGAACTCACCGGTGACCAGGTACCAGGCGGCCGCGGCCAGCAGCGCCAGGACGCCCACGGCGAGGATGGGGATGCGGATGCGCTCGAGTAGGGCGGCCATCAGCGCCACCTCCGGGATTGGACCGACTGGACGGTCAGGAACAGGGCGACCACGATCGCGCTCAGGAAGTACACGATGTGCCGCGTGTCGATGATCCCGCGCGGGAACTCGTCCAGGTGCCGCGTGATGCTCAGGAACCGGAACAGGTCACCGATGCGCCCGCCGGTGTAGTTGCCCAGGGCGTCGCTGAGCCACAGCAGCAGCAAGATCACGAACGTGAGCATGGCGGCGATGATCTGGTTCTGGGTAAGCGACGAGGCGAACAGCCCGATGGCCAGGAACGCGGCCGCCTGGAGGATGATCCCGAGGTAGCCGGCGAGGATCGGTCCGCGGTCGGGGTTGCCGGCAAGCAGCAAGATGATCGGGTAGATCGCCGTGCAGGCCAGGATGGCCAGCACCAGCAGCAGGGCCCCCAGGAACTTGCCGAGCACGAGCTGGGAGTCTCGCACCGGGGCCGTGAGCAGCAGCTCGAGCGTGCCCGTGCGCGCCTCCTCGGCCAGCAGCCGCATGGTGAGGAACGGCACGGCGAACAGGAAGATCACCGACAGGTTGCCGAACAGCGGCCGCATGGTCGCTTCACTGCTCAGGTTGAGGATCAGCGAGAACAGGAAGCCGCTGATCAGCAGGAACAGGGCGCCGATCACGTAGGCGATCGGCGACGTGAAGTAGGCGTATAGCTCGCGGCGGGCAATGGCCCAGATGTTACGCATGCGGCTGCTCCCGTCAGGCCTCGACCAGTTCGGGTTGGGGCTCCTCGGTGATGATCTGCAGGAAGATCTCCTCCAGGCTGAGGCGCACGCTGCGCAGCTCGCTCAGCCCGTACCCGGCGCCGACCACCGCCGCGGCGAGCTGCTCGCGCAGGTCGCTGCCCAGCTCACACGACACGGTGAAGGTCGTGCGGCCGTCTGGCGCGGGCTGGGCGGTGACATCCAGCACCTTGGGCTGAGCGCGCAGCAGTTGCGCGACGGCCTCGCGCGGGCCGCGCACCTCGAGCTGCAGCGTCTCGGCGCCGCGCAGGCGCCGCGTGAGGTTCTCGGGC
Organism: Chloroflexota bacterium; assembly: GCA_019686175.1. Taxonomy (GTDB): domain Bacteria; phylum Chloroflexota; class UBA6077; order UBA6077; family JAJPHF01; genus JADGHJ01. Next base: position 17,501 of record JADGHJ010000007.1, on the reverse strand, counting down.
GTGTCGACGGCCGCGATCTCCCCGTCGTTGATGATGATCACGCGCTGGCAGGTCGCGCTCACCTCGGGCAGGATGTGCGTGCTCAGGATGACCGTGTGCTCGCCCGCCAGACTCTTGATGAGGTTGCGCGTCTCGATGATCTGCTTCGGGTCGAGGCCGATGGTCGGCTCGTCGAGGATCAGCACCTCGGGGTCGGCCACCAGCGCCTGCGCCAGCCCCACGCGCTGCCGATACCCTTTCGACAGCTTGGCGATCAGGCGGTCGCGCACGTGGGTGAGGTTCGTCATCTCCATCACGGTGTCCACGCGCTGCCGGCGCCGGCGCCCGTTGGTCAGCCCGCGGATCTCGCCCATGAAATGCAGGTAGTCGGCCACGGCCATCTCGAGGTAGAGCGGGACGTTCTCAGGCAGGTAGCCGATGTGCCGGCGCGCCTCCAGCGAGTGGGTGAGGATGTCGTAGCCGGCGATCTTGGCCGTGCCGCTGGTGGGCGGCAGATACCCGGTGAGCATGCGCATGGTGGTCGACTTGCCCGCCCCGTTGGGGCCGAGGAACCCGAGGATCTCCCCTTTGGCCACCTCGAAGGTGACATCGCGCACCGCGGCGCGCGGGCCGTAGTACTTGGTCAGGTGTTCGGCCTGGATCATCGTTGTTGGTCCTCGCTGCGCGGCGGGCAACGCCTGCGGCGTCGGGCCTGGCTCGGCGCGGCGGCTGCGCCATCAACACGGTGGCGATGGCCGGCTCGCAGCGGCAGGCGCCGCGCGCTGCAGGCAGCCCGTGCAGCACTATCTAGCGTCGTCTAGCTTGGAGACGCTGTGCTCGTCCCCGGCGGGCAGGTGGGGCCGCACGCCTACAAGTCTACCGTTGGCCGGCGGCCGCCGGGAAGGATTATGGCGGCGGGGCCGGACGAGCGCCAGGGCCGCGGGGCCGCGCGGCGCGAGGAAGCCGCCGGCGCGCTAGCCCTTGTGCACCCGCGCTGGGGCGTCGGTGTTGGGTGCCACGGTGCCCGTGTCGGCCGCCTGGTTGCCCGGGGTGTGCTGCTGGACCGCTGGCGGGTATGGCAGCACCTTCCAGAAGCGCGGCGCGTAGCGGTCCCAGTCGGCCAGGATCGCCCGGGCACGGGCGCTGCCGGTCGCGGCCGCGTGCTCTTCGAGCAGCTGGGTGAGCCGCTCGAAATCCACCTCCTCGCTCAGGCGCTCGAGGTGCACGAGCTCCGTGTTCACCTTGCGTGGGAAGTCGCCGGCCTCGTCGAGCACGTACGCCACGCCGGCCGACATGCCAGCGCCGAAGTTGCGCCCCGTGCTGCCGAGGACTACCACCACGCCGCCGGTCATGTACTCGCAGCAGTGATCGCCCGTGCCCTCGACCACCGCCTGCGCGCCGCTGTTGCGGACCGCGAACCGTTCGCCGGCGCGCCCGGCCACGTACAGGCGCCCGGAGGTGGCGCCGTACAGCACGGTGTTGCCGACGATCACGTTGTCGTGCGCCGCGAAGCGCGCCGTGGGCGGCGGCCGCACGATGATCTCCGCCCCGCACAGCCCCTTGCCCACGTAGTCGTTCGCCTCGCCGACGAGCACCAGCCGCAGCCCGCGGGTGCAGAAGGCGCCGAAGCTCTGACCGGCGGTCCCGCGCAGGTGGACCTCGATGGTGCCGTCGGGCAGGCCCGCGCTGCCCCAGCGGCGGGCGATCTCGCCCGACAGGCGTGCACCGACGGTGCGCTGATCGTTGCGAATGGTGTAGTGCAGCGTCACCGGCTCGCGCCGCTCCAGGGCCGGCAGGGCGTCGCGCAGGAGCTGGTCGTCGAACGGCACGTCGCCGGGCCGGTCGTTGCGCGGCTGCTCGCAGCGGCGCGGGCCGTCTGCTGCTGGCGGCGCCAGCAGCGCGCTGAGGTCCAGGCGCGCGGCGCGCGGGCTGGCCGGCGGGGCGGGCGCCAGCAGGTCGGTGCGGCCGATCGCCTCCTGGAGCGAGCGCAGGCCGAGCGAGGCCAGGAGCTCGCGCACCTCCATCGCCAACTGGGTGAAGTAATTGATCGCGTGCTGCGCCTTCTGCTCGATGATGGCGCGGCGGCGCGCCGGGTCGTCGGGCGAGCCGAACGCTCGCCAGCGGAGGTCCTCGCGCTGGGTGGCGATCCCGGTGGGGCAGGTGTTCAGGTGGCACTGTCGGGCCATGTCGCAGCCGATCGCCACCACGGCCGAGGTGCCGAAGCCGTACTCCTCGGCGCCCAGCAGCGCCGCGATCATGATGTCGCGGCCGGTCTTCAAGCCGCCGTCGGTGCGCAGCCGCACGCGCCCCCGCAGGTCGTTGAGCATCAGGACTTGCTGGGTCTCGGCCAGCCCTAGCTCCCAGGGGCAGCCCGCGTTCTTGATGGAACTCAGCGGCGAGGCGCCGGTGCCGCCCTCGTGGCCCGAGATCAAGATGTAGTCGGCATATGCTTTGGCGACGCCCGCCGCGATCGTGCCCACGCCCGCCTCGGAGACGAGCTTGACGCCGATGCGCGCGCGGGGGTTAGCGATCTTCAGGTCGTAGATGAGCTGCGCCAGGTCCTCGATGCTGTAGATGTCGTGGTGCGGCGGCGGCGAGATCAGCGCGATGCCCGGCACCGCGTGGCGCAAGCGGGCGATCATGGCCGAGACTTTGTGGCCCGGGAGCTGGCCGCCCTCGCCGGGCTTCGAGCCCTGCGCCATCTTGATCTCGAGCTCCTCAGCATGCGCCAGGTACAGGGCCGTCACGCCGAAGCGCGCCGAGGCCACCTGCTTGATCTTGTTGTGCGCAGGCACGCCCCAGCTCGTGTCGTGGTACCAGTCGGGATCCTCGCCGCCCTCGCCCGAGTTGCTGCGCGCGCCGATGCGGTTCATGGCGATGGCCAGCGTCTGCACCGCCTCCGGGCTCAGCGCGCCCAGCGACATGGCGGTGCTGACGAACCGCTTGAGGATCGCCTCGACGGGCTCGACTTCCCCCAGCGGCACCGGCGGGCCGGCGGGGCGGAAGGTCAGGAGGTCGCGGATGCTGAGCGGGCCGGTGGCCTGCACCAGCGAACGGAACTCCTGGTAGTCGCTGTACTGCCCACTGGCCACCGCGCGGTGCATCGCCTTCACCACGGGCGGCGCGTAGCCGTGGCGCTCGCCATCGCCGCGGTAGCGCACGAAGCCGTAGTCGCGCAGCCGCCCGTTCGTGGGGGTGCCGAACGCCTCGCGGTGCCGACGCGCGACCTCCTCGGCCAGGTCGCGCAGGCCGAGACCGCCGATGCGGCAGGGCGTGCCGGCGAACGCGCGGTCGACCAGCGCCTGGTCGAGCCCGACGATCTCGAAGATCTGCGCCCCGCGATAGCTCGACAGACACGAGATGCCCATCTTCGAGCAGATCTTCAGGAGGCCGGCCTCGACGGCGGCGCGGAACTTGAGCAGCGCCTCCTCGACCGTCAGCTCCTCGAGCCCACGCTCGCCAGGTAGCGCCGCGGCGGTGGCCAGCGCGACGTAGGGATGCACCGCGCTGGCGCCGTAGCCGATGAGCACCGCGAAGTGGTGGATGTCCCAGGCGTCGCCCGTCTCGGCGATGAGGTCGGCGCGCAGGCGCTTGCCGGCGCGGATTAGGTGGTGGTGCACCGCCCCCACCGCCAGGGCCATCGGCAGTGGCGCGTGCTCGGCATCGACGCCACGGTCGGAGAGGATCAGGATGTGCGCGCCCGCGTCCACCGCCCGCTCGGCCTCGGCGCACAGGCGATCAAGCGCGCGCTCCAGCCCCTCGGCGCCCTCGCACACCGGCCACAGCGTGCGCAGCGTGGCGCTCCGAAACGCCGGGTCGTGGCCCAGCGCGCGCAGCCGCTCCAGGTCGTGGGCCAGCAGCACCGGGGTGGGCAGGTGAACCAGATGGGCGTGCGCCGGGCTCTCCTCCAGCACGCTCGGCCGCGCCCCGGCGTAGGTCGACAGCGACATCACCAGCTGCTCGCGCAGCGGGTCGATGGGCGGGTTGGTTACCTGCGCGAAGCGCTGGCGGAAGAAGTTGTAGAAGGAGCGCGGCTGCTGCGAGAGCACCGGCAGCGGCGTATCGTCGCCCATCGACCACACGGCATCGTGGCCCGTGGCGCCCATTGGGCGCACGATCATACGCACGTCCTCGGCCGTGTAGCCGAAAGCGCGCTGCTGCTGTTGCAGCTCCGCGGCGAGGTCGCCCGCGTCGTGGGGCTGCGAGCCATTCGTGTAGCGGCTGTCGCCATGCGGCCAGTAGAAGCCGCGCCCGTACAGGGCGTCGTGGGGCGGCGGTGGCGCCTCCAGGCGATGCAGCTCGGTGTCGAGCCAGGCGCCGTACGGCTGCCGGCGCGCCAGCTCGCGCTTGATCTCCTCGTTGCGCAGGAACACGCCCTGGGCCGTGTCGACGGCGATCATCTGGCCCGGCCCCAGCCGGCCCTTCTCGCGGATCGCCTCGTCCGGCAGGTCCACCACGCCGACCTCGGAGGCCATCAACACGAGGCCATCCTGCGTGTACCAGTAGCGGGCCGGGCGCAGGCCATTGCGGTCGAGCGTGGCCGCGACGGTGACACCGTCGGTGAAGGCCAGGGCGGCGGGGCCGTCCCACGGCTCCATCAGGCAGGCGTGGTACTCGTAGAAGGCGCGGAGCTGCGGGTCGAGGTCGGGCATGTTCTCCCAGGCCTCGGGCACCAGCATGGCCATGGCGTGCAGCAGGTCGCGGCCGCTGCGCTCGAGCAGCTCCAGGGCGTTATCCAGGCTGGCGGAGTCGCTGCCCGCCTCCCAGATGACGGGGCGCAGTAGCGCGCGGTCGCCGTTCCACAGTGGCGAGGCCAGCTCCGGCTCGCGCGCGCGCATCCAGTTGCGGTTGCCCTGCAGGGTGTTGATCTCGCCGTTGTGCGCCAGCATACGGAACGGCTGGGCCAGCAGCCAGTTGGGCAGGGTATTGGTGCTGTAGCGCTGGTGGAAGATGGCCAGCGCTGTCTCGTAGGCCGGGTCGCGCAAGTCGGCGTAGAAGCCGGCGAGCTGAGGGGCGACGAACAGCCCCTTGTAGACAATGGTGCGGTGCGACAGCGAGGGCAGGTACAGCGAGTCGAGGCCCTCGGCCGCGGCGCGCGCCTCGACATCCTTGCGCACCAGGTACAGCACGCGCTCGAAATCGTCCGGACCGAGCGCGCCGCTCTGCGCGATCAGCGCCTGCTCGATCTGAGGCTGTGTGCTCTGCGCCTTGGTGCCCAGTACTTCCGGGTGCACCGGTACCGCGCGCCAGCCGAGGAAATCGAGCCCTTGGCGGGCCACGGCCTCTTGGATGAGCTGGCGCCCGCGCGCCTGCCCGGCCGGATCGCGCGGGAGAAACACCATGCCGACGGCGAGCCGGTCCAGCTCGGTGAGCCGGATGCCGAGTCGCGCTAGCTCACGGGCGAACAGGGCGCGGGGGATCTGCGTGAGCACGCCGGCGCCGTCGCCCGAGGCGGCGTCGGCGTCGACCGCACCGCGGTGGGTGAGATTGACCACCGAGGTCAGCGCGTACTGCAAGATCGCGTGGGACGCCACGCCCGCAACGTTCGCTACGAAACCGACACCGCACGCGTCGTGCTCGAAACGCGGGTCATAGAGTGGCCAGGCATCCGGGCGTGCGGACGGTTGCTTCATCGGGCACCCTGCTCAATTTCAGGCTCGCGGCACCGCCTCAGGATACGGGTGGTTGAGCTGGGCAGCGCGCGGCAGTGCGAAATCGGCTGGCAACAACAAAGTCGGCCATGTGGCCGACTCCATCGTCGTTGGAAATTACGAACCCCGGCGTTGGGGGTGAGACACAGGCACCTAGAGGAGCGGCATCCTCGCGCGCCCCACTTCTATCCCAAGGTAACACGGCGCATGTTACCTGGATGCTAACGTTGTAGCAAACTCTGCCGCGCATTGCCAGCGTGCTGCAAAGGCGGGCCGTCGCAACGGACGGCCCGCCTGGCTTAGTTAGTGCCTGGTGTGTCCGGGAGGCATAGGGGCCGGAGGGTTGGCGGGAGTCACGGGGGTGGCCGCTGGCGACTGCTGGCCGAACCAGGCCTGGCGCCAGGCGCGCATCTGGTCGATCTCGCGCTGCTGGGCGGCGATGATCTCCCGCGCTAGCGCCCGGATCTCCTCCCGCTCCGCCTGCTGCAGTGCCAGGCGCGCGGCGTCGATCGCGCTCTGATGGTGCGGGATCATCAGATCGATGAACGCTAGCTCGAACGGCTCGGGTGCCGTGCGCAGGCGCTCGACCTCCTCGGCCATGTTCATGGTGGCTGGCATCGGTGCAGACATATCGCCCATACCAGCTATGGCGTGTAGCATCGGCATCTGGTCCATGGACGGCGTCTCGCCGCTCCCATACCAGGCCTGGCGCCAGGCGCGCATCTGGTCGATCTCCGCCGACTGGCTCCGCACGATGTCGTCGGCCATCTGCCGGATCTCGGAGCGGCTCGCCCGTTGGAGCGCGATGCGAGCCATCGCGACCGCACCCTCGTGGTGCGGCACCATCATGTCGATAAACTGCTGGTCGAACGGCGCCTGCGCTGTGGTGTCACCGGACGCGATCACGGGGATGGGGTGGTCGGAGCTGGCGGGCGCCTCCTGGGCCCCGACTGGTGTGGCTAGGAGGGCCAGTAGCAGGATGGCCGCGCCGATGACGCGCAGTCCTCCACCCGAGTCGACAAGCCGTAGGGGCATCGATGTACCTCCATCACCTTGTAGTTATCCCTGAACTCCGGGCTGGGACAGTCTGTGGGGGGCGATGGAGCATCAGTTCAGAAACACCTGAAGCAGCGCACGCCGGGTGGCAGGAGCCGGGTCGCTTGGCCCAGCTAGAGCGCGGGGGCCGGGCACGAGGTCAGCGACCAGCAGCGGAGCGCCCGCTCGCGAGCCGGTTTCGAGCGAGCAGCCTATCGGCTCGTCGCGCCAGGGCAGCACTCGCGGACTGAGGTGGCAGCGATACGCGGTCAGTGCGGCTGGGTGCAGGGCGGCGCCGCTCGCCGAGAGCGGATGCGGCCACACCGCGTGTGCTGGCGACGGCGCGGAGGTGGCGAGAGAGGCGTGCAGCAGTGGGCCGCCGTGGTCCGCGAACGACCAGCGCTGGCCCGCCAGGACCGTGCAGGGGAGGCACAAGGCCGCCACCAGGGCCAGACGCCAGAGCAGTGTGTTCACCGCACCCTACTCACTGTCTCTAACATCGCCACGGGTAGAGTACCAGGTGGCCGAGCGGGTCACCAGCCTTGCTGTTCCGCGTGCGCCCGTTAGGGCTCAAGCGCGGGTGCTCACCGTGGCGAGTTGGGCAGCGACGAACTCCTTGAGCAGGGCGCGCGCGCGGTCGGTGTACGGCCCCGGCTCCTTGGCGAACTGGTGGGGCTGGTCCGGGAAGATCTCCAGCGTCACCGTGCCCCCCGCAGCGCGGTAGGCTGCGGCGAAGCGCTCCTGCAGCGCGGGCGTCACGTTGGCGTCGGCGGTGCCCTGGATGATCAGCGCGGGCGGCTGCTCGACCGGCTCGCCCCGCTCCAGAATGGCCACCGGGTTGGCCTCCCAGATGGTGTCCCAGGGGGCGAAGAAGGTGCGGGTGGAGGCCACGATATCGTCGCGGCCGGTGGCCTGAGCGAAGATGAACCGGCCGTAGGGGTCGAGGATCGGCCAGGGCAGGAGCAGATAGGCGAGCGCGGCGTCGACGTCAGGCGCCTCGGGCAGCGGCAGCGCGCTGTAGCGCGGGTCGCGCGGGCGCATGGCGGTGAGCATGATCAGGTGGCCGCCGCTGGAGCTGCCCAGGCCGCCGAGCGGCGCGGGCACAGCGTTGAACTCGGCCGCGTGGGCCTTGAACCAGCGGATCGCGTAGTTCACGTCCTGCAGCGCGGTCGGGTACGGCGTGGCGGGAGTGGCCAGGTGGAAGTCGGGGGCGAAGACCACCAGCCCGCTGGCCGCCAGCGTCTCGCTGAGCGGGCCGTTGCCGGTGCGGTCGCCACGGGTCCACTGGCCGCCGTGGATGTCCACCAGCGCCGGGAACGGCCCCGGCCCCTCTGGCTGGTAGATGCGGGCCAGCAGCGGCGTGTCGCCCGCGCGGCGGTACTCGAGATCGAACACCTTCAGCGGGTAGCAGCGCGCCGGGTCGTAGGGCAGCGGAGCGGCGGTGCGCGCTTGCGCCGGGACGGCGTCGGGAGTACTCATCGCCCCTCTCCTGTTGCTCATGGTGCCTGCGGCGGGGTGCGGGCCCTAGACGTCGAGGTTGCGCACGCTGCGGGCGTGGGTCTGGATGAACTTGCGCCGCGGCGGCACGGCGTCGCCCATCAGCATGTCGAAGATCGAGTCGGCCGCGGCCGCGTCCTCGATCTCGACCTTCAGCACCGTGCGTGTGGCCGGGTTCATGGTCGTTTCCCAGAGCTGCTCCGGGTTCATCTCGCCCAGCCCCTTGTAGCGCTGGATGGGAATCTCCTTGTCTGGATTGCGCTTCTTGAGTTGCTCGATCAGCTCGTCGCGCTCGCGGTCGCTGTACACCCAGCGGTGCTCGTTGCGGCCGAGCTGGATGCGGTACAGCGGCGGCTGGGCGATGAACAGGTGACCGTTGGTGATGAGCGACTCCATGTTGCGGAAGAAGAACGTGAGCAGCAGGGTGCGGATGTGCGAGCCGTCGACGTCGGCGTCGCACATCAAGATGATACGGCCGTAGCGGAGCTTGTCGGCGTTGAAGCGCTCCCCGATGTCGGTGCCCAGCGCGGTAATGATGGCACGGATCTCCTCGTTGGCCAGCATCTTGTCGGGCCGCGCGCGCTCGACGTTGAGGATCTTGCCGCGCAGCGGCAGCACGGCCTGGAAGCGGCGGTCACGCGCCTGCTTGGCGCTGCCGCCGGCGCTGTCGCCCTCGACCAGGTACAGCTCGCACTTGCTCGGGTCGCGCTCGGTGCAGTCGGCCAGCTTGCCCGGCAGCGTCATCCCTTCCAGCGCGCTCTTGCGGATGATCAGCTCCTTGGCGCGCTGGGCGGCCTCGCGGGCACGCGCGGCGGTAAGGCACTTCTCGATGATGCGCCGGGCGTCGTTAGGGTTGCTCTCCAGCCAGGTGGCGAGCGCGTCGCTGGCCACGGTCTGTACCTGCACGCCGACCTCGCTGTTGCCGAGCTTGCCCTTGGTCTGGCCCTCGAACTGCGGCTCGCGCAGCTTGACGCTGATGATCGCCGTGAGCCCCTGGCGGCTGTCCTCGCCGGTGATCGACAGCTTGTCGCTGTCCTTCAGCACCCCGAGCTTGCGCGCGTAGGTGTTGAGCGTGCGCGTCAGCGCCGTGCGGAAGCCCGTGAGGTGGGTGCCGCCGTCGACCGTGTTGATGTTGTTGGCGAACGAGTAGGTCGACTCGGCGAAGCCGTCGTTGTACTGCAGCGCGATCTCGACCAGGGTGCCGTTGACCTGCTTCTCGACGTAGAACGGGCGCGGGTGGATCACCTGTCGGTTCTGGTTGAGGTGGCGGACGAACGAGACGATGCCCCCCTCGAAGTAGAACGAGTGCTCGCGGTCGTGGCGCTCGTCGACGAAAGTGATGCGCAGCCCCTTCGTGAGGTACGCCATCTCGCGGAAGCGCTGCAGCAGCGTCTCGTACTGGTAGTCGAGCGTCTCGAAGATCTCGCGGTCGGGCAGGAAGCTGACCGTGGTGCCCGTGCCCTCGGCCGGGCCGACGGCGCGCACCGGGGCGACCGGGGTGCCGCGGCGATACTCCTGCACCCACAGCTGGCCGTCGCGGCGCACCTCGGCGCGGAGCCAGGCCGAGAGGGCGTTGACCACCGACACGCCCACGCCGTGCAGCCCGCCCGAGACCTTGTAGCCCGCGCCCCCGAACTTGCCGCCGGCGTGCAGCATGGTCATGACCACTTCGAGCGCCGGCCGGCCGGTCTGCGGCTGGATGTCCACCGGAATGCCGCGGCCGTTGTCGGCCACCGATACCGTATGATCGGCACCGATCGTCACCCGGATCGCATTGCAGTACCCGGCCAGGGCCTCGTCGACCGCATTGTCCACCACCTCGTAGACCAGGTGGTGCAGCCCACGGACATCAGTACTACCGATGTACATGCCGGGCCGCTTGCGAACCGCCTCCAGCCCTTCGAGAACGGTGATATCCGCGGCACTATAGCTCGACGCCGGCGCTGCCGGCTGCATCGCTTGCTCAGCCAACGATCACTCCCAGACCGGCCGCTGGTGTCGGGCCGGATGCACCGGCCCCAGCAGCTCGTTCTGCGCAGCAACTAGAGTAGAGGCCCACCCTGGGGCGAGGGCGCGCGTCCGGCGCCCGAGGAGCACAAAGCCTGCGCAAGGCTATCGACCTCTCTTTGAAATTGTACTTGACGCGGCCCCCTATATTAAAGAAGGCCACAGCGCGCGGCCGTGGCCGGCCGCGTACAATGGCCCTGCGCTACGAGCCTCGTCGGGCACACGGAAGGGCTGGCAGGAGGTGGGCCGATGGCCGAGGTGATCCGCAGCCAGTGCTGGGAGTGCAGCACCTTTTGTGGCACGCTTGTGACCCGCGACGCCGCTGGCCGCCTGCGCATCTGCGGCAACCCCGACCACCCCGCCTCGAAGGGCGCGTTCTGTATCAAGGGCGCGGCGGGCGCGCTGGCGTTGGTCGACGCCCCCGGCCGCGTGCTGCATCCGCTCGTGCGCGAGGGGCCGCGCGGCGCCGGGCGTTGGCGGCGCGCGAGCTGGGACGAGGCGCTGGCGCGTGCCGCCGACGGGCTGGCCGCCGTGCAGGCGCGCTATGGCCCGCTGGCCATCGCCGGCGCTGTGAGCAGCGCTTTCTTCAGCCGCGGCGTGCAGGTCGTCCAGCTCTTGCGCGCGCTCGGCTCGCCCAACGTGCTGATCAACCAGGACCTCTGCCAGGGCTGCCGCTCGGTGAGCGATATGGTCACGGGGCTCGACCTCGGCGGCGGGGGCGAGGAGATCGAGCGCGCCGACCTGGTGGTGCTGGTCGGCAGCAACCTCTCGGCCTCGAACCCCAGCCTGTGGCTCCAGCTCAAGGCGGCCCGCCGCCGCGGCGCCCAGCTGGTGGTCGTCGACCCGCGCCGCACGCCTGCCGTGGACCTCGGCGCCGAGCACCTGGCGATCCGCCCGGGCACCGATCGGGCGCTGGCGCTGGGGCTACTGCACGTGGTGGTCCGCGAGGCGCTGTACGACCGGATGTTCGTCGCCCAGTACTGCCACGGGTTCGCCGAGCTGGCGGCGCACGTGACGCCGTACACGCCTGAGCGGATGGCGGCCGCAACGGGCTTGGCCCCCGCGCAGATCGTGATGCTGGCGCGGTGCTACGCGACCACCCCCGCCGCCACCCTGGTGCTCGGTCACGGTCTCGACGCTCAGGTGGGCGGCGTGCAGACCGTCCGCGCTTTCCACATCCTGCTGGCCCTCACCGGCCATCTCGACGTGCCCGGCGGCAACCGGCGCGCCAAGCGCCTGCCGGGCTTCCGTTCGTACTGGGACTTCATCTACGCGCCCGAGTACCGCCTCGACCGCGCCACGGAGGAGCAGATTCTCGGCGGGCGCGAGTTCCCGCTGTGGTGCGGCCCGGACGGCTGGGCACGCGCCTGCCACAACCCCACCGCCATCCAGGCCATGCTCACCGGCGAGCCCTACCCCGTGCGCGCGCTATACGTCAGCGGTGTGAACATTGCCGTGACCTATCCCGACACGCCGCGCACGCTGGCCGCGCTGCGCGGGCTCGACTGCCTGATCGTGGCCACCGACACCATGACGCCGGTGGCCCACCTCGCCGACGTGGTGCTGCCGAAGACCGTGGCGCTGGAGGAGGAGCAGGTCCAGTGGCAGCCGAAGGGGCCGTGCATCAGCTACACGGCGGCCGTGCTCCCGCCGCGCGGCGAGGCTCGCAACGACACCGATATCGCGGTGGCGCTGCTCGACGCGCTGCGGGCGCGGGGCGTCGTGCGTCACGAGCTGCTGCCCTGGCGCAGCCACACCGAGTTCCTGCGCGTGCAGCTCGGCGACTCGGGCCTCACGCTCGAGGAGCTGCGCACCCGTGGCTATGTCCCGATCCCCTACCAGTACCGCGACTACGCGCGTTTCCGTACCCCCACGGGCAAGGTCGAGCTGTACTCCACGCGGCTGGCCCAGCACGGGCTGCCGCCGTTGCCCGCCTGGGACGAGGCCGACGTGCCACCCGCGCCGCCACCCGAGTATCCGCTGCTCCTGCTCACCGGCACGCGCTCGATCGTGTACCATCACTCGCGTTTCCGCGACCACGCCTGGGCGCGGCGCAAGGAGCCCGAGCCGCAGATCCACGTCCATCCCGAGACGGCCGCCGCGCTCGGCCTGCACGATGGCGCGTGGGTCGAGGGGCGGTTGCCTGACCGGCCCGAGACGTTCGCCGCGCGGCTGCGCTACGACGAGCGCGTACCGCCCGGGGTGGCCAGCACGGGCATGGGCTGGTGGCTGACAACCCCCGACGGCGCGCCGGACCTAGCGCTCAACATCAACAACTGCACCTCCTACGGGCCACCCTGGGACCCGGTGATCGGCTGCCCGGCCACGCGCGGCCTGCCCTGCCAGTTGCGCCCGCTGCCAGCGCCTGTAGCGGGGACGCCGGCCAGCGCGTGGCGCTGAGCGCGGGCCGAGCGCTGGCCGGCAAAATCGCACGGTTGCCATACTGTTCGAGAGCAGTCTTGCAGGTCCTCTTGCACATCCGTAAGGAGGATGCCATGGTCTGGCCCGCGCGCGCCTCGGCCCTCACGGCTCTCGTTGCGGCCGCGCTGCTGCTCGCGCCCGTCTCGGCTCAGGCTGCCATCGGAAGCACCCCAACCGCGGTGACCGACGCCGACCGTGTCGCAGGCGTCGATGCAGCCGGCGCGCCCGACCGGCTCGGCGCGCCGGCGCCCGTGGCGCAGGTCTCCGCCGGCTTCTATTGGGAGCGGGGGGCCGAACGGGCGCGGCAGGGCGACCACCGCGGCGCGATCGACGACTTCACCCACGCGCTCAACTTGCTGCGGAACGTGGACCGCACGCGCGCCGACCTGTACGTGGCGCGCGCCTGGGCCTACGCCAACAGCGGCGACCCGCGCGCGGCGATCGCCGATTTCGAGCGCGCGCTGCGCTTCAACAGCGAGCTGGCTGACGCCTACGCCGGCCGGGGCTTCGCTCGCGCGGCGCTCGACGACCACCAGAGCGCCATCGCCGATTTCGCCCGTGCCCTCCAGATCAATCCCGCCAATGCCGACGCGTACGCCGGTCGCGGGCACTCGCGCGCTGCCCTGGGCGACCAGCGCGGCGCGATCGAGGATTTCACCCGGGCCCTGGCCGTGAACCCGCGTCTCGTCAGCGCCTACACGGGGCGCGCCTGGGCCCGCGCCAAGCTCGGCGACCGGCTCGGCGCGGTGGAGGACTTCTCACTGGCCCTGGCCGTCGATCCCACCAGCGCCGATGCCTACAGCGGTCGCGCCGGCCTCCGTGCCCAGCTCGACGACGCGCGCGGGGCGATCGAGGACTACACGGCCGTGCTGCACTGGCGCCCCAACGACGCCGACGCGTACCTGGGGCGCGGCTACGCGCGCGCCGCGCTCGGCGACGACGCTGGTGCCCTGCAGGACTTCGCCATGGCGCTCCAGGTGCGGCCCGATGACGCCGAGGCGTATATCGGCCTGGCCACGGCGCGTGCGGCGCTGGGCGATCACGCGGGGGCCGTGGCCGACTTCTCGCGGGCGCTGCAGCTCCGGCCCGAGGCCGCCACTGCCTACAGCGGCCGGGCTCACGCGCGCGCCGCCCTCAACGACCTGGCCGGTGCCGTGGAGGACTTCACCGCAGCGCTCGCCCGCGACCCGGGCTTGGCCAGCGCCTACACCGGCCGCGGCTGGGCGCGGGTCCAGCTCGGCGACGCGCAGAGCGCTCTTGCCGACTTCACCACCGCCCTCGGCCTCGACCCCAACCAGCCCGAGGCGTACAGCGGCCGCGCCAATGCGCGCGCGGCTTTGGAGGACCCGGAGGGGGCGATCGCCGACTACACCAGCCTGCTCGCGCTGCGCCCCGACGCCGCCGACGCCTATAGTGGCCGTGGGCGGGCTCGCGCCGCGCTCGGCGACGTGGCTGGCGCGATCGACGACTTCACCGTGGCGCTCGCGTGGCGGCCCGATGATGCCGACACCTACGTGGGCCGCGGCTACGCGCGCGCCGCGCTCGGCGATCAGGCCGGCGCGGTGGAGGACTTCAGCCAGGCCCTGGCCCTGCGCCCGGACGCTGCCGACGCCTATAGCGGGCGCGCCTGGGCTCGTGCCGCGCTCGGCGACACCCCGGGGGCCATCGCCGACCTGCAGCAGGCCGCCGCGCTGTACCAGGCGCAGGGCAACCTGGCCGGCTATCAGCAGTGCCTCGAGGGGCTGGAGGCGCTCCAGCAGTCCTAGTCAGAGTCTCGCCCAGCGGGAGCGCGGCCGCGCACGCGGCTACAATGGGAGGATAGGGCTTCCCCACTCCCCCTTGGGGGCAGCCGCGCCGCCGGGGCCGCGCGCGCCCCGGCCTCGCAGCAGAGGAGGCATGGCCGTGAGGCGACTGCTCGCCGCGCACCGCAGCGCGACCACTCGCACCGAGACCGACAGCATGGGCGCCATCGAGGTGCCCAGCGACCGCTACTGGGGCGCGCAGACCGCGCGCTCGCTTCGCTACTTCGACATCGGCCCCGACGCCATGCCGCGGCCGGTGATCCGCGCGTTCGGCATTCTCAAGCGCGCGGCGGCCGAGGTGAACCGCGACCTGGGCAAGCTGCCGCCCGAGAAGGCCGAGGCCATCATCGCCGCCGCGCAGGAGGTGATCGACGGCCAGCTCGACGAGCACTTCCCGCTCAGCATCTGGCAGACCGGCAGCGGCACGCAGACTAACATGAACGTCAACGAGGTGATCGCCAACCGGGCGATCGAGCGCCTCGGCGGCGTGCTGGGCAGCAAGAAGCCGGTCCACCCCAACGACGACGTGAACATGTCGCAGTCGTCGAACGACACGTTCCCCACGGCGATGCACATCGCCGCCGCGCAGGAGCTGACGGAGCGGCTGATCCCCAGCGTGCGCCACCTGCGCGACACGTTGGCAGCGAAGGGGCGGGAATTCGCCGACATCATCAAGATCGGACGCACCCACCTGATGGACGCCGTGCCCCTCACGCTCGGCCAGGAGTTCAGCGGCTATGTGGCGCAGCTCGACGCCGACCTGCAGCGCATCGAGCGGGTGCTGCCCGACCTCTACGAGCTGGCCATCGGCGGCACGGCGGTCGGCACGGGGCTGAACACCCATCCGGAGTTCGCCGAGCGCGTGGCGCGGCGCATCGCCGCGCTCACGGGGCTGCCGTTCGTCTCGGCGCCCAACAAATTCGCCGCGCTGGCGGCGCACGACGCGCTAGTGATGGCCAGCGGCGCCCTGCGCACCCTCGCCTGCTCCCTGATGAAGATCGCCAACGACATCCGGTGGATGGGCAGCGGCCCACGTGCCGGCCTGGGCGAGCTGCTACTACCCGAGAACGAGCCGGGCTCGTCGATCATGCCGGGCAAGGTGAACCCCACGCAGTCGGAAGCGTTGACGATGGTGTGCGTGCAGGTGCTGGGCAACGACACGGCCATCGCCATCGCCGGCTCGCAGGGCAACTTCGAGCTGAACGTCTTCAAGCCGCTGATCATCCACAACCTCATGCACTCGATCGACCTGCTGGCCGACGCCTGCCGCTCGTTCGCCGACCACTGCGTGGCCGGAATCGAGCCGAACCGCGAGCGCCTGCGCGAGTACGTGGACCGCTCGCTGATGCTGGTAACCGCGCTGAGTCCGCACATCGGCTACGACAACGCCGCGAAAGTGGCCAAGAAGGCGCATGCCGAGAACAAGTCGCTGCGCGAGGCAGGCCTGGAGCTGGGCCTGTTTACCGCCGAGCAATACGATCGCGTCGTGCGCCCGGAGCGCATGCTCGGGCCGGACGAGGAGTGAACCCCTCGACGCGGCCTATTCGGTCGTCAGGCCCCGCCCGTGGTTCTGGGCGGCATGCTGGTCTGTAGAGGAGATACGCTCATGCGTCGCGCACTCACGCTGCTGAGCGCCGCGGTCCTGCTAGGCCTCGCGTGCAGCGCCCCAGCGCCGGCCGCGAAGCCCGCGGCAAGCCCCGTGTCCACGCCAGCGACGCCGGCCGCGGCCCCCGCGCCGGCCACGGTGATCGTCGGCTACCTCCCGGTGACCATCGCGGCGCCCGTCTACCTGGCGATCGAGAAGGGCTACTTCAACGAGCAGGGCATCACGATCGACCTGCAGCTGTTCACTAGTGGCGGCGAGGTCCTGACCCAGACGGCCGGCGGCCACCTGAATATCGGCACAGCGGCCTCGGTGGGCTCGGCCGCGCTCAACGCCCTGCAATCCGGCGTCGATGTGAAGATCCTGGGCACGGGCCACGCCGAGAGCCGCGCCAATCCCACCACCAACTTCGTGCTCCGCAAGGTGGACGGGCGCCCGTTCAGCGTGTCGGAGCTGCGCGGCCGTAAGGTGGCGATCAACTCGATCGGCGTAGCCACCGAGTACGTGCTGGCCCTCGGGCTGGCCACGGCGGACCTCCGCATCGAGGACATCGACCTGCAGCAGATTCCCTTCCCGGACATGGTGGCGGCGCTGACCAACGGAAGCATCGACGCGGCGGTGATGGCCGAGCCGTTCATCACGCGGGTCGCCCAGCAAGACATCGCCGAGCCGATGCAGAACATCGTGCCCGATAAGATGCAGACGACGGTGACCTACATCAACACTCGTTGGGCCGCGAGCAACACTGACGTGGCGCGGCGCTTTACCGTGGCCTGGCTGAAGGCGATCCGCGAGCTGCAGGGCGACGCCTTCTCCCGCGACGATGTGGCGGAGATCGTGGCCAAGTACACGCGGCTGGAGCCAGCGGTGATCAAGGCGTCGGCGATGCCGTACTTCGACCCGAGCGGCAGGCCGAATGTCGAGAGCATCATGGAGCAGCAACGGTTTTTCCTGTCGCGCGGGTCGCTGCGGTACACGGACCTGCTGGACATCCGCCAGTACATCGACGACAGCTTCGTGGAGTACGCTGCGCGGCAGCTCGGCTCCTAAGGGCGGCTCGCAGGCGGGCCGTCCCGTACTCCCTCTGCTCTCTGGAGGAGGAGGGAGCGCGCGCTGGCGTGCCGATCAGGCGGCGCTGGTGGCAGGGTCGTCGGCTGGCGCGCAGGCGTACCA
Source organism: Chloroflexota bacterium (assembly GCA_019686175.1). GTDB lineage: Bacteria > Chloroflexota > UBA6077 > UBA6077 > JAJPHF01 > JADGHJ01. Next base: position 333 of record JADGHJ010000007.1, on the reverse strand, counting down.
CGGGGCGCGAGCTACGATCCAGCCGAGCGGCGTCAGCCATGCCGCGGCCGGGTCGCGCTCATCAAGCAGCAGCGCGGCGCTCCGCCCGTCGAGGCACAGCGCCGCGCTGCGGGTCGGGTGACGGCAGACGAACGCGAGCGACGCCCCTGCTGCGCGCTCGCCGTGCGGATGCCAGCGGGTATTCGCCCGGCACACCGGACACTCGATGGGCAGACCGTGCCGGTCGAACAGCGTGTAGTTGGCGGGGGAATCGGGGAGCAGGGGGGAGTGGTTACCCATGCTGCTGGCCCCTGCCAGGCTTGTGCCGCCGCGTGGCTCGTAGCAGAGTTCCAT
>JADGHJ010000165.1 GCA_019686175.1 Chloroflexota bacterium | reverse complement strand
TCACATCCCAGTAAGTACCGTCCGCTCACCCGCTTCCGGTTACCAGTCGGGCGAAGTGTGACCCTCTCGACCTGCTCAACGGTCAATTCGACGTGGTCAACATGTTGGGTGAGCTCGATTGCCCGCCATCCCTGATTGATCGCGACGCTGCTCATCCGTTGGACGGCCTGGTGGAGCGCATCCTCCAGCGTGGGCTGGTACATGAGGTAGTTCTCGGCCCAGCCCGAGATCGAGTCGGGGCTCATGACGTGCTTGATGAGCAAGTCACCAGCGCCGTTCACCCACTCATACGTCGTCCACACGAGCGTGCCCGGTAGGACCTCTTCGACACAGCCCAGGGCCTGCAGGATTCGCATGACCTCGTGATCGAAGGTCGCTGCCCGCGGCAGGTTGTAGAAGGACTGGTAGCGCTCGAACACGGCCACGCGATGGCCTGCCTGCCCGAGTAGAGCCGCGGCGACCATTCCCACCGGGCCATAGCCGACGATGACGACGTCGTACATCGGCGTCATGTCAATCCTCTCGTACCCAGGGGAAGACGCGGCGAAGGGCAGCAATGCCCGGCAGCCGAGCGTCTGGGTTCGCTCGATAGTAGCCAGCCAGAGCGAACGAGAAGATATTCATGATAACCGCGTAGACGACAGCGGGTACGACCGCCAGAGGGCCGAAGTTAGCGCCGGCAAGCACGGCCACCAGGCCAGAGTTTTGCGTGGTCGTATCGAACATGATAGACCGACGCTGGGCTTCGCTGACCCCAGCCAGGGCGCCCACGAAATAGGCAAGCACGGCGGCAACCACGACTTGGATAGTACCAGCGAGGGCCACCAGGGGAATGATTTCTAACTGACGGAGCAGCAACGGAATGGCCGGTGCCAAGATGGCGGGGAACACGGGCCAGAGGCAGAGCACCCCAGCAGCTGGCAGGATAGGCGTGATGTATTCCACTTGACGTGTGGCCAGGCGCTTGACCACCAGGGCGGCCAGTACAGGCAGGACCGCGAGCTGCGCCGTCTGGACCACCATCTCCAGCACAGGTACCTGCACGAAGGCGCCGGCGAAGAGCAACGTCACCAAGGGGAGTAGCAGCGGTGCAATGAGTGTATCGACTGCGGTGGCGCTTACTGTCAGTGCTGCGTCGCCCCGTCCGACCCACGTCTGGATCGCGCTAGCGGCGCCGCCCGGCCCAGCGCCCTGGAGGATCTGGCCGACGAACAGGGCGGGGTTGTTCATGATGAGGATGTAGACCAGCATCCCGGCGATCCAGGCGGCGATGGTTGCAACGAGATAGTCGCTGATCAGGATCGCGACGATACCACGCGGTCGCCGGAGGATGCGTAGGAAGTCCGCCCCTTGGAGCGTGAGCCCCATCGAGAAAATGGACAACATTACCAGGTAGTTGGCGTACGGATTGAGCACGCGAGCCAGATCGGTCGCCACGAAGGAGAAGGCGAACAGGAGGATGGCCCAAGCACCAAAGCCGACCACGATGATCCGGTTGAGCCACTTCACGAGGGGAGTGTCCGCGAGCGGGCTCTCGCTGTGCTCACGGCTGGCGGCCAGCGGCTGTGCGTGCATGGCATGCTCCTCTCTCCGGCCTTGCGGCAGACGACGCGGCGCGGGCGGGGCGAGTCCGTCGAGTTGTCGCGCGGCCTGAATTTACCTCACTCTTTGAGTAAATAGTGAGGCACAGTATAGGCGGTCTCCGGCCGTGGGTCAAGCGGTTGGGGGCTCTTGCCGGGCGCTAGGCGATAATCCATACGGGCGCCCGCTGCTGCCATGTCAGCTGGGCTGGGGGCAGACGAAGTATGTCCTTGCGCCATGCGATCCTGGGAGTGCTTAGCGCCGAGCCGATGACTGGGTATGACCTGGTGCGCTACATCGATGAATCGGTCGGGTACGTCTGGTCGGCCTCGCAGAGCCAGGTCTATCCGGAGCTCCGGCGGATGGAACAAGAGGGGCTGATCCAGGCCACTGTCGCTCAGCGTGGCCAGCGGGCCGAGAAACGCGTCTACTCGCTCACGCCAGCGGGAGAGGCCGAGCTGCGGCGCTGGGCGGCGGACCTCCTGGCGTATTCCCCGGACCGCGACCCGCTATACCTGAAAGCGCTCTTTTTCGACATGGTGCCCTTTGCGGCTGCCCGAGAGCAGCTCCGTGCGCATATCGCCCACTGGTCTCGCCGGCTGGAGCAGTGGCAGGAGCGTGCAGACCTGATCCGCGCGCGGCGGTTGCCGCTCCTCCGCAAACGCTTGCAGCAGCGTGACCCCGCGGAGCACGAGGCGATCGTGCAGTTCAAGGCCTGGGTGATCGAAGGCAAGGTGGCCAGAGCGCGTACGGAAATCGATTGGGCCCAGCGTGGGCTGAGGCTCATCGACGCCCTGGAGGCGGGACGCCTGACGGCTGCCGTCGCCGAGGACCGAGCCCCGATACCACGTGCGACTCCAACCCTACCTCCGCACCAAGGACCAAGCGGGAGCGAAGCGTAGACACCCGCGGTGGAATCTGATCTCGCCACGGGCTGGAAGCTGACGCTGTCAGGCGGCCAGAGCGGTCGCGGCTTCCGGTAGTGCTTTGGCGCGCTGGGGCGCCGCACGGCAGATGCTACAATTCTCCTGATGATCCTATCTCCTGACACGGAACACAGATGCGCGGCAGCCCCCTGAGCGGACCGGCCCGCGGGCCGTGGTCCGTCGCTCGGCTGCAGCGCATCGGCAACTGGGGCCGCGCCGACGAAGCCATCGGCCGCCGCTGGGAGGAGGTCGGCCTGCCCGCCCTGGCCACGCTCCTCCACGTCGCGCGGCCGGCCGACGGCCAGCCCTATACCCCCACCGCGATCCTCACCCTGGCCGACGACCCCTCGCTCCGCCCGGAGATCCACGCCTCGGGCCTGCCCAACCCGGACGCCGCGTTGCTCGGCCAGCGCCCCGACGGCACGCCGGTCATCCAGGCCGTCGACTTCAAGTGGTCCCTCGAGCGTGCCGAGCGGCCCCAGGTGGCCGGCGCCACGCTCGCGCGCCTGCTCGCCGCCCCACTGCCCGGCCTGCACGCCGCGCTCGCGCAGGCCGGGCGCCAAGCCGCCCTCGACCCCGCCGCGCTGGTGTACGTCGATGGCTTCTTCTTCGCCCCCGAGCACGCCGAGAACCGGGCATGGCTGGCGAGCACGGCCAACGCCCAGAGCGAGTACCCGCTCGCGCCCGCCGACGTGCTGTTCTGGACGGTCGCGCCTGAGGCGTTCTTCGGGCCTCTGCCCGGCTGGGACCTGGGCCGCTGGCTCGCCGAGCTGGACCGCAGCGCGCGCCTGCTGGACACCATCGAAGGGGCCGAGCGCTACTACCGCCTGGGCGCCGGGTTCCAGGGCGCCCTGGTGCGGCTGGCCACGCCGCTGTTCGCCGACACGCCGGCCGCCGTCGACGCGCGCGCCGCGATCGCGCGCCTGCGCACGCGCCACCGCCTCTACTCCACCGCCGACCTCGCCGCCTACTTCGAGCGCCAGATGGCCGCCCGCGAGGCGCTGCAGCGCGCCCTCCGCGACCTCGAGGGCGCCGTGTACCCCTTCCGTCTGTTCCGCGCCGAGGTGCAGGCGCGGCGGGGCGCAGCGGGCAACGGCGCGGCCGCGGGCGAGGCGAGCGCCCCGCCAGGGCTGCGCGAGGGCTACCGCGCCGTGCGCGCCGCCGTGCGTGCCTACCTCCGCCAGCAGGGCCAGGCGCGGGTAGCGCGCGGGCTCACCGAGCCCCAGGCGCTCGCCGAACTACAAGCGCGGGTGCCCGAGCTGACCCAGCACGCCAAGGCGCTCGCCCGCCGCTACCTCGACGCCCAGGGCGGGTAGCCTCCGCGGGCCTGCCGGATCCCCGCCCCCGGGCGTACAATTCGCGGCCAGACCTACAGCGAAGGGAGAGGACGCGATGGCACGGCGCTATGTGGTGCGCGACGAGGACGGCGTGACGGGCAAGCTGCCCGTGCCCGGGGGCGGCGGCACCTTCCGTATCCTGCTCGACCGCGAGCTGGGCGGCGCCCAGCACTTCTCGCTGCTGCTCAACGAGATCCAGCCCGGCTACGTCGGCGCCTACCACCAGCACGACGTCGAGCACGCCTGGTACATCCTCCAAGGGCGCGGCACGATGTGGATCGACGACGTGGCCTACGAGATCGGGCCGCACATGGCGGTCTACGCGCCGGCCGGGGTGCCCCACAAGGTGGCGAGCACCGGCGGCGAGCCGCTGCGCTACCTGGTGGTGTACGCGCCGCCCGGCCCGGAGCAGGAGCTGCGGGCGCGTGGCGAGCAGGCCTACGGCAACGCCCCGGCCAGCTGACGCGACGCTCCCCGCTGGCCCCGAAGGCCGAGCGGGGAGTCGTGCAATCGACGCGTCTCTGCGGCGTGGCCCGCGCTTAGTCGCGGGCGTCGCCGCGGAACGGCGGGTCGGTGACCTCCAGCAGGCCCAGGTCGCGCATGAGGTCGCGGTACACGCGCATGGCCTTGATCATGCGCGGCATGCCGCAGTAGATGTGCGCCTGCAGGATCACTTCCAGGATCTCCCGCGGGGTGGCCCCACAGCGCAGCGCCGAGCGGATGTGGTTGGGCAGCTGCACCAGCTCGTCGCCGACCACGCACTCACCGATGATCACCAGCACGCGCGTCTTGTCGTCCAGTACCCCCCGGTTGTACATGTGGTCGTAGATCCAGGTGAGCCAGACCTGGGTCCAGTCGCGATCCAGCTCGTCGAACTCGTGCACCAGCCGCAAGAAGAACTCGCCCTGCAGCCGCATGCCCGTCTCGATCGCCTTCCGGTTGTAGCGCTCCAGCAGCTCCTGCTTGCGCGCGTCCTTGTCCGGCATCGCCGTCTCCCTCCCTACCGGTTCGTGCCGCCTGGCGGCTGGGGCTAGCTTACTGCAAACGCTTGTCCCCCACGCAGCCCGACCGAGATTGGCGCGGCCGTGGTAGTGTCACACCGCTTGGCATGCCTGCGGCAGGGCACTATACTGGGGCCCACATCGCGCGACGCTCACTGAACGAGGGGTGGGTCATGCGCCAACGCACCTGGCACCTCGCGGTTCCGCTCCTGGCCGCCCTCGCGCTCCTGGTTGGCTGCGCCGCGCCCGCACCCGCCAGCCCGCCCGCTAGCGCCGCCCCGCCGCCGGCTCAGGCCAGCGCGCCGACTCCCGCACCGGCGCCGGCCGCGTCCGCCACGGCCGGGGGAGCTGCCGCGCCCGCCGCCCTCACTAAGGTGCGCATGGGCACGCAGACCAGCGTGAATGACATCGCCATGTGGCTGGCGGCCGAGCGGGGCTACTTCCTGCAGGAGGGCATCGACATCGAGCTGGTGCCGTTCGCCAGCGCCTCCGAGATGGTCCCCGCGCTGGCCACCGACCAGCTCGAGGCCGGCGGCATCGCCGTGAACCCCGCCACGCTCAACGCCATCGCGCGCGGCGTCCCGATCAAGATCGTGCTCGACCGCGCGACGTTCCGGCCGGGCTTCGCCACCCAGGCGATGATGGTGCGTCGCCAGCTCTACGACGCCGGGCGAGGGCGTACCCTCGGCGAGATGAAGGGGTTCACGGTCGCGATTCTACCGCCTGGCAAGGCCACCGGCAGCGGCTGCGCCCTGGAGAAGGGCATGCAGCAGTTCGGCGCCAGCATCAACGACCTCAACCTCCAGCCGCTCAGCGCGCCGGACATGCTCGGCGCGTTCGTCAACGGCCAGGTGGACGCGGGCCTGCTCCAGGAGCCGTTCCTCACCGAGGTGCTGCGCCAGGGCACGGGCGTCAAGATCATGGGCCAGGACGAGATGTTCCCCAATATGACGCTGGGGGTGACGGCCTTCTCCACCAGGCTGTACGACGACCGTCCGGCCGCGAAAGGGGTGGTGCGTGCCTACATCCGCGCCGCCCGCGCCTGGAACGACGCGGTGGCCGGCCGCACCCCCGATCGGCCCGAGATGGACGCCCTGATCGCGCGCTACACGCGCATCGACATCGCCACCGTGCGCGAGATGACGCCGACCGGCGTGAGCCCCAACGGGATTTTCAACCTCGAGTCGCAGCTCGAATGCCTGCGCTACTACATCGCCGAGGGCCTCGTGCCCAATCCCCCCACGGAGGCCCAGCTCAACGCGGCCTGGGGTCTGGAGCTGGTCGAGGAGGTGCTGAACGAGATCGGCCGCGTGCCCGAGTAGGGCCCGTTGCACCGGCCCCCCACGGGCGCTAGACTCTCGGCACACGCGGCACGCATCCCCGCGGCGTGGAGGGAGGTAGCCCGTGCACCCGCGATCACTGGTCGCGCTCTCGCTACTCCTCGCCCTTGGCTTGCTCGCCTGCGCCGCGCCCGCCGCCCGGCCCGAGCCGACCGCGCCGCCCGTGGCGGCCGCCTCGCCCGCGGCTGTCAGTCCGACCCCTGCGTCCCAGGCGGCGCCGCCGGAGCGGATCACGGTGCGCTACGGCTACAACCCGATCCTGCCCGGCGCGCCCGCGTTCCTCGCCCAGGAGCGCGGCCACTTCGACGAGCAGGGCATCGAGGTGGAGTGGACGCCGTTCGACTCGGCCGCCCTGGCCGTGGCGCCGCTGTCGGCGGGCCAGCTCGACGTGATCCCCTCGGTCCCCGGGCCGTCGCTGTTCAACGCCCTGGCCCGCGAGATCAACATGCGCGCGGTCGCCGGCCAGAGCCTGTCAGGCACGGTGCTGCTGGTGCGCAAGGAGCTGGTCGATAGCGGCCAGGTGCGCGCGCTGCAGGACCTGCGCGGGCGCCGGGTGAGCTTCAATGTCGAGGGCTCGCCGGTGGACTACACGTTGCGGGTGGCGTTCCAGAGAGTCGGGATGCGCCTCGACGAGGTGGAGGTGCAGCGCGTGGTCAACACCGACCTGGCGGCAGCCCTGGCCAACGCGGGCACCGACGCCGGCGTGGTGCCCGAGCCGATCCCCACGCTGATCGAGACCCGCGGCATCGGCGTGCGGCTCGGTGACGTCCAGGAACTGGCCGGGCCCCAGACGGGCTCGTTCATCGTGATCGGGCCGAGCATGATGGCTCGGCCCGACGCGCACACGGTGCGCTTCCTGGTGGGCTATCTCAAGGGCCTGCGCGACTACCTCGCCTCCATTCAGGACGGGCGGGTGGCCGACCCGCAGGCCCGCGAGATCATCAGCAAATGGACGCGCATCCCTGTCGAGACGATCGCCCAGGCGGCCGCGCCGGGCGCGCCGGCCGACGGCCGCCTCGACCTCGACGACCTCAACCGTCAGCAGGACTTCTGGGAGCGCGAGGGCCTGGTGCCCATCAAGGCCGACTTGGCGCGTTTCGTCGACTACCGCTACCTCGAGGCGGCGCTCGCCCAGCTCCGCTAGCGTCCCTCACGGCCCGCCAATGGTGAGCGCGCCGCCGTCCACCAATAGGTCGGTGCCCGTGATGAAGTCAGCCTCGGCGGAGGCCAGGAACGCCACCGCCGCCGCCACGTCCTCCGGCACCCCGTTGCGCCCCACCAGGTTCTTCACCGGCCGGTTGGCGGGCACCACCGCCTCGCCGACCGGCGAGCCGATGCGGTTCGGCGTCACCGAGTTCACGCGGATGCCGTGAGACGCGAGCTGGATCGCCAGCGAGCGCGTCAGGTTGAGTACGCCGGCCTTGGCCGCCGTGTAGGCGGTGGCGTCCGGCCGCCCGCGGTGGCCGGAGGTCGAGGCGATGTTGATGATCCGCCCGCCGCGCCCCTGCGCCACCATTTGCTGCGCCACGTACTTGCTGCACAGGAACTGGCTGGTCAGCGCCACGCGCAGCACGCGCTCCCACTCCTCCAGCTCGAGCTCGAGGATCGTCTTGCGGTCGGTGATGGCCACGTTGTTCACCAGGATGTCGACGCTGTCCCAGCGCGCTACCGTCTCGCGCACCATGCGCTGCACGTCATCGCGCGACGCCACATCGACCGCGAGCGGCAGCGCCCGCTCGGGCAGCCGCGCGTTGATGGCGTTGGCCACGGCCCGTGCCGCGTTGCCGTCGAGGTCCACCACGGCCACCCGTGCTCCCTCGGTGGCGAGCCGGTGCGCGATGGCCTCGCCGATGTTGCGGCCGGCGCCCGTGACGATCGCGATGCGATTGTCGAGTCTCATGGAATCACCCCCGCGAATATCAGCCCTCGTCGCGGCCCTGAGCGTCGCTGCTCGCGCGCGCCTGGCGCCAGGGCCCGGCCTCGACGTAGCGCTCGGGCGACCGCATCGCAGCGAGAAGGCCCTCCTCGCGCAGCAGGTCGAGCACAGCGCTCAGCCCGTTGGTGTCGGGCGCTGCGTCCCAGGCGAGCACGTCGTTCGCCCACACGTAGCGATCGTACGTGGCGGCCACCTCGGCCGCCGGCTGGCCAGTGGCGGCGGCTAGGATCGCCTGGGCCTCCGCCGCATGGCCGGGTGCGCGTAGCCAGCGACCGGCGCGGATCGTCGCCCGGAGGAAGGCGACCAGCGCCGCTCTCTCCGCTGTCGCCCACGCCCGTCGGGCATTGAGCGTGGTGAAGGAGAAGACGGGCCAGTAGTCCTCGGTGCGCGCCAACACGGGGTAGCCCTCGGCGGCCAGCCGGATAGAGAAAGGGTGCGTGAGCAGCGCCGCGTCGATGGTGCCTGCGACCAGCGCGCGGGCTTGCTCGGGCGTGCCGCCCAGCACCACGCTCTCGTAGGCATCGGGGCCCAGCCCGTACCGGCGGAGGATGGTGCGCAGCAGGCCGGACACGCCGCCCACGCCGTCCGACACGCCGACGCGACGGCCGCGCAGATCGGCCAGCGCGCGCACGTCCGGCCGCGCGAGCACGGCCGAGACCGGCCGCCGCACCACCTCGCCGACGACCGCCAGGTCGGCCCCCTGCTCGATGGCTAGAATGATGTGGTCGGGGCACGAGCCGCTAAGATCGATCCGCCCGCTGGCCAGGGCCGTCGCGCCGCCCGTGGTGCTGCCGGTGAACACCGTCTCCACCGTGAGCCCCTCCGCGCGGTACAGGCCGCGCGCCTCCGCGACGTAGTGCTGCCAGTAGGTGGCGGTCGGCGAGACCAATCCATAGACCAGGCGCATGGCGCTCCTCTCGGGCCAGCAGCGCTCAGCGGATCGGCGGCAGCAGGCCCTCCGCCTCCAGCTGGCGCACCGGGCCGTCGTCGATGAGGGTCTCGGGCACGAGCTGCTGCGCGCGCGGGTTGCTCGCCGCGGCCAGCACGGTGGCCACCGTCTCCGGCCGGGGGCGCAGGTCGCGGCTGATGTACTTCTCGGCATGCGTGCGGTAGGTCAACTCCAGGATCTCGGCGTCGTCCTGGCGCGTGTAGGCGGCGAGCGTGCGCTTGGTGAACTCCGGGTCGGCGAAGAAGCGCTGGAGGCCGGCGTGGAAGCCGAGCAGGTAGCGGCGGATGAGGTCCGGCCGCTGGGCCAGCACGCTTCTCGGGGCGGCGGTGCCCAGGTGCAGGAACGGAATGCCTATCTCGCCGGCGTCGGCGACCGCGCGGTAGCCCAGTTTCGTCGCGCGGAGCGAGGTCGGGTCGGATAGCACAGCGGCGTCGATCGCGCCGGCCTGCAGCCCGCCCAGGATCTCGGGCACGCCGCCGAACTGGAGCCACACCAGGTCGCGCTCCGGATCCAGCCCCCAGCGGCGCACTACCAGCCGGCCGACGACATCCGTGGCCGAGCCAAAGCGCGTGACGCCGATGCGCGCGCCGCGCAGGCCGTCGGGTACCGGCACCTCGTCGCGCGTGAAGATGGTCAAAGGCGGCACCGCCGCGGTGGTCTGGAAGAACGCGGCGTCGAAGCCCTCGGCCACCGCCCCCACCAGGCCCGCCGCCGCGATGTGCGCCAGTGGGGCCTCCCCGCTGACCAGCGCCTGCACGGTGGCCGTGCCGCTCTCGATGAGTACTAGCTCGACGTCCAGCCCCTGCTCGCGCAGGTGCCCGCCCTCGACCGCGACCCACAGGGGCATCATGCTGCCGGACAGCGAGCTATAGATCACCCGCACAGGCTCCAGCGGCGGCGGGGTGGCTGCGGCGGGCGGCGAAGGGGCCGTGGT
>JADGHJ010000164.1 GCA_019686175.1 Chloroflexota bacterium | reverse complement strand
CAGCCCCGATGTGGTCTGGACCGAGCCGTTCCTGTTCAACGAAGGGCGCTTGGGAATCACGGCGGCGCTCGCCTGGCGCGAGCCTGGCACCGGCGAGGTCCGCGGGGTGTTCACCGCGGACTACTTCCTGGAGGACATCTCGGCGTTCTTGGCAGCCCTGACCATGGGGCGCACGGGCCGCACCTACGTGCTGGCGCCGAGCGGCGTGCTAATCGCCGGCCCCAGCCTGCGCGTAGGGGACCCGACCGATCCGTTGCTGGAAGCGGCCGTGGGAGCGTTGCCGCGTCCCTTGAGCGAACTCCCGCCTGATGAAACCTCGAATGTGCTGTTCGACCACGAGGGCGTGCGCTACGTCGCCGTGTTCCAGCAGTTCAGCGTCACGAGCGGCATGCGCTGGGTGACGGCGGTGATCGTGCCCGAAAGCGAGTTTCTGGGCATCGTCTACGACAACACCCGCACCACGATCGTGGTCGGCTCGCTCGCCCTGCTGGTCGCGCTGGGCCTGGGCTACTTGCTGGCGCATAACATCGCCAGTCCGCTGCGTCGGATCAGCGACGATCTGGAGCGCGTGGGGCAGTTCAAGTTCTCTCTGGAGCCGTCGCCCTCCTCGTTCGTCAAAGAGATCGCGGTGGTCAGCGACTCCGTGGATCGCATGAAAGCAGGGCTGCGCTCGTTCGGGCACTATGTGCCGGTCGAGTTGGTGCGCGACATGCTCGCTAGCGGCACCGAAGCGCGCCTCGGCGGCGCGACGCGCGAGCTGACCGTGCAGTTCTGCGACATCACGGGCTTCACGACGTTGAGCGAGGCAATGGCGCCCGTCGAAGTGGTGGAGTACCTGGCCGAGTATCTCGAGGCGATGACGGCCGCCATCCAGGACAACGCGGGCACGATCGACAAGTTCATTGGCGATGGCATCCTGGCCCTGTTCAATGCCCCACGCGATGTCGCCGATCACGCCGCCCGGGCGTGCCACGCCTCGCTGGAGGCCGTCCGCAGCCTCGATCGCCTCCGCGATCGCTGGGCGGCCGAAGGCCGGCCCGTGTTCGACATCCGGATCGGCTTGAACACTGGCGAGGTGCTAGTCGGTAACATCGGCACCACCGATCGCTTCGCCTACACGGCCATGGGCGACGCCGTGAACCTGGCCAGCCGTCTCGAGGGGCTGAACAAGGTGTATGGCACGCGCATCCTCGCCAGCGACGCCGTACGCGCGGCGGCAGGGCCGACGTTCGAGTGGCGGCGGCTCGACCGAGTCGCGGTGTTGGGCCGGAGCGAGACCACGCTGGTGCACGAGCTACTGGGCCACATCGGGAACGTGCCCGCCGCGGTCCTCGCCGCGCGTGACCAGTACGAGGCGGGGCTGGACGCCTACCTGGCGCAGCGGTTCGACGAGGCGCGCCAGGCGTTCTCCGCCGCGGCCGCGCTGCTGCCCACGGACCGCGCCGCGCCGCTGATGGCACGGCGGGCTGCCACGCTCCAGCAGATGGCGCCGCCGCTCGGCTAGCGCCGCGGTCCGCATTGGTGACGTGGCTCACGCGAGCACGCGCCACCTCCCGCGAGCGCTGGACCGACACCCCACGGACTCTCGCCGCCGCCGCTGTGCCCTGCCAGCAGGCAGTAGCAGTTCTGACCCAGGTACCTGCGCCGCTACACTCCAGGCGGACCGCTCAAGTGGCGCCGTCATCCCCGCAGGTGTCGGCCGAGGAGCCAGGCTACGAGCACCAGGACGGCGAACCAGATCGCCGCCACCGCCAGCGTGGCGACCCGCACGGCGGATGTGGACCCGGCGTCCATGGTCTGGCGCGCCTGCTGGCGGCACTCGGCGAGCACCGGCGGTGGGATCAAGCGGATGGCCACGAGGATGCCGAGCGGCACTAGCAGGAGATCGTCGAGCTGGCCTAGTACTGGCACGAAATCGGGCACCAGGTCCAACGGACATAGCGCGTAGCCCACCACCAGGGCCACCCATAGCCGCGCATACCAGGGCGTGCGGGGATGGCGAGCAGCCAGCGCCAAGGTGTAAGTCTCGCGCTGGAGCGCGCGTACCCGCTCGCGCCAGGCGGCTCGGGGAGCCCGCATGCCGCGTCTCGCCTTCCCTCCAGTCGCGCTCCCGACCTTAGCGGCACAGGATCGGGAGCAGGTGCCGCCACGGAGTGCGTGCGGCTGGTGGCCTTGCGGTGACCAGGCACCGGTTCGCCCTGCTAGGCTGCGGAATTATACCCTGGCAGCACCGATGCAAGGTGGTGCGTCCGTGCCGACGGGGGCGCATGCTGCGCGTCGGCGCTGGGGCCTTGTGCGAGCAGTACTCATCGGTGGGGCGGTGGAGGCCGCTGGCACGCGGGACGCGAGGCGCGGACACTAGTAGCAGGCGAGACAGTGGCTCGACAGGGCCACCCAAGGATGCTACACTCTCCCCACCAACTGAATAGGGCGACCGGTCCGCAGGGGGAGCGAGCAGCTGAGAGGCGGGGTCAGGCCCACCAACCCCTCGAACCTGATCTCGGGAAGCCGCACGGAGCGCGCCACGCGCTGGCGGAGCGGAAGACGAGCGTAGGGAATGCGGCCGATTGACGGGACCATTGCGGCCCGCCGTCGGGCGCGCGATGGTCGTTTTTGTTAGACCAGCGCGCCGACCGTGCCGTGCTGGCTCCATGCCATCAGTCCTTCTCCGCGGGGCGGCACGCCTGCCACGATCCCAGCTCTGGCGCCGGTGGCGCCGTCTAGCCGCGAGGAGGTGTACTGTGGCGCAGGTCATCGAGCCGTCGGTCCAGCCGTTCCCGGCCAGCCGCAAGGTGTATCTCACGGGCTCGCGTCCAGACATCCGTGTGCCGATGCGCGAGATCCAGCAGGAGCCCACGAGCGGGCGCTTCGGCCACGAGCCGAATCCGCCGGTCCGCGTCTACGACACTAGCGGCCCCTACACCGACCCGGACGCCGCGCCGGATATCCGTCGAGGCCTCCCGCCGCTGCGCCGGCCGTGGATCCTTGAGCGGGGCGACGTGGAGGAGTACGAGGGCCGTCCGGTGCGCCCCGAGGACAACGGCCTACGCGCCAACGATCCCCGCGCCAACCTAGCAGAGTTCCCGGGGGCTGGGCGGCGGCCGCTGCGGGCCAAGCCCGGCCGCGCCGTAACGCAGATGCACTACGCGCGCCGCGGCATCATCACGCCCGAGATGGAGTTCGTGGCGCTGCGCGAGGGGGTCGAGCCGGAGTTCGTGCGTGCCGAGGTCGCCCGTGGCCGCGCTATCATCCCGGCCAACGTCAACCACCCCGAGAGCGAGCCGATGATCATCGGCCGCAAGTTCCTGGTGAAGATCAACGCCAATATCGGCAACTCCGCCGTCGCCTCCTCGATCGAGGAAGAAGTCGAGAAGATGACCTGGGCCATCCGCTGGGGCGCCGACACGGTCATGGATCTCTCCACGGGCAAGCACATTCACACCACCCGCGAGTGGATCCTGCGCAACGCGCCGGTGCCGGTCGGTACGGTGCCCATCTACCAGGCGCTGGAGAAGGTCGGCGGTAAGCCCGAGGAGCTCACCTGGGAGATCTACCGCGATACGCTCATCGAGCAAGCCGAGCAGGGCGTCGATTACTTCACCATCCACGCGGGCGTGCGGCTGGCATACATCCCGCTCACGGCGCGGCGCGTGACGGGGATCGTATCGCGCGGCGGCTCGATCATGGCTGCCTGGTGCCTGGCCCACCATCAGGAGAACTTCCTGTACACGCACTTCGCCGAGATCTGCGAGATCCTGCGCGCCTACGACGTGTCGGTCTCGCTGGGCGATGGCCTGCGCCCGGGTTCGATCGCCGACGCCAACGACGAGGCGCAGTTCGCCGAGCTGGAGACGCTGGGCGAGCTGACGCAGATCGCCTGGCAGCACGACGTGCAGGTGATGATCGAGGGGCCGGGCCACGTGCCGATGCACAAGATCCAGGAGAACGTCGAGCGCGAGCAGGTGGTGTGCCACGACGCGCCGTTCTACACCCTCGGCCCGCTGACCACCGACATCGCGCCGGGCTACGACCACATCACCTCGGCCATCGGCGCGGCGATGATCGGCTGGTACGGCGCGGCCATGCTGTGCTACGTCACGCCCAAGGAGCACCTGGGCCTGCCGAACCGCGACGATGTGAAGGCTGGCGTGATCGCCTACAAGATCGCGGCTCACGCGGCAGACTTGGCCAAGGGCCACCCGGGTGCCCAGGTCCGGGACGACGCGCTGTCGAAGGCGCGGTTCGAGTTCCGCTGGCGCGACCAGTTCAACCTGTCGCTCGACCCCGAGACGGCGGCGGCCTACCACGACGAGACGTTGCCGGCCGAGCCGGCGAAGGCCGCGCACTTCTGCTCGATGTGCGGCCCGCGCTTCTGCAGCATGCGCATCACGCAGGACGTGCGCGAGTACGCCCGCGCCAAAGGGCTCGACCCGGAGCAGGCGATCGAGGCCGGCCTGGCCGAGAAGGCCGCGGAATTCCGCGCCGGCGGCGGTCAACTCTACCGGCCGGTGTGAGCCGGGCGGACGGGGAGCGTACGTATACTGAAGCACGCGTCCGCCCGGGACGCGGTAGCCCACGACAATGGGACGTGTGAAGGGGGCCGGCACGCCCCGGCGCCCTTCGCACCGTCGTCCACGACCGAGGAGTCGGGTGTCGCCAGAGTTCGCCCTCTCGCCCGAGCAGCGGCGCGGCGTTTACGCTGCCATCTACGGCCGGCGCGACGTGCGCCACTTCCGCCCTGACCCTGTGCCCCCGTCGGTGCTGGCGCGGCTGCTGGACGCCGCGCACCACGCGCCGTCGGTGGGGTTCATGCAGCCGTGGGACTTCATCCTCATCGCTGACCGCGCATTGCGGGCGCGCGTGCACGAGCTGTTCCTCGCGGAGCGTGCCCGTGCCGCCGAGACCTTTCCCGAGCCACGGCGCTCGCAATACCTGGCCTACAAGCTGGAAGGGATTCTGGATGCGCCGCTAAACGTCTGTGTGACCTGCGATCTGGCCCGGGGCGGGGTGGTGTTGGGGCGGCGGAGCATGCCCGACACGGATGTCTACTCCGCCTGCCTGGCGATCCAGAACTTCTGGCTGGCGGCGCGCGCCGAGGGCGTGGGGGTCGGCTGGGTGAGCATTCTATGCCCCGACCAGCTCTCCGCGCTGTTGGGGCTGCCGCCGACCGTGGTCCCCGTCGCCTACCTGTGCGTCGGTTATCCCGAGGCGTTCGCAGACCGTCCGCTGTTGGAGGCGACCGGCTGGCGCGAGCGGCTATCGCTAGACCGACTGGTCCACTACGAGCGCTGGGGTGGCACGCCCACGGGGGACTGGGCGGCGGTCGCGGCAGCCGTCTGCGAGCGGGCGCCGTTCGAACCGCCCCGCGGCGGGGACTGCGCGCCGTCGCCGGCTTGAGTTCGCGCGGGCTGGCTGGGCGGCCGCGCGGCGCCTGCAGGCCTTGGCAGGCTGATCGAGCCGCCGTCCTCAAGGGCCGGCCCGCCATCCACGACGGCGATGGGCCCAACCCTTCCGAGCGCTGCTCTATACTCCGGGGCGAGGCGCGCGGCGCGCCACCGCTCGTGAGGAGGAGGCCGACCATGGCAGCGGCGACGGGACAGCTCGGAGTGCTCGATCTCAGCTTTCGCACGGCGCTCCAGCGGCTGGACGCCGCCGGCCGGCTGCTGAAGGTGCGCAGCCCGGTCGATCCCCACCTAGAGATCGCGGGGCTGGCCATGCAGCGCGACGGCGATGTGGCGTTCCTGTTCGAGCGGGTGAAGGGCCACACGATGCCCGTGGCGACCAGCTTCGCCGCCAGCCCCGCGAACGTCACGACCCTGTTCGGGTGCGATGTGGCGGGCGTGCGGGCCGCCATGGAGCGAGCCATCAGCGCGCCGCTGCCGTGGGAAACCGTCTCCAGCGGGCCAGCGCAAGAGGTGGTGCGCCTGGGCGCCGACATCGATCTGGGCGCACAGCTGCCGATCCTGACGCACACGGCGCGCGACGGCGGGCCGTACATCACCGCTGGTTGCGTGATCGCCCGCGATCCGGACAGCGGGGTACATAACGCCTCGTTCCACCGGCTCCAGCTCCGCGGGCCCAACGTACTGGCGCTCAAGCTGGACCACGGCCGCCACCTGCGCACCATGTGGGAGAAGGCCGCCGCGCGGAGCGAGCCGCTGCCCATCGCGATCGTGATCGGCGGCGACTGGGCGCTCACCTATGCAGCGTGCAGTTTGGGCGCGATGCTGCCCTACGACCGGGACGAGCTGGAGGCGGCCTCTGGCCTGCGCGGGGCGCCGCTGGCGCTGCTGCCCTGCCGCACGGTCGATCTGGCCGTGCCGCACGACTCGGAGATCGTCATCGAGGGGCTGCTGCACACCGAGCGGTTCGTCGATGACGAGGGGCCGTTCATCGAGGTGTTCGGCCAGTACTCGGAGGTGGGCCGCTGCCCGCTGGTGGAGGTGACCGCGCTCACCCACCGCCGCGACGCCATCTACTACGACGTGCTGGGCTGCGAGGGTGTCACGCTGCGCAAGTACATCCTCGAGGCGGGCATCCTGCGCGAGCTGCGGCAGGCGGTGCCCATCGTGCGCGACGTGGAGATGACACGCGGCGGCATGTACCGCTTCCACCTGGTGATCGCGGTGCACAAGAACAGCCCGCTCGACGAGGGCTTGCAGCGCCAGGCGATCTTCGCGGCCTTCGCCGCCCTCAAAGACCTCGACCTGGTGATCGTCGTCGATGACGATATCGACATCCACAACCCCACGGACGTGGAGTACGCGCTGGCCATGCGCATGGAGGCCAGCAAGGACCTGATCCTGATGCCGGGCGCGCGCTGTCACGAGTACGTGCTGGTCTCGGACAACGGTCGGCGCACCAAGGTCGGTATCGATGCGACCGTGCCGTTCGAGCGCCACCACGAATTCCTCCGCGCCAGCTACGCGCAGGTGCGCCTGGAGGACTACGACACGACCCTAGCGCCGGGGTGGTCGCGTCCGGAGACGCCCGCTCCCGCTGGGCGCGAATGATACACTCCCGGCGGGGCGTCGCTGCTGCGCGGCAGACCGAAGCCCAAACGGGTCGCGCGGCGCCGCCAGAGTAGGAGCATGCCATGCCCGCGGTCAGTGTCGACGACATCCGCGCACTGCCGAGAATACCGGTGCTTACCGCCGAGCAGGCGCGCCTGCGCCCCGTCCGCTCGGTGACCACGGCGCCCAGTGGCCTGGAGGGCGAGGGCTTCCCGGTGCGCCGCGCGTTCGCGGGGGTCGCGCTGGCCGACCTCGATCCGTTCGTCCACCTCGATCAGATGGGCGAGGTAGAGTACGCGCCCGGCGAGCCGAAGGGGACTCCCTGGCATCCGCACCGTGGCTTCGAAACCGTGACCTACATGATCGACGGCGCGTTCGAGCATCGCGACTCCACGGGCGGCGGCGGCCTCATTACCAACGGCGACACGCAGTGGATGACCGCGGGCGCCGGCATCCTGCACATCGAGCGCCCGCCCGAGCGGCTGGTGGCCAGCGGCGGGCTGTTCCATGGGCTCCAGTTGTGGGTGAACCTGCCGCGCGCGCTGAAGTGGGCCCCGCCTCGCTACCAGGACATCCGCGGGCAGGCGGTGGCGCTGCTGGCCTCGCCCGACGGTGGCGCGTTACTGCGCCTGATCGCGGGGGAGCTGGCCGGGCAGCGCGGCCCCGGGCTGACGCACACGCCGATCACGCTCATCCACGCCACCGTTCAGCCGGGCGCCGAGGTGGACCTGCCCTGGCCCGCGGAGTTCAACGCGCTGGTGTACGTGCTGAGTGGGCGCGGCTACGTCGGCGCGGAGCGCCGGCCCATCCAGATGGGGCAGCTTGCCGTCTTCGGCCCAGGCGGAGGAATCCGCATCGGGGCCGCTCGCCGGCAGGACCCTCGGGCGCCGGCCCTCGACGTGTACCTCATGGGCGGCCGACCGATCCGCGAGCCGGTGGTCCTGTACGGCCCCTTCGTGATGAACACGCGCGAGGAGATCGCCCAGGCGTTTGCCGACTACCGGGCCGGGCGGCTGGGCACGATCCCGCCGGACCCGCTGCGGTAGAGTCGGTTCACGGTCCCTGCCGGGGCGTTTGCTATAGTCCTTCCGGGCGGTGTCACACCCTCTTCGGGGAGCTTCGTGCAGCAACGCGGGCGCGTACGGCGCTATCTACAACGGCACTGGGCCCAGCTTCTGCTGGGCTTGTTGTTTGTCGTCATCGGCAACAGCGTGGCGCTGCTGACGCCGGTGGTGCTGCAGCGGGCCATCGACACCATGCACCAGGCGGTGGAGGCGGGGGAGTCGGCGCTCGCTGTCGCCCGTTCCCAACTCCCGTGGTGGGCGGCGCTCATCGTCGGGCTGGCGATCGTCGACGGCGTGGCGCGGTTCGTCGCTCGCTGGTGCATCAACCGTGTGTCGCGTCAGGTGGAATACGCGCTGCGCAACGATCTGTTCGCCCATGTCGAGCGACTGGACCAGGCGTTCTTCCTCGGCATGCGGACCGGCGACCTGGTGGCGCGGTTCACCAACGATCTCTCGGCGGTCCGCCAGGCGCTCGGTGCTGGTATCCTCCATGTCTGCAACACCGTGGTCGTGTTCTGCGCCGCGCTGTGGTTCATGGTCAGCCTGAGCCCCAAGCTCACGCTGCTGTCCGCCATGATCCTGCCGTCGCTCGGCCTGTTGTACTTCGTGTTGAAGCAGCATATCGAGACGCGCTTCCGCGCCGTGCAGGACGAGTTCGCGGCCGTATCCACGCGCGTCCAGGAGAACCTGGCGGGGATCCGTGTGGTAAAGGCCTACGCGCAGGAGGAGGCGGAGATCGAGCAGCTGCGGGCGGCGAGCCAGCGCTATCTCGACCGCAAGCTGGCCGAGGTGCGGTTGTCGGGGCTGGTCTGGCCTGCGATGTCGCTGCTGGGTGGCCTGGCCACGGTCGTCCTGCTGTACGTGGGCGGTCTGGCAGTGATCCAGGGCGAGCTGACGGTCGGCCAGTTCGTGCAGTTCGGCGCCTACCTGGGCATGCTCGGCTGGCCGATGATCGCCCTGGGCTGGGTGGCCAACCTGCACCAGCAGGCGCGGGCCGCGCTCGGCCGGCTGTACGAGGTGTTCGACGCCGAGCCAGCTGTCCGTCCGCCAGCGGAGCCGGTGCGCGGGCCCATCCGGGGCGAAATCGAGTTCCGCCAGGTGCGCTTCGCGTACCCGGTAAGCCCCGAGGCCACGGACGGAGCTGCCTCGACCGACGGCGAGGCGCGTCGGGCCCTGGACGACCTGTCCCTGCGAATTCCCGCGGGCGCCACGGTGGCGATCGTGGGGCCGATGGGCGCCGGCAAGAGCACGCTCGTCCAGCTGGTGCCGCGTCTATACGACCCGCAGGAGGGCGCGGTGCTGGTGGACGGCGTGGACGTGCGCCAGCGCGATCTGGCGGAGCTGCGGGCGGCCGTCGGCTACGTGCCGCAGGAGACATTCCTGTTCTCCGACACGTTGCGCGCCAACCTGACACTCGGGGTGGAGCACGCCGACGACGCGGCGGTGTGGGCCGCGGTCGAGGCCGCGGGCCTGGCCGCCGACGTAGCCGATTTCCCGGATGGGCTCGACACCCTGGTCGGTGAGCGGGGCGTGACGCTCTCGGGCGGGCAGAAGCAGCGCGTGGCGATCGCTCGCGCCCTGCTGAAGGACCCGCCGATCCTGATCCTCGACGACGCGCTGGCCAGTGTCGATGTGGCGACCGAGGAGACGATCCTGCACGCCCTGCGGGCGGCGGCGCGCGGGCGCACCTGCTTGCTCATCTCGCATCGCATCTCGACGGTCCGGCATGCCGACCAGATCGTGGTGCTGGAGCACGGCCGGATCACCGAACAGGGCACGCACCACGAGCTACTGGCGCGCGACGGGCTGTACGCGCGGTTGTACCGGCAGCAGCTCCTTGTGCAGGAGCTGGAGGCGGACATCACGGGCGTGGGGCCCGCCCCGCCCGCGCGCGCCCGCGTGGGGGCGGGGGGGGGGGGTGGGGCCCCCCGGGCCCCCCCGGGCGCGCGGGGGGG
>JADGHJ010000163.1 GCA_019686175.1 Chloroflexota bacterium | reverse complement strand
CTCGTAACCGAGCAGGGCGATGGTGGTCCCGGCCATCAGACCGAGCTGGTTGATCAGCCCCGAGGTGATCGCCAGGGTGAGCAGCCCGTGCGCGATGCGTTCGCCGTACGGTGTGGTGGCGGCGTAGAGCGCGTCGGTGTGCAGCGGGTTGAAGTCGCCCGACAGCCCCGCGAAGGTCATCACGTCGTGCTCCGTGATGGTTCGGCGGGCAGTGACGAATTCCTGGCCGATGTGGAAGTCCTCGAAGTACATGCCCATGGTGCCTGCGCTCCCGCACGCGCCCCAGCTGGCGCCGCTCTCCCTCGACAGGAGGGCGCGTGCTGGCCCCATGATACGCTATGCGCCCGATCCGCACGCGCGTCGTTAGTTTGGCGGCGGGCTGGCGATCGTGCGACAGTGGTGCAGGGCGCCGCGTGGGGCGGACTGGGTCCAGCGAGACGGAGGAGACCAATGGGGCAGGGGAGTAAGAGCCGGAGCGCATGGGCGCTCGGCGTCGGACTGGTGCTCGGCTGGCTGTGCCTAGTGGGAATGGTCGTGGCGGCGCCAGCGGCGGGGCCGGGCGAGGTAAGCGCGCGGGTCGAGAGCGCCGTACGGCCGATCTACGACCCGATCGCGGTAGCGCTGCGCCTGGGGCGGAGTGGTCCCCTGGTGCCTGTCGCCGCGCCCAGGTTGACGCCGGCGGACGTCGGCCGGGTGGATCGCTTCCGCGTCTTGGACCAGACGCAAACGCCCAACGTGCAGTTCGAGGTCGAGGCCGAACTACGCCTGGTCACGCCGCATGCCTATTGGTATTTCGAGCGCGGGCGCGCGATCGACGAGGCAGCGCTGCAAGCCAGCGCCGAGCGGTACGAGCAGACCGTGTACCCCCTGCTGCGGCGGCTCATCGGCGGCCAGCAGGATGTTGGGCCGGTCACGCTCCTGCATGCCCAGGTTCCGGGGGTGGCTGGCTATTTTAGCTCCAGCGACCTGTTTCCTCGCTGGGTGGTGGCACATTCCAACGAGCGCCCCATGGTGTATCTCAACCCTGCGGCGGTGCGCATCGGCACGACCGGCTATAGCCACACCCTATCGCACGAGCTGACCCACCTGTTCCACTACGTGGTGAATCCGGGAGAGGACACGTGGATCAAGGAGGGCCTGGGCGAGCTGGCGCAGGAGCTGGTGGACCCCGAGTACCAGTACGGGGTCCGCACATTCCTCGTGCGCCCAGGCACGGGGCTCACCGCCTGGAGCCAATCGCCAGGCAGCGCCGCAGTCCACTACCAGGCCAGCTACCTGTTCCTGCGCTACCTTATGGATCGCTACGGCGGCCCTGATGCGCTCGCCGCGCTGCTCCCGTCGGGCCAGCGCGGCGCCGAGTCGGTCGATGCGTTCCTCGCTGCCCTCGGCGTCCCCGAGCGATTCACCGACGTGTTCCTGGACTGGGTCGTGGCGAATGTGATCCAGGACCGCAACGTGGCCGATGGCCGCTACGGTTACCTGCGCTCGCTCGACGGCCAGCCCCGGGCGATCACGGTCTCGGTGCCAGGCCAGGAGGACGGGCGTGTGGCGCAGTTCGGCACCGATTACTACAGCCTCAGCGGCCCGGGCGATGTGCGCGTTCGCTTCCGCGGCGTGCCCACGGTCCCAGCGATCGGCACGCCCCCGCCGGGGGATGCGCCGTTCTGGTGGAGCAATCGCGGTGATATGCTGGATGTCCGGCTCACCCGAGAGCTGGACCTACGCGACGTCTCGACCGCGACGTTGACCTTCGACCTTCGCTACGACACCGAGGACGCCTACGACTACGGCTACGTACAGGTGTCCACGGACGGGGGCACGCACTGGCAGCTGCTGGCCGGGCAGCATACCACCACCGACAATCCTGCGGGCCGCAACCTCGGCGTCGGCTACAACGGCCGCAGCAATGGAGACGCGAGCTGGGTGCGGGAGACGATCGACCTGAGCGCGCTGGCCGGCCAGCGGATCCTCCTGCGCTTCAACTACCTTACCGACGACTCGTACAACGCTGAGGGGATCGCCATCACCAACCTCGCGGTCCCTGAGATCGGCTGGCGGGACGATGGCCAGGGCTGGACCAGCGAGGGCTGGGTCTGGATCGATGGTCCCCTGGCCCAGCCGTTCGGCGTGCAGATTGTCGAGTACTATTCCGACGGGCCGCGCGTGCGCCAGCTCCTGCTCGATGCGAACGCCTCCGGGGAGACGGTGGTCCACGATCTCGGGGGCACGGTAAGCCGCGCGGTCATCGCCGTCTCGGGGCTGGCGCCCGCGACGCTCCAGCCCGCACGCTACACGATCAGCTTCGAGCCCGCCAGCGGGTAGGGCGGAGGTCGCTGCACGGTTGGCGTGTGGCCCCTGGTGCGTTAGCCTGGAAGCGAGACGAGCGAAAGGAGCGCTCGACCCGTCCGATGCGCGTTCCTGTGGCCGGTACGGCTTGCGGCGCCTCTGCCAGCGCGCCGCGTCTCGCCCTGCTAGCGGTGCTGCTCCTGGGGCTGCTGGTAGGGTGCAAGGCTCGTGTGCCCGTCATAGGCACCGATATTGGCGGGGCGCCCGCCCCGGATTTCAGCCTGGTGGACCAGAACGGTCAGCGCGTGCAGCTTGCGGCGCTGCGCGGGCAGCCGGTCGTCCTGACGTTCCTGTACACCGACTGTCCGGACGTGTGCCCGCTGACGGCGCAGAAGCTGCGCCAGACCGCCGAACTGCTCGGGGGCGAGGCCGAGCGTGTGGCCATGCTGGCCGTCAGCGTCGATCCGGAGCACGACGATGTGGCCGCAGCGCAGGCGTTCGTCCGTGTGCACGATCTCGAAGGCCGGCTGCACTATCTGCTGGGGACTCGCCAGGAACTGTCCGCCGTCTGGGCGGCGTACTACATCCACGCGGCGCCGCCGCCGCCGGATGCGGACCCGGCCACCCGTGCGGCCTACGCTCGGCAGCGTGGAGTGCACACCGACGCCACGTACATCCTCGACAAGCAGGGGCAGCTTCGCTTCCTGGTGCGGAGCGACTTCGACCCGGCGGCCCTGGCGGCGACGCTGCACGGGCTGCTACGCGAGTGAGCGCCGTGGCGGGCGCCTGCCCCCAGCGGCCGTAACTCCCGATCGTACCTGTAAGGCGGAAGCTGTGCTCGATTTGGGAGGCAGTCGCACAGCACTCTGGTCGAGGAGGGATCCATGCTGGGCTACGGAGAAGGGCTCGCGCTCCTCCGCATGGGGTTCGGACTGTACTTTCTCAGCAACGCCATCTCGAAGATCACCGCCGGCTGGTTGGCCACGGGCGACCCCATGATGCGGGCGTTCATCGGGCCCGCACTGCAGAACAATACCGCGGAAGGATTCTACCGGCCCTTCCTCGAGGGGACCGTCGCGCCTGCGGCGGGAACCTTCGCCCAGCTCGTCGTTTGGGGCGAGCTGCTGGTCGCGGTGTCGCTGATCCTCGGGTTGTTCACCCGGCTGGGAGCCCTGGGCACGATGTTCCTGGTGCTCAACTACATGCTGATGAAGGGCTTGCTGAACAACGCGGGGTCCTCGGACCGCTTGTTC
Organism: Chloroflexota bacterium; assembly: GCA_019686175.1. Taxonomy (GTDB): domain Bacteria; phylum Chloroflexota; class UBA6077; order UBA6077; family JAJPHF01; genus JADGHJ01. Next base: position 6,494 of record JADGHJ010000163.1, on the reverse strand, counting down.
TTCCTGGCCGGGCTGGTGTTCCTCCTCACCTCGGCTGGGCTCGTCTGGGGGCTCGATGGCTACCTGCGCCATATCTGGGCGAGCAACCCCTTCACGCGGTGGAGTGCGGGGCTGACGGGCCGCCGACCCGAGCAGGTGCCTTCTACGTAAACGCCAGCATGCGCCTCAGCGGCGGCCCGTGTCCCCTGCTGGCTGGGCAGGGGGCGCCACCGATGCTATAGTGGCGTCATCGGACGGGGGGACTTGGCCATCCGCCCGCCGGAGCAGCCAAGCCATGTCCTGGTGGGGGTGCCGATGGACGCGCAAGAGCTGTTGATCTCTGCCGACTCGCACGTGCTGGAGCCCGCCGACCTCTGGGAGAAGCGGCTGCCCGCCTCGCTCCGCGACCGCGCGCCGCGTGTCTATTTCGACGAGGCCCGCGGCACCTGGATGTTCGGCTCCGCCGACGTCTACCCGCAACCGATCACCTTCTCCTTCGTAGCTGGGGTCGACCTAGACGAGCTGCCAGCCATGCACAAGGCGGGTTACGCGGCGGCGCGCCCGGGTGGGTGGGACCCGCAGGCACGGCTCGAGGACATGGCGATCGATGGAGTCAGTGCCGAGGTACTGTACCCCAGCCTCGGCCTGATGATGTACTGGATCGAGGACGCCGCGTTCCAGGAGGCCTGCTTCCGCGCCTTCAACGACTGGCTCATCGAGTACTGCGCCGCAGTGCCCGACCGGCTGATCGGGGTGGCCATGGTCTCGCTCTGGGACCCGGACCGGGCGGCGGCCGAGGTGCGGCGCTGCGCGAAGGCCGGTCTGAAGGGCGTGATGCCCTGGGAGCGCCCGCCGGAGGGGCACGAGTTCTGGCGCGAGGAGCTGGACCCGTTCTGGGCCGCGTGCCAGGAGTGCGAGATGCCCGTCAGCTTGCACATCCTCACTGACTGGGGCATCACCCGCCGGCGTGTGGTGGAGGCGTTCAGGGGCCGCGAGCGGTTCCGCTCGGGCGTGGCGCAGAACTTCGAGATCGAGACCGCGCTGTTCGACATCGTCTTCGGCGGGGTGCTCGAGCGCTTCCCACGGCTGCAAGTCGTGTCGGTGGAGAACGAATACGCCTGGCTGGGCGGCCTCATTCAACGCATGGACCGCTATTTCGAGCGCTTCCGCCGGGAGCAGCCCACGCCGCTGACGATGCGGCCCAGCGACTACTATCGCCGCCAGATCTACGCCACCTTCTTCAACGATCCTGTCGGCCCCCTCACCCTGCCGTATCTCGGCTACGACAACCTGATGTGGTCGAGCGATTATCCCCATCAGAACTCGACCTGGCCGCACTCGCGCCAGGTGATCGCCCGTGACCTCGCCCAGCTCGCGCCCGAGAATCGGGCCAAGCTGCTCAGCGGGAACGTGAGGCGCCTGTACAACCTGCCGGTGCCCGCGCTCCTGAGCGCGTGAGCGACGTCGTGCGGCGGCCCGGCGACGGTCGCCGCGCGCAGACGACGAGGAGTAGAGTCTATGACGACCCAGCCCGTGTCGACCGCAGCGGCAACCGACGGCGAGGAGTTCCAGCTGGCGCCCTACGGCGTCACGCTCGCCCAGCGCATCCTCGTCCACGAACTCAAGGAGTTTCGAGCCGAGAAGCGGGTGCGCAAGAAGCTGTTCGAGGGTGCGCAGCTCTGGTGCGAGATGGTCTGCTACGAGCCCGGGCAGGGCACGCCCATGCACGTGCACCCGCGCGAGGACGAGCTGTTCATCGTGATCGAGGGCCGCGGGGTGATCACCGCGGGCGACCGACAGTTCGAGGCGGTGCCCGGCGCCCTGATCACGGTGCCGGCGACCGTGTACCACGACCTGCGCAACACCGGGGACGAGCGGCTGGTGGTGGTATTCGTGAAGCTGTCGCGCGCCTACAAGGCTTAGCACATCGCGACTAGTGCTCATGGGCGGGGCGCCGGGCCTCGCCCAGCACCACCGCCAGGAGATTGGCGCCGTAGCGGGCTGCCGCGCCGTAGTTCATGTCCTGCACCTCGCGCCAGAACTGCTTGCAAGTGCGGACTTGCAGCGGGTCGAGCGCGGCGATCTGCTCCGCCAGCGCCCGGGCCTCGCGCTCCACCGCGGCCGCGCCGACCACGCGTGTCACCAGCCCGAGCGCCTGGGCCTCGGCGGCGCCGATCTCGGCGCCCGTGAGGACGTGCTCGAACATCCGCTTGTGGGGGAACGCCTTGGCCACGTAGGCCATGACCAGTGTGGGCGGGATGCCCGCCCGCATCTCCGGAAAGCCGAGGCGCGCGTCGTGGGCGGCCACCGCCAGGTCGCAGCGCGCCACGAGCCCGCAGGCGGCGCCGAAGGCCACGCCGCGCACCGCCGCGATGGTCACGGCTGGCGCGGCCACCAGCAGCTCGTTGGCACGCGTGATGCGCTCGAACTCCGCGCGCAGGCCCAGCGGTCCCAGGGCGCGTTGTCGCTCGTAGCTCGCCCGGTCGCGTCCCCGCGAGAACGTGCCGCCCGCGCCCTGGAGGAGCAGAACCGCGCAGTCGGGCGTGTGGGCCGCGGCGGTGAAGGTGTCCGCGAGCGCGTCGATCATTGCCCCGCTCAGTGCGTTCTCCTCGTCCGTCTTCTCCAGCGTGATCGTCCAGAGCGCGCCCTCGCGCTGGACGCGAACCGCGCCATCGGCGGTCATGGCGTGCCTCCCGTGGCGGCGCACTCAGCGTCGAGCAGGGCGTAGCGCCACCAGTTGTTGAGGTGTCCCTCGTGCGTGCCCGGCGCGCAGGGCAGGTGACGCAGCCACCAGCGGTGGTGCGCCCGGATGTCCCCGCCGCCCCACTCCCGGCAGTCCACCCGGCGCCGCCGCCCCGTGCGATGCGGGTAGTCCAGCCAATCGTCGCAGTCGCTCCACACGGCGCGGGGGTTGCCCCAATCGTAGTCGGTCGTGCTATTCGGCGCGTAGTGCACCGTGCCACAACCCGCGCGTCCCGGTGCCACCGCGTCGTAGGCAGTGAAGCGGTCCCAGGCGTGCTCCGCGCGGCCGCCCCACTCGCGCCAGCTGCCGAAGGCGTGGGCTACGCAAGCCTCCACACGGTGGCCGAAGCTTTCCAGCATCTCGCCGACCCCGCGCTCGTAGTTGAAGCCCATGACGACGAACCGCCGCGGGCAGTCCTGGAGGTGGACTGGCGGCGCGTTGCACCACCAGGCCTCGGCACCCACCATGGCCGATTCCCAGAAGCCGGCGTAGGGCGGTCCGAAGCACCACACCTCGTCCAGCTCGCCACAGACCACGCGCGACAGCGCGCCGAGCCGCTCCACCAGCGCCCGGTAGTCGGCCATGGCCGGCTGGTGCCAACCACCTTGCCGCTGCCAGCAGTGGAGCCAGTCCTCCGGATGGTAGGTGAACCCGTCTTCCAGGCAGGGCAGGTCGTCGAGCCGGAGGGTTTGCACGACCTCGTAGTGGAGATAGCCGCGGCTCGCCCAGGCGAGGTCGGCGAGATAACCGGCCACCAGCGCCTCGACCCGCTGGAAGCCGCAGGCCGCGCTCAGGCGCTGGCCCACGGCCGGGATGATCGGATCGAAGATCGCCACGAGCACGCGTGGTTGCCCGGTCGCCCGCGCCGAGCGGGACGCCACGGCCTGCTGCCCGGCGTGCCCACGCCGCCAGTGCTGCCAGAACGCGCGCACGGGTGTCCGCTCTCCTCGGCGTACTCGCCGTAATTAGGGGCTGCGCTAGCCTGCGCCTGTTGCGCCAAGCGTACCACTCGTGAATATTCCCTGGCCAGGCGAGCGCCCGTGTAGCATTAGATACCCACCGAGTGCCAACGTGGCAGCGCGACCAACTCCGCGGAAGCCGGCTTGCCGCTAATGGACCCAGGAGGAAGAGGAATGGTGCGGCGACCTTCACTCGCTTTGATCGCCCTACTCGTCAGCACCCTTGCGGGAGCCTCCTCGGGCCCACTCGAGCGGGCCCTGGCCGTTCCGCTATCCCAGCTCTCCGACGACGTGGTGGTGGTGATCGAGCAGCCCACTGCGAGCGAGACAGTGGTTGGCGAGGTGGCCGTGCGCGGCTACGCCTTCGACCGGCGGGCAGCGGAGGGCACTGGCGTCCGGTCCACGCTCGGCGGGGTACAGGTGTGGCTGGACCGGGGCGCGGGCTCCGCCACCGGGCGCCTGCTCGGCGACGCGGTGTACGGTGTGGAGCGGCCAGACGTGGCGGCGACGCAGGGCACACAGTACCTTCCGGTCGGATTCACTCTTTCCTGGGATACCTGTCTGATCCCCGAGGGGCCGCACACGCTGCAGGTGTTCGCCGAGAGCACGGCGGGGGATGGTGTGCAGTTCGGGATGGAGCAGGTCAACGTCGTCGTCGGACCCTGTCCGGCCCGGCCCACCGTCTCCAGCGTTCCCGGCAGCCAACCTCTGCGCAACCACCCCGCCTGGGAAGCAATCCTCCAGCGGACCAGCGAGCTGCGCGGGCTGGCGCCCCGCGAGGAGCTGCACCGCGCTCTGCTGACGCCCGAGTCGTACGACCAGCGCTGGGGCGCCGAGTTCGCGCGCTACTATCAGAGCCCGGCGCTCGACACCAGCCGTTTGCTGCTGGTGGCGTTCGGGCTACTGGATCCCGGCACGAACCTGGCCGAGGAGATGCGCCGACTCCAGTCCAATCTGCCGATCGGGCTCTACGACGCCGTGAACCGCGTGCTGTTCGTGAGTCGCGATCCGCCCGACTCGCCCCTCGGCCGGGTGACCATGGCGCATGAGATCACGCACGCCTTGCAAGACCAGCACTACCACTGGCCCAGCCGGCTGGTCGAGGCGGCTGCGGGGGAGCGGGAGCTGCCGCCCGAGGAAAACACGGCGCTCCGTGCGCTGCTGGAGGGCGACGCGATCATCGTCCAGCGCATGTACGAGGCCACCACGATCCAGGAGCCTGCCGAGGTGGAACGCCTGCGGGCGGAGGAGACGGCAGCAACAGCGGGGGTCGATTTCTCGCGCGTGCCGTACGCCCTGTACCAGACCCTGTATTTCCCCTATTTCTATGGGCCGGCCTTTATCCATGGCGTCGTCGGCGACGGCCCGCTGACGACCTACGGCCAGTACGGTCCGGCGGTCGATCGGCTGTTTCGCGACCCGCCAATCAGTACCTCGCAGATCCTCCATCCGGAGCGCTACCGAGCGGGCATCCACCCGCTTCCGGTGACGCTGCCGTCCTTGACCCCGCTGCTCGGCGACGAGTGGGTGCTCCAGGGCGAGGGGCAGCACGGCGAGTTCAACCACCTGGTCCTGCTCGACAACTGGCTGCGCGCTACTGAGCCCGACCGTGCGGCCCAAGTCGCCAGCGCCTGGACGGGCGATCGTGCGGCCGTGTATCGGCATCGCGGCCCCGAGGGGACGCTGCGAGATGAGGTGGTGGTCGTGCTGCGAACGCGGTGGGAGAGCGAGGCCGCCGCGCAGGCTTGGGCCGCGGCGTATGCGGACACGGTCGTCATGCGCTATCAGGACCCCGTCCGGTACAGCGGTCGCAGCTATCTTCTGGTCAGCGACCAACCGGCGCCCGGGCTGTGGACGTGGGAGATGCCTGCCGAGCGCGGAATCGCGCTCCTGCAGCGCGATCTGACCACGGTGATCGCGATTGCGCTGGACCGCGAGCAGGCGGCGCAGGTGGCCGAATACGTGCTCGCCGGCTCGTGAGTCGCTCCCGCGCTGGTCACTCTCGGCTCTCGGGCGCGGTGAGGGCCCGGATGACGCGGTAGATCTGGCGCCACTCGCGGGCCGTTTGGGGCGGATGGCCGTGGAAGTCGAGCAAGCGCAGGGCGGCCAGGAGGTCGGGCTCCGGCTTGTCGGTCTCGACGAACTCGCGCAGCGAGTCGGGCATCTCCTGGCGGTGACTATCGGACGGCTCCACCTCACCGAGCAAGAGACCGGCGCGCACCTCGAGCGCGGTCGCCAGCCGCTTGATCACCTCCTCGGTGGGATTGGCCTCCCCCTTCTCCAGTTTCAACAGGTACGCTTTCGAGATGCCCGCGCGCTGAGCGAGCTTGAGCATGCTCCAACCGCGTCGCTGGCGGAGTTCGCGGACCCATTCGCCCACTGTGCGCCGTGGCTCATCGGTCACTACAGTCACCTCTGCCCAACATGTTAGCGCGCACACGGCCGTATTGTGAAGCAATTCACGGTCTACTATCTTGACCACCGCGAAAGTGGCGGCCTACAATAGTGTCCGACGGTGCAGTTCGGTGTACCACCGCGGCCGTCCGAGCGGCTGGTGCGCGGGTTGGACGAACGCCGCGAGAAAGGAGCGTCACAGCGAAGCAGCGAGCATCCCGCGTGTATTCCTTCTCGCATCTCCCTTCGCCGTGGTCCGCGCCTCACACCTCACCAACACACACTTAGGAGGGTAGTCCCGTGAGCAGCCAGCTTTCGGTGGAGCAGATCGCTCAGATGACCCCGCAGCGCGAGCTGTCGCCCGGCTTCCAGCAGATGCTGGGCCGGATGCTGGCCGACCCCGAGTTCCGCAAGGCGAT
>JADGHJ010000162.1 GCA_019686175.1 Chloroflexota bacterium | reverse complement strand
GTCCGCGACGGGGCCTGGGGGGACGGCACGACCGCGGGAGTACTCGCGCTAGCCGGCACCGCGAGGAGACAGGTCAGAGCCAGGCCCAGCAGGGCGCTCCACCAGAGCCTCCATCCGTGTACGGTCACTGGCTGCCGCTTTCGCCGCCCTGCTCCTCCGCTCACGGTGCGGATTCTACCGACTCTGCAGCTGCCGCGGCTAGGCTGGCCGGGCCGCATTCTCGAGGCTAGACCCGGCTAGCCAGCGCGGGAGACGCTGGAGAGCCCGCCTCGCTGGCCATCGGTAGCGCGGGCAGCCAGATGGTGAACTCCGTGCCGCTCTCTGGGCTGCTCTCAACCTCGATGGTACCCTCATGCGCCTCGACGATGTGCCGCGCGATCGAGAGCCCCAGCCCGGTGCCCTCGCGACCCGCGTTGTTGTGGCCGCGGAAGAAGCGGTCGAACACCTGGCGCTGCTCGTCCGGCGGGATGTACGAGCCGGTGTTGTGGACGCTCAGGCGAACGCCGCGCGTGGCCGGATCGTCGCGGAGCCGCACGGTGATCCGCCCGCCCGGCGGGGTGTGCTTCAAGGCGTTGTCGAGCAGGTTGTCCACCACCTGCTCCAGCCGGTGTGCTTCGCCTGCTACTCGCGGCGTGGGGGACGCGGTGATGGCGATGGTCACCTCGCACGCGGCCGCCCGCCGCTCGGCCCGCTGCACGCACGCCCGGGCCAACTCGCCCAGGTCCAGCGGGTGCCGCTCGCCGCGGAACTGGCCGGACTCCACGCGCGAGAGATACAGGAGGTCCTCGACCAGACGCGCCATCCGCTCGGCCTCCTCGTGGATCACCCGCCCGGCTTCCGCGTAGTCCTCTGGCGCCCGCAGCGTGCCATCGGTCATCGCCTGCGAGAAGCCGCGGATCGAGGTGAGGGGAGTGCGCAGCTCGTGGGAGACGTCGGCCAGGAACTCGCGCAGGGTGCGGTGCGACAGCGCGACCTGCTTGGCCATCAGGTTGAACGCCTGGGCCAAGCGCCCGATCTCGTCGGCGCGGCCATCCGGGATCCGCTGGTCGTAGTTGCCGCGCGCCATCTCTTCGGACGCTCGCGTGATGCGCTTGAGCGGCTCGGAGATGGAGCGGGAGAGCCAGAGCGCGACTGGCAGGGAGGCGATCAGGGCCAGCACGCCCGCTACCAGCAACCGGGGCGCCAATGACAGCCAGGCGGCGGCCAGGTTGGCCTGCGGTACCGCCAGCATCACCGCGTAGCGCGGCGCCAGGCCCGGGAAGCGATCGCCCAGCCGCCCGATCGGCACGTAGGCCAGCGAGATAGTCACGATCTGGCCCGCCGATACCTGGTAGCGCCCCACCAACAAGGGCCCCACCTGGGCCGACATGCTCTCCTCCACGGGCGGCAGGATGTAGCCCTCCAGCTCATCCGTCGTGTCGGCGGCCACCAGGCGGTTGTCCAGGCGCACGAGCAGCAGGCGCACGTTCAACTGCTGCGCCTGGTCGTCGAGAAACGCCGCGATCTCGTGCGTCGACGCGCCGATCAGCTCCAGATGGCGCACGTGGGCGCTGATCGGGAGCACGATGTCGGCCAGGCGATCCATCTCCCGCTGCTGCTGGTGCTGCTGCGCCAACCACAGGAAGCCCGAGCCGGCGAGAAACAGGGAGACGAACACGACGAAGGCGTACGACGCCATCAGCCGCGTATACAGGCTGTCGCGCATGCCGCCGGCTCCCGCTCGAGGATCTTCTGGCCCCTACTTAGAGTGTGGCGCGCGGCCGAACGGCCGAACAAGAGTAAGCGCCGCCAGTGGCGATTCGGAGGGGACGGGCAGCGTTTAGTTGGCCGAGGCCTCGCGCGGGCTGCTGGCCGTCTCCACCAGCTTGTAGCCCACGCCCCACACCGTCTCGATGCGCGCCGTGGCCCCACGCAGCTTGTCGCGGAGCCACGTGATGTGGACATCGACCGTGCGCTGGTCGCCGAAAAAGTCGGGGCCCCAGACCAACTGGCACAACCGTTCGCGCGGGAAGACGACGCCCGGCCGGCGCGCCAGCACACTGAGCAGCTCGAACTCCTTGGGGCGGAGGTCGACCCGCCGACCGCCCACCGTCACCTCGTGCCGGTCCGGGTCGATGCGCACATCGCCCACCTCCAGCACGCGTTGGGTGGCGCCGAGACCCGCCGTGCGGCGGAGCACGGCTTTCACCCGTGCCGCCAGCTCGCGGGGGTTGAACGGCTTGGTGACATAATCGTCGGCGCCCAGCTCCAGCCCCGCGACGCGGTCCTCGGCCTCATCGCGGGCGGTGAGCATGATGATCGGGACATCGCTCTCCTGGCGGAGCTGACGGCACACCTCGAGCCCGCTCGTTTCCGGCAGCATCAGGTCGAGCACGATCAAGTCGGGCCGGAGCTGGCGGGCCTTGTCCAGCGCCTCGCGGCCGTTGTAGGCCACCTCGACCTGATAGCCCTCGTTACCCAGATACAACTTGACGAGCTGAACGATGTGCTTCTCGTCATCGACGACGAGGATCCGCTGCGCCATGACTGCTCGCTATTCTTGACTAGACCGTGATGCGGCCGCGTCACCCGCAGGAGGCGTGGGGCCCGCGGCGGGAGACGCCCTATCGGGACGAGCCGCATCATCGCCCTGCGGGACGACCTGCACGCTGGTGGCCTCCACCACGCCGTCGGGGCCACGGTCGCCCAGGACCACGACCTGTTCGCCTGGGACCAACGCATCACGTCCGGCGGCGGTGAGCTGCTGTACCGTCGTCGCGTCGCTCAACCGCACGCGCACGGGGCCGTCAGGACCATTCACTGTGATGGTATCACCCTCGAGGGCGCTGATCACGCCCTGGGTCCGCGCGGCGCTGGCCTGACGGCGCGTCCGCCCCGCCGCATTCGCCCCGCCCTCCGTCGCCCGGGCAGCGCCCTCGGGGCTCGCCGCGCTCTCGCCGCGGGCGAGTGCAGCACTCGCTAGCCCGCCGCTCCCAGGACTCTGCACCGGCGTGACCACCACACGGGGCGTTTGCCGCAGCGGTGCGGTGGCACCGGCCGCGAGCGCCCCCAGGAGCAGCCCGACGCCGACGGCCGCCCCCATCCAGCGCAGCAAGCCGCGGCGCGTGCGCCGGCGAGGCGCGGCCCCGACCGCAGCCGCCGGGGCCGTGGTCGAATGGGCCCCGTTGTGCTCCTCGGTCAGTAGTGGCGAGGGTAGCTGGTTCGCAATCATGGGCCTCTCTCGTAACTGGAGTCGCTCGGTAGCTCTATTCGTAGCGCAGCGCCTCGATGGGGTGCAGCCGCGCCGCCCGCATGGCGGGATAGATCCCAAAGAACAGGCCGACCATGGCCGAGACCGTGAACGCGAGCAGCACGGCATCCGGTGTGACCAGGGTATTGAGGCGCTGGCCGTTGAAGCTCGCGCCCGCAAGCAGACGAGCGATGAGCAGGCCGAGGCCCATGCCGATCAGCCCGCCCAAGACGCTCACCACGATCGCCTCGATGACGAACTGCACCAGAATGTCGCGCCGCCGGGCACCCACCGCCTTGCGGATCCCGATCTCGCGCGTGCGCTCGGTGACCGACACCAGCATGATATTCATGATGCCGATGCCACCCACCACTAGCGAGATGCCCGCGATCGCCCCCAGCAGTACCGTCATCACGCCAGTGATCTGGGTGGCCGTGTTGAGGAAGTCCTCCTGGCTCTGGATCGTGAAATCGTCCTGGTTCACACGGTGGCGTTGGCGCAGCAGCGCGGCAATATCCTGCACTGCGTCCTGCATCAGGTCCTGATCGACCACCTGGACATTGATCGTGGACACGATATAGCTGCCGCGGACGGAGCGCCCGGTGCTCAAACTCGATTGATAGGTCGTGAGCGGGACGAACACCTGGTCGTCCTGGTTGCCGAGGCTCGTGCCCCCTTTGCACTCCATCACGCCGATCACGCGGAAGCTGACCCCCGGCCGGCCGAACAGGCTGATGCGCACCGTCTCGCCGACCGGGTCGGCGTCACCGAACAAGTTCTGCGCGGGCGTACAGCCGAGCACCACTACCCGCGACCGCGCGTCCACGTTCTGGCGCGTGAAGAAATCGCCCGCCGCCACGCGGAAGTTGCGCACCTGCGGATAGGCGTCGGTCGTGCCGGTCACGCGCGTGGACCAGTTCTGTCCGGCGGCCACCACCTGGGCGACGCCGCCCACTTCCGGCGCGACAGCGGCCACGCTGGACACCTGCTCAGCGATGGCCCCGGCGTCGTCGAACGTCAGGGTCGGGGCGGTCCCCTGGCCGGCGCGGACGCCGCCCTGCTGCGTGCTGCCGGGCCGGACGAACAGCAGGTTGGTGCCCATGCCCTGGATCTGCTCGGTGATGGTGGCCTGCGCCCCACGGCCGACCGACATGAGCGAGATCACCGCGCCGACGCCGATGATGATCCCGAGCATGGTCAGCAAGGCGCGCAGCTTGTTGGCCGCCAGCGCTCGCAGGGCGATCCGCACGCTCTCCCACAGGTTCATGCCACCGGCTCCGCCACTCCCGCCTGTCGTGGCCGCAGCACCCGCCGGTCGCTGCCGATCACACCGTCCCGTAGCGTGATCACCCGCTGGGCATGCTCGGCGATGTCCTCTTCGTGCGTCACCAGCACCACCGTCAGCCCCCGCTCCCGATTCAGCGCCTGCAGCAAGGCCATGATCTCCTCACTGGTCCGCGTGTCCAGCGCGCCGGTCGGCTCGTCGGCCAGGATCAGGCTCGGCTCGGTCACCAGCGCCCGCGCGATCGCCACCCGCTGCTGCTGGCCCCCCGACAGCTCCGTCGGCTTGTGGTGCGCCCGCTCCGCCAGCCCCACCGCCGCCAGCGCCGCCAGCGCCCGCTCCCGCCGGGGCCGGATGCCGCCGTAGAGCAGCGGCAGCTCCACCTGCTCCACCGCCGGCAGCCGCGGCAGCAGGTTGAAGCTCTGGAACACGAACCCCAGCTTGCGGTTGCGGATCACTGCCAGCTCGTCGTCGCTGAGGTCCGCGACCTCCACCCCGTCCAGCTGGTAGCTGCCGCTGGTGGGCTGGTCGAGGCAGCCGATGATGTTCATCAGCGTGGACTTCCCCGACCCCGACGGCCCCATGATGGCCACGAACTCGCCGTGCTGGATGTCCAGCGACACCCCCCGCAGCGCGCGCACCGCGATGTCTCCCATGGTGTACACCTTGGTGATCTCGCGGAGTCGGATCACCGGCCCGGCGTGCTGAGTGCTCATGGCAGCCCCTTCCCTAGCGACGGATCGGGCCACCGAAGCCCCCGCCCAGTCCGGGGACCCCGCCCGCCACCTGCGGCGCGCGGGTCTGCGTCGTCGGCAACACGACCTGCTCACCTTCGGCCAAGCCGTCGATCACCTCGGTCTGCTGGTCGTTGCTGAGGCCGCGCTGGATGGCCCGTGTCTCGATCTTGCCGTCCGGCGTGACCACATCGACCACCTGGTCGCGGCCCTGGCGTCGGATAGCGCGGTTGGGGACCACCAGCACGTTGTCGCGCCGGTCGTAGACGATGGTGGCTGTGGCCGTCATGCCCGGCTGCACGTCGGCGTTGCCCTCGAAGCCGATCGAGACCTGGTAGCTGGTCACGCCTTGCGTGGTCGTGGCCTGTGGGGCGATGGCAGTCACCCGCCCGCGGACGGGCCGGCCCTGGAGGGCATCGAACGTGAGGATGACAGGCTGGCCGATCTGGATGCGATTGATGTCGGTCTCGTCCACGCTGACATCCACCCGCAGCACGCTGGGGTTCACGACCGTGATCAGGCCCCCACCGACCGTCTGGGCCCCGCTGGCGAGCTCGCCGGCGTTGAGGCCGACCTGGTTGACGATACCCGCGAACGGCGCGACGAGCACCGAGTTGTCCAAGTTGAACTGAGCCACGGTGGTCTGTGCCCGCGCCTGCTCGACGGCGGCGACCGCCTGGGCAACGTCCTGGTCGGTGTACGGAGCAGCCGCCTTGTCGGCCTGCGCCCGCGCCTGGGCGACCTGTTGGCGCTGCTCCTCGATCTGCTGGGCGCTGTACGGGCGCTCCTTGAGCGCGAGCTGCGCCTGCGCCTGGAGCAGGGCCTGCCGCGCCGCCTCGATGTCGGCCGGGGCGCCGGGGCGCTGCTTCATTTCCAGTTGCGCGCGGGCCTGTTCGACCGCTTGGCGCTGAGCCTCGATGTCCTGCTCGGTATACGGCTGGCGGGCCTTGGCGAGCTGCTGCTCCGCCTGGCGCACCGCGGCCTCGGCCTGCGCCACATCCTCGGGCCGTGGCTGGGCGCGGAGGTCGTCGAGCTTAGCCTGGGCGCTCTGGAGGCTGGCGCGTGCGCTATCGACCTCGGCCTGCGCGGCGGCGAGGTCCGCGGGCTTCGGTTGGGCGCGGAGGTCGTCGAGCTTGGCCTGGGCGCTGGTGACCCCGATGCGGGCGGCCTCCACCGCGGCCTGCGCGGCCATCACGTCCTCGGGCCGCGGATTGCGGAGCGCGTCGAGCTTGGCCTGGGCGCTCTGGTAGTTGTTCCGCGCCTGCTCGACGGCGGCCTGCGCGGCCGCGAGGTCGGCCGGGTTGGGGTTCAAGAGCTGGGCGAGCTTCGCCTCGGCGCTCGCGAGCTGCGCCAGCGCCGAGGTGACGTTGGCCTGCGCTGTGGCGCTATCGTTGCTCGCCCCGCCCACCTGCGCGGCCTGCAGTGCGGCCATTGCTCGCTGGAGGGTAGCGTTCGCACTGCTGACGCTGGCCTGTGCGCTGAGCAGGTCTTGGGTCGACGGGCCCGTGCTCGAGGCAGGGGCCGCCGTGCCGGCGCTGCCCGCCGTGTTGCTCGTTGTCGTGCCCGACGCGCTGCTCCGCGCGGTCGTGGTGCTCGACGTGCCGCTGGTGCTGCCACTGGCCGGAAGCCCCATGTTGATATTGTTCAGCCGCGTCTGCGCGATCTGGAGGTTGCGCGCGGCAGCAACCACGTCCTCGCCCGCGGCGATGGCCTCGGGGCTGTTGGGCGCCGGGCGTGCGGCAGCCAGGCGCGTTTGCGCCTGACGCAGGCCGGCCTGGGCTTGTTGCACCGCCGCCTGGGCAGCGGCCAGATCGGCCGCTGGTGGATTCTGGAGCTGCGCCAGCCGGGCCTCCGCGCTATCCAGCTCCGAGCGGGCGTTATCGACCGCGACCTGCGCGGCGATCATGTCGGCGTCGGTGGGGTGCAGGAGCGCGTCGAGCTTGCTCTGGGCTTGCTGTTGCTGCGACAGCGCCGAGGCCAGGGCGGCGACGGCGGCTTGGATGTCGGCATCCGTGGCGCCCTGCTGCACCTGCTCCAGCTTGGCCTGTGCGCTGTCGAAGTTGGCGCGCGCGGTCTCCACGGCGCTCTCGGCCGCAGCGATGTCTCCCGGCAAGGGGCCGTTGAGCACTTGCTGCAGCTTGGCGCGCGCGCTGTCGAGCGCGGCCTCGGCGGCCCCCACATCCTCGGGCCGGCCCTGCGCCTCCATCGCGGCGAGCTTGGCCTGAGCCGCGTCGAGGTTCGCCTGCGCGGCGGCGATGTCCTCATCGCGCCCGCGCAACAGGCCGTCGAGCTTGGCCTGGGCCTGCGCCACCGCCGCCCGCGCGGCCGCCACATCCTCGGGCCGCGGCTGGAGCATGTCGGCCAGGCGTGCCTGCGCGGCGGCCAGCTGCGCTTGGGCGGCGGCCACGTCCTCGGGCCGCGCGCCGTTGAGCACCGCCTGCAGCTTGGCCTCGGCCTGGGCCTGGGCCGCCCGGGCCGCATCGAGCTGCGCCTGTAGGTCGGTCTGGTCCAGAATCGCGAGCGGCTGGCCCGCCTCCACATGGTCCCCGACTTTGACGAACACCTGGGCCACGCGGCCGGCGCCCCGGAAGCCGACTTTGCTGGCGACATCGGGGACCACCGAGCCCGTCCCGTTCACCCCCGCGATGACCGAGCCGCGCTGAACCGTCACGGCCTGGACGGCCTGTGGGGCGGGGGTGGTCAGTCGGACTAGCGCCAGGTAGCCGAGTACGCCACCCAGCAGGAGTAGCGCGCCCAGCAGCACCAAGGTGCGCCAATCCAGCGGCACCTGTCGCCGCCATGCACCAACTTGTTCGAGCGAGACGACTCCCACGCTGTTTCCCCCAGCTTGTGCGCCGCGCTGTCCATCGGGCGGCACCGTCCTGTCTTCACTATCGAACAGCGCTGCTAAGCCTCCATGCGGGAGGTATTAAAAACTCATGGAAGCCGGCCGCCAGGCGCCCTGGCTACTCGCCGCGCGCGACCGCGGCCTGCTCGAGCGCACGGGCCGTCAGCGGGCGCGGGGGCAAGAACGCCGCCAACACGACCCCGATCAAGGCCAGCAGCAGGTACAGCACGAACACTTGATGCAGGCCCCCGCCCAGCACGCTCGCCAGCGCCCCGAGCTGCTCGGCGGGCAGCATGGCCCGCAGCCCCGGGTCCAGAATGGCGTTGATGTCCGGCAGGCGGCCCGTGCCGGCGGTGGGGCCTGACGAGCTAGCCAGAGCGCCGGTCACCGCGGCGCTGAGCGCCGCCCCCTGAATGCTCACCCACAGCGTCCCACCGATGGCGCGGCAGAACTGCTGTAGCGCCGTGGCCAGCCCGCGCTGCTCCCACGCGACCACGGTCTGCACCACCACGATGAACGTGGTCGAGGTAACGCCGAGGCCCAGCCCCAACACCAGCCCGACCAGCATCACTAGGTAGAGGGGCGTCTCAGGCTGCAGCCGAACCAGCCCGACGCTGGCCACGCTGACCAGGCCGAGGCCCACGAGCGACGCGGCACGCATGCTCGCCCGGAGCAGCAGGCGGCTGCCCACGATGCTTCCCATGGTCCAAGCCACGGAGATCGACGCGCTGACCAACGCCACCTGGAACTGGCTGCCTCCCTGCACACCTTGGACGAACAGCGGGAGATAGGCGCTGGAGCTGTAGATGCAGCCGCCCAGCACCAGGGCGCCGAGATTGGTCAGCGTGAGCACACGGTGGCGGAACAGCCCGAGGGGCAGGATCGGCTGGGGAACCCGGCGCTCGACCCAGACGAACCCGGCCAGCAAGCCGGCGGCCAGCAAGAACAGGAGCACGATGTGTGCTGCACCGAGCCCTGCCTGCCCGCTGTCCACGAGGGCGAACAACAGGACCGCGATCCCCGCCGTGAGCAGGATGGCGCCGCCGTAGTCGATCTGCACCGCGTGGGTCTGGGCCCGCTCGCGGAGCGTGAGCGCGAGGATCGTGGCCGTGGTCACCCCGATCGGCACGTTGATCCAGAACACCCAGGGCCAGGCAGCCCGCGTGACGATGAGGCTGCCCACGAGCGGGCCGAGGATCGCGGCCAGCCCCCACACGGCCGAGATGTAGCCTTGGATCTTGGCCCGCTCCTCGCCCTGAAACAGGTCACCCGCGATGGTGATGGTGATGGGCAGTAGCCCGCCGGCGCCGAGCCCCTGCAACGCGCGGAAGGCGATGAGCTGCTCCATGCTGCGCGCCA
This sequence comes from Chloroflexota bacterium, assembly GCA_019686175.1. GTDB lineage: Bacteria > Chloroflexota > UBA6077 > UBA6077 > JAJPHF01 > JADGHJ01. The sequence continues at coordinate 653 of JADGHJ010000162.1, read as the reverse complement.
GACCGCACAGCAGCGAGCCGATCACGAAGATGGTCATGCCGGTGAGGAACATCGGCTTCCGGCCGTACAGGTCGGCGAGGCGGCCATAGAGTGGCACGGTGGTGGTGGAGGTGAGCAGGTAAGCGCTGAAGCTCCAGCTATACAGTGTTAGCCCACCCAGCTCGCCCACGATCGTGGGCATCACCGTGGACATGATGCTGATGTCCATCGCGCCCACGAAGATCGCCACCAGCATGGCCAGCGTCGGCGCCAGCTTGGCATCCGTGATTCGCATCTAACGCCACCCCAGTAGCGCCCCGCCCAGGCCCAGCCCGGCGGCGGCCGCTAGCACCAGCAGCACGTCGACGCGCGTGAACATCAGTAGTCCGAAGGCGACGAGGGCCACCATCCAATCCAGCGGCGAGTGCGCCGTGCCGATGAGGATGAGGTAACCGACGGCCAGCAGCAGGCCCGCCGTGGCCGCCTGGACCGCGCGGGTGGCATCGCGCACCACCACCAGGTGCGCCGTCCGCGCGTGCGCGCGCAACAGGCCCAGCACCCCAAGAGCCACGAGCCCCTGCGCGAGCGCCGCCGCCACGGCCCCGCCCACCCCGGCCACGAAATAGCCCACGGGCAGCACGAACAGCCCCGCTGGACCCGGCGAGAGGCGGCCG
>JADGHJ010000161.1 GCA_019686175.1 Chloroflexota bacterium | reverse complement strand
GCCCCGCCCATCGCGCCCGCCACCCGCGTCAACGTCGCCGAGCTGTTCGCGCCGCGCTACCTGCGCCGCACACTCGTCCTCTGGGCCCTCTGGGCCACCATGAACTTCAGCTACTACGGCATCTTCCTCTGGTTGCCGCTCCAGTTCGTCCGCAAAGGCTTCTCCCTGCACGACGCCCTGCTGTTCAACCTGATCATCGCGCTCGCCCAGATCCCCGGCTATTTCACCGCTGCGTACCTGGTCGAGCGCTGGGGGCGCCGCGTCACGCTGGTCACCTTCCTGCTCGCCGCGGCCATCGGTGCCTATTTCTTCGGCCAAGTCGCGCTCGTTGCCCAAGATGTGCCGGCCATCCTCTGGTGGGGCAGCGTCATCAGCTTCTTCAACCTCGGCGCCTGGGGCGTCGTCTACACCTACACGCCCGAGCTGTATCCCACCCGCCTGCGCGCGACCGGCGCCGGCTGGGCCGCCGCCTGCGGCCGCGTGTTCGCTTTCCTCGCCCCGCTCTCTATCGCGGTCCAAATCGCCCTGTTCGGCGGCGACCAGACCGTCTTCCTTGCCTTCACCGCCATCATGGTGCTCGGTGGCCTCGTCATGCTCCTGTTCGGCCCCGAGACGCGCGGGCGTAGCCTCGAGGCTATCACCGAGTAGCGGCTCGCCCTCACCCCCGCTGTGCTAGCTGCCGCGCGAACAGCCGGAAGCTCAGCACGAGCAGGCCCACCAGCAGGGCGGCTAGCACCGCGGGCGTGACCCAGTCGAACAGGTAGCCGCGGAACATCACTGCTTCCAGCAGCACCTTGCCCGACGTCACCGGCAGCCCGAACGCCAGCACCCGCAGCGGCAACGTGAGTTGGTCCAGCGGCGCTAGGATGCCTCCGAACGCCACCGACGCGATCAGCAGCAGCATCGCCACCTGGATCGCCGTCTCCTCGCTCCGGGCCGTCAGTCCCACCACGAACCCCAGTGCCAGCGCCGTGAGCAGGAACGCGCTGAGTACTGCCACCAGCCACGGCACGCCCCCGAGCACAGGCAGCCCCAGCACCACCAAGGCGAGCGCCGTCACCCCCGCGGCGATCAGCGCCACCATCACCGCCAGCCCCAGGTACTTTCCCAGGAGGATCTCGGCTGGCGCCGCCGGCGCCAGCCGATACAGATCTAGAATGCCGAGCCGCCGGTCCCGGGCGATCGACACCGCCGCCAGCGTCACCGCCAGGTGCTGCAGGACCAACGCCAAGATCCCCGGCAGAAAGTACGACGTCCCTGCCGGCAGGTACGGCGCCGTGTCGATCACCGTTCCCGCGAACGGCGCCGATAGCACGTCCGGACTCGTCCCTTGCAGGCGCGTCAACAGCGGCCGCAGTTGCGCCACCGCCTGTCGCAGGCGCAGCAGCTCCTCCGCGCTCGGCACCAACGCGAGCTGCGCGTCGATCCGTGCCAGCTCCTCCCTGAGCTGGCGTACCCGCGCCTGTTGCACCGCGGCATCGTTCAGCGCCATCCCCAGCTGCGCCGCGGTATCGTTCGCCTGCCCTAGCCCGCTCTCGATCTGCGCCAGCAGCCGCTGCGCCTCCGTCACCCGCTGCCGCAGGGTCGCCACCTGCTGTGCGTCGATCCCCTCCAGGGCCCGCTGCAGCCGGTCCAGGTCACTCTGGACCTGCGCCGCCTGCCCCTGGGCCTGCGCCGCCGCCTGGGCCACTGCTTGACGGTTCAGCTCGGCAATCTGGCTCTCCACGTACAGCGTGAAGAACGAGCGCGTCAGCGGGTCGATCTCGTTGGTGTACAGCCGGATCTGCGCCTGCTCGCCCCGCGCCAGCGCCGCCTGCGGCTCCGCCGGCAACTCCAGCACGAGCTGCACTTCCCCGCGCTGCAGTCGCGCCAGCGCGCCCTCCCGGCTCGAGGTCACCTCCACCACCCGCAGGTAGTTCGACAGCTCCGCAGGCCCGGGCTGCCCCGCCGTCTCGCCGTGGCCCGCCGGCTGCACAATGATGGTGGTGGGAAAGTCGCGGTACACCCGCGCGCCGACCACGAACACCAGCAGGATCAGAAACGGCCCGAAGATCACCACCAGCAGCAGCCACGGCTGCCGGAACAGCTCGCCGAGAAACACCCCCGCCGGGGCCAGCGTGCGTGTCGCCGGACTAAGCATGCTGCTGCACCAGCCGCGTGAACACGTCGTCGAAGCTGGGCTGGCTCGTCGCCGCCTCCGCCACGCGCACGCCCTGCTCCTCCAACGCCCGCACCAGCAGCGGCGTCGCCCGCGCCGCGTCCTCCACCACCACCCGCACTGCCCCGGGCACCGCGCTCTCCACCCGCAGCACCACCGGGAGACGCGAGAGCGCAAGCGCCGCGCGCAGGTCCAGCGCCGGGCCGGCCACCTCCACCAGGTCGCCCCCATAGGCGCGCCGGCGCAGCGCCTCGGGCGTCCCCATCGCCAGCAGCCGCCCCCCCGCCACCAGGGCCACCTGGTCGCACAGCTCCGCCTCGTTCACGTACTGTGTGGTGAAGAAGACCGTGCGCCCCTGCCGCGCCAGCGCCCGAAACTCCTCCCAGCACCGCTGGCGCAGGATCGGGTCGATCCCTGCCGTCGGCTCGTCCACCAGCAGCAGTTCCGGCTCGTGCAGCAGCGCCGCCGCCAGTTGCAGCCGCCGCAGCATCCCCCCGCTCAGGTGCCGCGCCAGCTTGCCGCGGTGCTCGTACAGCTCCAGCGCTTCCAGTGTGGCCCGGATCCGCCGTCGCTGCCGCCACCACCCCAGCCCATACAGCCCGCCCACGAACCGCAGGTTCTCGACCACCGTCAGGTTCGGATACAGCGTGAACTGCTGCGGTACGTAGCCCAGCCGCCGTCGCAGCCGTCGCGGTAGCGTCAGCGCCGGCTCGCCGAACACCAGCACCTCGCCGGCTCGCGGCCGTACCAGGCCCAGCACCGCGCGCAGCAGCGTCGTCTTCCCGCCGCCGCTTGGCCCCACCAGCCCGAACACCTGCCCCGGCGTCACGGCCAGCGTCAAGCCCTGGATCAGCTCCCGATCGCCATAGCCCAGCCGCACCTCTTCCAGGGCGATCACCGGCGGCGCCTCGGCCCGGGGAGCACCCATCGTCTGCCGGTCGTCCACTACCGCTCTCATCTCCGCTCTCCCCGGCCGCCGGACCGGTGCCGCTATTGTCCAGTGAACCGCGGCGTACGCTTCTCGCGGAATGCCCGTACGCCTTCCGCGAAATCCTCGGTCAGGACGTAGCGCGTCGATGCTTCGGCATCGTCGCTCGCGCTCGCCAGTCCCGGATCGTCCAGACAGCGGTTGACGACCTCTTTCGCCCACCGTACGGCGAGCGGGGCGCTGGCGCAGATCTGCGCCGCCAGCTCGTGCGCGAACCGCTCCACTTCCGCCCGGGGCACCAGATAGTCCACCAGGCCCATCCGCAGCGCCTCTTCCCCTCCCACCAGGCGCCCCGTCATCAGCAGGTCCTTCGCTCGCGACGGGCCCACCAGCGCCACCAGGCGCCGGATGTGCCGCTGCCCGATGGTGATGTTCAGCTTGCCCGCCGGAATCCCCAGCCGCGCCTCCGGCGCCGCCACCCGGAAGTCGCAGGCCACGGCCAGCTCGCAGCCCGCTCCTACCGCATAGCCATGGATCAGGGCGATCGTCGGCTGCGGCAGCCGCTCGATCAGGTTCATCGTGTCGTTCACCAGGTGGTACGCCGCGATCGCCCCCTGCCGGCTACTGCGGGTCGCGTCGAACTCCGTGATATCGGCCCCCGATGCCAGCGCCCGCTCGCCCGCCCCACGGAACAGCACGACCCGGACCGACCGATCCGCCGCGAGCCCGCGCAACAGCTCCTGCAGCTCCTGCCACATCGCCTGGGTGATCGCGTTCCGACTCTCCGGCCGGTTGATCACGATCGTCGCCCGCTCCGCTTCCCGCACCACCAACAACGGCTGCTCGCCGCTCACCCTTATCCCTCCTCGCGGATCCCGCCCGACGTCCTGGAACGCCCGCGGCCCCTTTCTTGCATACTGGACTTCCAGTCGAAGCGCCAGCCGCTGGCCGGACACCAGCGTGCCCTGGCAGCGCTAGCCCGGAGGCTGTCTATGTCCTCGTCCGCACCCGATCCCGAACGCCAGCCCGGCGAGCGCCCCCCCGACGTGGCGGACGCGCTTCGCCAACGCGAACAGCAGGCCGAGGAGATCGTCCAATTCGTCGATCGCACCAGCTTCGCGAGCGACGAGGAAGGCGCAACCGGCGAGATCACCACCGCCGACCAGCACCCGGCGGATACCTCCGACATCACCTTCCAGCGCGAGCTCGACCTCACGGTCCGTCAGATGGCCGAGCGCCAGCTCGAGGCAGTCGCCGCCGCCCGCGAGCGCCAACGCGAGGGCACCTACGGCATCTGCACGGTCTGCGGTCGGCCCATCGACCCGGAGCGCCTCCGCGTCCGGCCCGAGGCCGCTACCTGCATCGACTGCCAGCGAGCCATGGAGCGCGAGCGGCAGGGGGGACCGCGCTAACGCCGCGGGGGCCGTGCCCTCCCGAGCGCGGCCCCCGCTCCTCACCGTCCACGGGCTCAGTCGGCCCCACCCTGCTCGCGCGCCGCCTCCTCGTCCAGCCCGACGCTCCACAGCCGTTCCAGATCGTGCCGCGAATACGCCTGGAACGCCATCAGCGTGCGCGTGCGCTGTAGCCCTGGAATCCGGCTCAGCGCGCCAGGCACGACTTGCGCCATCTGCTCGTACTCCCGCACCCGCACGATCGCCACCAGATCGTACTCCCCGGCCACGGAGTACACCTCGGCCACCTCCGGCACCTGCAGCAGCGCCTCCGCCGCCGCCTGTACACTCCCCAGCGCTGTCTGGATGAGTACGATCGCCGTGACCATTCCCACCTCCCGCCCAGCCGTTCACTGCCCATCATAGGCCCGCGTCGGGCGGCATGCCAGCCCCGCTCCGCCCCATCGGGCCCCGACCACGGCTGTTAGGGCTTTGCATATCTATTGCAAATCGCTCTTGGCAGATCATTGACGAAGAGTGTGCAGCATGCTACGCTAGGGCAACATCGGCGGCCGCGGTCGCCACAGTTCAGGAGGCTCTGGAGGCGCTCGATGTCCACCACGACCGCCCCCGACCCCACTGCCCCCGTCTACTCCACTCAGGGCGTGGCTCGCGCCACCGGCATTCCTGTCACTACCATACTCGCTTGGGAGCGTCGCTACGGCATCCCCTGCCCCCGCCGCGGACAGGATGGCCGGCGCCTGTACTCTGAGCGCGATGTCGAACTCTTGCGCGCCATGCGCGCGCGTACCAGTGAGGGTGTGCGCGCGGAGCTGGCGGCCCGGGAGCTGCTGGCGCCAGGCCCGGCCACCCCGGTGGCCCGTCCTGCCAGCCCCAACCTGGTTCCCACCGACGTTGACGAACTGCGTTGCCTGCACTGTGGCGAGATCTGCGGTGAGTTGCTTACCCAGCGTGGCCCGCTCGGTCATGTCACGCGGCTCGTCCTGCCGTCGCACGCCGCTATCCGCCCACAGGTCGCGTCCCTCGCCGGGCTCCGCTGTGGTCGTTGCGGCGGCGGGCTCTACCGTGAGCCACTCGAGCGCCGCTCGCTGCCCCAGTTCACCCAACCGCCGAGTCCTGTGGCATCATCTCGTGGGGCGGCCTGACGGCCCTCCTGTGGAGCCAGGATGCGCGTCCTCGTCGCTGGCGGCACCGGCCTGGTCGGCTCGGCCATCATCGACCAGCTCTTGCGCCTGAGCCAGGGCCATGAGCTGCGCTGCCTCACCCGCCGCCCCGCACGTCCCAGCCCGTGGGGACCGGCCGTCTCCCTGGTCGGGGGTGACGTCCGCGACCTCGATTCCCTCCGCGCCGCCCTGGCCGACACCGAGTGCGTGGTCCACTGCGTCCAGTTCCCCAACCACCCAATCGAGAGCCCTCGCCGCGGCCTCACCTACGAGGCCATCGACGGTCAGGGCACCGTCAACCTGGTCGCCGCGTGCCGCGGTACCCCGGTGCGGCGTATCGTCTACCTCAGCGGCGCTGGCGTTCGCCCCGGGCGCGCCGAGCCGTGGTTCCGTGCCAAGTGGCGTGCCGAGGAAGCCATCCGCGCCAGCGGCCTCGAGTACGTGATCCTGCGACCTTCCTGGATCTACGGTCCACGCGACCGCAGCCTCAACCGCTTCGTGGCCTTCGTTCGCCACCTGCCGGTCGTGCCCGTCCTCGGCTCCGGCCGCAACCGCGTCCAACCGGTCTTCGTCCAGGATGTCGGTCTCATCGGGGCGCGGGCGGTCGACACGCCCGCCGCCACCCACCAGGTCATCGAGGTCGGTGGTCCCGAGGTGCTCACCATGGACCAGATCATCCGCACAGTCCAACGCGTTCTCGGCCGTCGACAACCCTTGGTGCACGTCCCGGCGCCCCTGCTCAAGCGCCTGGCGGCGCCCCTCGCTCTGCTACCCGCCCCGCCTCTGACCCCGGCGGCCATCGATTTCCTCCTCATGGAGGAGCTGGTCGATCCAGGGCCGGCCCAGGCGATCTTCGGCCTCGAGTTCCGCTCCCTGGAAGCCGGCCTGCGCACCTACCTCCGTGCCTCGTAGGTCGGCGTCGCCCGGCGTGCGCTTTCCACCCGGCGCCCACTCGGCGAGCCCATGCGCCAGCACGTTGTCCGCCACCGCGTGGGCCCGTATCCTCTCCGACAGCGGGGCCAAACGATGGCGACGCACCGTATCATGCGACCGGCCCGCCGGCGGGTGGACTGGCGATCGTGGTTGCTCGCCGTGCTCGGAGGGATGGTGGGCCTGTTCGCGTTACATGAGACACTGCTGGCGGCCGTCGAGCGCAGCTTCCTCTATTTCCCCGGCCGTGTGCTCAACGGCACGCCTGCCGACTTCGGTCTGCTGTACGAGGACGTCTGGTTCACGGCAAGCGACGGCGTGCGGCTCCACGGCTGGTGGCTCCCGGGGCGCGGATCCTCCGTATGGCTCTGGCTCCATGGCAATGCGGGCAACATCGCGCATCGCTTGGACAACCTCGCGGCCGTGCATCATCGCCTGGGCGCCAGCGTGCTGATCTTCGACTATCGCGGCTACGGGTGGAGCGACGGCGTGCCCTCCGAGGACGGCCTGTATCGGGATGCCGAAGCCGCGCTGGCCCAGCTCGCCGTCCGATCCGGCTGCGATCCGGCGGCCGTCATCGTGTTTGGCCGCTCGCTTGGTGGCGCGGTGGCCGTCGAGTTGGCACTCCGCACCCGGGTCCGTGCGCTAATTCTGGAGAACGCCTTTGCCTCGATTCCCGCGATGGCGCGGCATCTCTATCCGTACCTCCCGCTCATACCGCTCATCCGCACCCAGTACGACTCGCTCCGCAAGATCCAGCATGTGGGCGTTCCCGTGCTCATCCTGCACAGCCGGCACGACCCGCTAGTTCCCTTTACCCATGGCCGGGCGCTCTACGAGGCGGCCGCCGAGCCCAAGTACTTCTCCGCCCTAGAGACCGCTGGTCACTACGACGCCTACCTGAATGGCGGTCCCCCGTATTGGGAAGCGCTCGAGCGCTTCATTAGCACGCTGCCCGCATCCCTGCCGCGCCACTCCTCTTGCCGGTCTGCCTGACTATCCCGTATACTCTTCGGTGCGGGCGCACGGTGCTCGCCAAGCGGAAGTGGCTCAGTGGTAGAGCATCTCCTTGCCAAGGAGAGGGTCGCGGGTTCGAATCCCGTCTTCCGCTCCCCGATCGCCGGCCGGTGCGTGTCACCGCCGATCGCTCCCTCCTAATCTGGCGACGTGGCCAAGTGGCAAGGCAGGGGTCTGCAAAACCCTTATCGGCGGTTCGATTCCGCCCGTCGCCTCTCCGGCTCCTGCGAACCGGCAGGAGCCGTTCTTAGTGTGGTGCCCGCGCGCTTCCCGCCCGTCGTGATCTGTCGCTCAACTGCTTGGCCCCTCCTGCCGATCCTCCTCTAGGAGGGTACCTTGACCGATATCACGTGTTCAGCTGCTCCTGGCCCCCAGCCCACAATCCTCGTCGTCGACGATGAGCCTGGCGTCCGCCATCTGATCTGCCGCGCGCTACAGCTCGCCGGCTTCCAAACGCAGCAGGCCGCCGACGGATCGGAGGCGCTCCAGTACATCCAACGCATGGCCGCCACCCGCCAGTGGGTGCGAGCCGTCGTCCTCGACCTGGCGTTGCCTCAGCTGGATGGCCTCGCGGTGCTACGCTACCTCCGCAGCAGGAATCCCGACCTGCCGGTGATCGCTATCAGCGCTGACATCGACCGTCTCCAAGAAGCCAGCGCGGCGGGAGCCGATCGCATCCTCGCCAAACCGTTCCGGGTGACCGACCTCCTCGCGGCGGTCGCCCGATGGCACGACACGCCGCCGGACGTCGTTGGGTTCAGCGCCGACCTCCTGCTCGCCGTGGTGCCCTGACTGCCGCTCTCGCCCTGCCACCGCCTGTCCGCAACGCGGCGCAACTCCCCGCGCGCTTCGATCCACTACCTCTCCTGCAATGCCCGGCCTGTACCGCCCCGGGGACCCGCCCCGCGCGACACCCTCGGTGCCACCGCGCTATCGTGTATCCTCCCCGTGATAGGCTGTCGGCGACCGAGCGCTGGAGATCTAGCCCATGTCAGCCGCCCGTCCACTCGTGCTAGTAGTCGACGACGACCCTGCCATCTGCGAGCTCGTGCGCGAGTGCCTCGAGAGCGAGGGCTACTGCGTCGAGAGCACTCCCGATAGCGCCGCCGGCCTGGCCCGCATCCACGCCGGTGGCGTGGATCTCGCGCTCATCGATGCTCGCCTGCCCGACGAGAACGGCGTAGAATTGTGCCGGCTGATCCGCCAGCAGCCCACTGGGGCTCGATTGCCGCTCATCCTGTTCACGGCGATGCCCGGCGACGTGAAGGGCTATGCGGCAGCCGCGGGGGCCAACGACCTACTTCCCAAGCCATTCGATCTCGACCAGCTCGTCGCCTGCATCCGGCGCTGGCTGCCGCCCCCAAACGCGAGCGCGTCCTGAGCATCCACGCCGCGCTCCGCGCCTACCGAGCGGCCCGCCGCGTATTCGGATCCTTGCTACACTACAGGCGATTGTTACCAGCGGCCGCAGCTGCCCTCGCAGCGCGCAGGACCGCCAGGCGGTGCTGGAGAGCGAGTGACCACCCCCAGCGCTACCGTGCTTGTCGTCGACGACGAACACCGGCTCGCGCACCAGATCGCAACGGGGCTCGGCGCGGCCGGTTATCGGGCACTCGTGGCCGCCACGGGCGCCCAAGCCCTGACACTGCTGGCCCAGGAGCCCATCGACCTGGCGATTCTCGATCTCGACCTGCCCGATATCCAGGGCCTCGAGGTCTGCAGGCGCTTGCGCGCCACCCCCCGACAGCCGTACCTTCCGGTGCTCATCCTCACCGCGGCGCACTCCCCGCAGGAGCGCTTGGCCGGTTTCGCCGCCGGCGCAGACGACTACGTGCTCAAGCCGTTCCATCTCGCCGAGTTGCTAGCGCGGGTGGGGGTCTGGCTCGACGTACGCCGACGGGAAGCCACGCTTCGCTCGGGCTTGGAGGCAGAGCGTGCGGCTCGCCAGCGAGCGGAAGCGCAGGCCGCTCGCGCGCTGGCGGCCGCGCAGGTCGCCCACACGCTCACCCACAGCATGAACCAGGCACTTACGGAGGTCGTCGGCTACGCCGAACTGCTCGCGGCGGGCGCGATCGACGCGACCCTCGTGCCGGACTACGCCGCGCGCATCGTCGCCGCGGGCCGTGACCTGGCCGAACTGACGCGCCGATTTGCCGAATTGGCCACGGGCGGCGAGCCCCCCGCGTCCGGCGGCTCCGAGCGTCCGCCGATCGGCTTCTAGCGCCGGAGATCCTGCTGTCCCGTGGCCCCCCGGTGCCTATCCGAGCGCGCCTCCGGCGCCGATGATTTCTGCAGCAGATCGGAACCGCACGCGCCGCTGATGCCATCGCTGCCGCTCAACCCTGTGGAGGGAGAGGAGTGTAGCCCATGCCTATCGGCCCGCGGCGTCCTATGCCTCGTCGGTGTCCCCGCTGCGCGGGGCCGCTGTATCCGGGTTACGATGTCGACGACTTGAGCTGCCTGTTCTGTGGCGAATACCTCTTCGCCAACATGCCCGAGCGGCCCCCCGTACCGGCGTCACCCCCGACC
>JADGHJ010000160.1 GCA_019686175.1 Chloroflexota bacterium | reverse complement strand
GCTTGGGGTGCCCGGGCGGGCGGGTGCCGTCGGCGCCCAACTCGCAGGTCGTCGTGCCCAACCCAGCCTCCGTAAGCCAGAACGCAGCCCAAGGGGGCATTCCGGTGACCGTAACGGTGCGCGACGCCAGTAACATCCCGATCCCCGGCGTCTCCGTGACGCTGACGGCCACAGGGCCGGCCGGCGTCCAGGTAATACCGCCGACGGGGGTTACCGATGGGAACGGCAATGCGCTGTTCCGTCTCGTCGCACCGGTCGGTGCCAACGTGCCGGTAACGCTGAACGCGACGGCCAACGGCGTGCCTCTCACCGCCGTCAACGTGACCCTCACGCCGTGAGCGCGACGCGCCGCGTCGCCGCTATCCACCGCCTTTTCCCGCGGCGCGGCGCGGTGCTAAGGTATCTCGGATGACATCCGCCGGCGCGGCGGCAGGCCCCCACCCATGCCGCCGCGCCGCGTGAGAAGCCTGCCGGGAGCGGGCGATGAACGCCTTCGATGTCTTGCGCGAACGCGGTTTCGTCAAGGACTGCTCGGACGAGCGCGGCCTGCGGGCGGCGCTCGAACGGCCGATCACGGTCTACTGCGGCTACGACCCGACCGCTCCCAGCCTGCACGTCGGCCACCTGATCCCAACCATGGCGCTGGCACACCTCCAGCGGCTCGGCCATCGCCCCATCGCGCTGGTGGGCGGCGGCACGGCGCTGGTCGGCGACCCCTCGGGCAAGACGGCCGCGCGCGCCGTACTCACCCCCGAGGAGATCGCGGCCAACATCGAGCCCATCCGTGCCCAGCTCAGCCGCTACTTCGACTTTCGCGAGGGGCGCGCGCTGCTGCTCAACAACGCCGACTGGCTGCTGCCCCTGCGGTACATCGAGTTCCTGCGCGACATCGGCCGGCACTTCAACGTCAACGAGATGCTGCACGCCGAGACGTACCGCACGCGGCTGGCGTCCGAGGCCGGGCTCAACTTCGTCGAGTTCAACTACATGCTGGTCCAGGCCTACGACTTCCTGCACCTGTACCGCGAGTACGACTGCATCTTGCAGGTGGGCGGCAGCGACCAGTGGGGCAACATCGTGGCCGGGGTCAGCCTGATCCGCAAGGCAGAGGGGGGGCAGGCGTTCGCGCTGACCTTCCCGCTGATCCAGACGGCCTCCGGGGCCAAGATGGGCAAGACCGAGCGCGGCGCCGTCTGGCTCGACCCGCGGCGCACCTCGCCCTATGAGTACTACCAGTTCTGGATCAACACCGAGGATCCCGACGTCGAGCGGTTCCTGGCCATGTTCACCTTCCTACCGATGGAGGAGGTACGGGCGCTGGGCAGGCTGCAGGGCGCGGCACTGCGCGAGGCAAAGGAGCGGCTGGCGTACGAGGCCACCGCGATCACTCATGGCGAGGCAGCCGCCCAGGAAGCGCGGGAGGCATCGCGGGCGCTGTTCTGGGGTAACGGCCAGGCCGCCGCTGCCCACATCCCCACCACCCGCATCCCCGCTACGGAACTTGCCGCCGGGATGCCGGTCGTCGAGCTGTTCGTGCGCAGCGGGCTGTGCGCGTCCAAGAGCGAGGCGCGGCGGCTGATCCAGCAGGGCGGTGCTTACCTCAACAACCAGCGGGTGGGCCTCGATCGCATCATCACGCCGCGCGACCTCGCCGAGGGCGCGCTGCTGCTGCGCAAGGGCCACAAAGAGTACCACCGCGTGGTGCCCACGTAGCGTTGCCGCCGCTCAGGCGCGCAGCTCCAGCGTGCGTACGGTCCCAGTCGCCGGGTCGATCACGCGCACGGCGTGGTTGTTGGTATCCGCGACGTACACCAGCTCGCCCGCGACGCTGACCCCGCTCGGCTCGTAGAACTGGGCGCTAGCCAGGGGGCCGTCGCGATGGCCGGGCTCGCCCGTGCCAGCCCAGGTCGTGCAGGCGCGCGTGCGCGGCCCGAGCCGCTTGAGCTTGTGGTTGTAGGTGTCGGCCACTAGCAGCGCCTCGCCGTCGTAGGCCACGCCGATGGGATGCTGCAGGCGTACGGCGTCGCCCACACCGTCCACGTCGCCGAACTCGAACAGGCCTTGCCCTACCAGCGTGCGCACCGCCCCCTGGGGACCGCGCTCGACGCTGCGGATGCTGCTGGTCTCGCTGTCGGCGAAGTAGAGCAGGTCCCCGGCCAGCGCGATGCCGGACGGCTGGGCGAGCCAGGCGTCGAGGCGGGGGCCGTCGCGCAGGCCCTCGCGGCCGGTGCCCGCGAACAGCCGCACTTCCTGGCGATCTAGGTCGCACACCCAGAGCTGGTGGCTGCCGGCCATCGCCACGTACAGGCGGCCGTCGGCGTACACCAGGTCCCAGGGCGAGTTGAGCGCGGTGGTGCGCGCCGGACCGGCCTCGGGCGGGCCGAGCGCCTGTTCCCCCGTGCCGGCGACCGTCGTCACCTGCCCGGCGGCCAGATCGACCGCCCGCAGGGCGTGGTTGTCGGTGTCGGCCACGTACAGCGTGTCGCCGACCAGCGCCACGCCCTGTGGGCCGTGGAAGCGCGCGCCAGCGAGGGGACCGTCGGCGAGGCCGGGCTCCCCACGGCCGATGACTTGCTGGAGGCGGCCGTCCAGGCCGGCGACCACCACCCGGTGGTGGCCACTATCGGCGATCACCAGCCGGCCGCTGGCGGCGTCGGCCACCAGCTTGCCGGGGAAGCGCAGCAGCGTGTCGGGCAGGCGCGCCCGCTCCGGCGCCAGGGGCAGCGGGCCGCGCTGGAGCACGCCCTCCGCCTCGTACTGCTGGACCAACCGGGCGACGAAGCGGTCGAGCGCGTCGAACGGCACCTCGCCCTCGTGCTTGCCGATGATCTCGCCGCGCGGATCGATGAAGAACAGCGTGGGCCAGGCGCGCACGGCGTACAGGTTCCACACCTGGAACTCGGCGTCGTTGATGACCGGGTGATCCAGGCTGAGGCGCATGACCGCCTGGCGAACGTTGGCCGTCTCCTGCTCGGTGGGGAACTTAGCAGAGTGCACGCCGATCACCACCAGCACGTCCGCCCACTTGCGCTCGAGCCGCCGCAACTGCGGCAGCAGGTGCAGGCAGTTGATTCAGCAGTAGGTCCAGAAGTCGAGCAGGACGAGCTTGCCCCGCAAGTCGACCAGGCGCAGCGGCCGCTCGACGTTCAGCCAGTCCAGGCCCAGCGGGAACTCGGGTGCATGCACGGGGGCGCGATCGCGCTCCATGATCCCTACTCCTCGGTGCGGCTGCCCGCCCCGCCGGGCGCGAGCAACCCTTCGCTCGGGTACATGCTGCGACATCCCGCAGCCGATTACAACGCCGCGCCCGGCGAGGCGAGCGCCCAGGGCGCCGACTCGTGGCATGCTGGATGCAGCAGATAGGGCAACCGTTGACCGAGGAGGTGCGGGGCGTGGTCGCGACTTTCGCCGAGATGGGCTTGAGCGCCCCAGTCTCGCGCGCGATCGCCGAGCTGGGCTACGAGGAGCCCACACCGATCCAGCAGCAGGCGATCGGGCCCCTCTTGGAAGGGCACGACGTGGTGGGCCAGGCTCAAACAGGGACGGGCAAGACGGCCGCGTTCGGCCTACCGATGCTGGAGCGCCTCCGCCCCGGCGGCCCGAAGCCTCAGGGCCTCGTTCTGGTGCCCACCCGCGAGCTGGCCATCCAGGTCGCCGAGGCGCTCCACGCGCTGGGCCGCTACACCGACGTACGGATCGTGCCCATCTACGGCGGCCAGCCGATCGAGCGGCAGCTCCGGGTCCTCCAGCGTGGCGTGGACATCGTGGTGGGCACGCCCGGCCGGGTGATGGACCACATCCGCCGTGGGACGCTGGCCCTCGATGCGGTGCGCATGGTGGTGCTCGACGAGGCGGACGAGATGCTCGCCATGGGCTTCATCGAAGATGTGGAGTTCATCCTCGAGCAGGTGCCCAGCGAGCGGCAGATGGCCCTGTTCTCCGCCACGATCCCGCCCCGCATCGCCGACCTGGCGCGCCGGTTCTTGCACGAGCCGCAATGGGTCTCGGTGGTGCGTGACAAGCTCACCGTGCCGCAGACGCGCCAGGTGTACTACGAGGTGCTCAACCGCAGCAAGCTCGACGCCCTGACGCGCATCCTCGACGTGGAGATGCCCTCGTCGGCCATCATCTTCACGCGCACCAAGCGCGATGCGGCGGAGCTGGCCGACCAGCTCATCGGGCTGGGCTATCAGGCGGAGCCGATCCACGGCGATCTCAGCCAGGCGGAGCGCGAGCGTACCCTGCGCCGCTTCCGCGAAGGGACGG
Source organism: Chloroflexota bacterium (assembly GCA_019686175.1). Taxonomy (GTDB): domain Bacteria; phylum Chloroflexota; class UBA6077; order UBA6077; family JAJPHF01; genus JADGHJ01. The sequence continues at coordinate 5,964 of JADGHJ010000160.1, read as the reverse complement.
TCGAGCTGCTGGTGGCCACTGACGTGGCGGCGCGCGGGCTCGACATCCCGGACGTCAGCCACGTCATCAACTACGACGTCCCCGCCGACCCGGAGGTGTACGTCCACCGCATCGGGCGCACCGGCCGCGCGGGCCGCAAGGGCGAGGCCATCACGCTGGTCACGCCCCGCGAGCGACGCGCCCTGCGCTTGATCGAGCGGCTGACGAAGGGGAAGCTGAAGCCCGGCCGCCTGCCGACGGCCGCCGACGTGGCCGCGCGGCGGCGGGAGGCCCTGAAAGAGACGCTGCACAAGGTGCTCAGCACTGGCGACCTGGAGCCGTACCTGCTCGTCGTGGAGGAGCTGGCGACCGAGCACGACGTGGCCGAGATCGCCGCCGCGGCCCTCAAGCTCACCGGCGAGCTGGAGACGCGGACCAATGGCGCGGGCGCGGCCGCGCCGGCTCCGCGCGAGGCGTTCCCCGAGGACGGCCTGGCCACCGAGCCCGGCATGACGAAGCTGTTCCTGAGCCTGGGCCGCGCCGATGGGCTGCGGCCGAACGACATCGTCGGGGCGATCGCCAACGAGGCGGGGATCCCCGGCAAGGCGATCGGCGCCATCGACATCTACGACCGCTTCAGCCTCGTCCAGGTCCCGCAGAAGGACGCGCAGCGAGTGCTGGCGGCCCTGCAGCGCACGTCGCTCCGCGGGCGCCGCGTGCACGCGGAGATCGCGCGGCCGCGGCGGCGCTGACCGCTCGCCCGGCCCCGCGGCCGGCCGCCGCTATTCGGCGGGGGATTCGAACGCCGCCGGGCGATCCTCCCGCGGGCCCGCGGTCCCGGCGCGCTCGTAGGCCGCAAGCGCCCGGCGCGCGGCGGCCAGCTCGTCCACCAGCCGTAGGACCACCGCCACGTGCTCGGCGCCGAACCCGAGCGCGACCAGGCGTCGGATCTTCCGGAGGCGTGCCAGCTCGCGCTCGCCGAACCACAGCTCGCGACCTTCCACTCGGGCCGGACGGAGCAGCCCGAGCCGCACGTAGCGGCGGATGCGGCGCGGTGAGAGGCCCACCCGCTCCGCAGCCGCCGTCAGATGCCAGACCTGCGTCACCCTGCTCTCGCTGCCCATCGGCTCGTGCCTCCCTCTCGTGGGGAGCCGCATCCCCCGGCCCGCCTTCGGCTCACGCGCCGGTCGGGGATGCCACTCCCTCTTCGAGCCGCGCGAACTCCTCCAGTAGCTCCCGCTGCCGCGGCGTCAGGCGTTCGGGCAGCCGCACATGGACCTCTACGTGCAGGTCGCCGCGCCGGTCCGGCTGTCCCAGCCGAGGCATGCCCTGGCCCCGGAGGCGGAACACCTGGCCGTCGGCCGTGCCCGGTGGGATCTTGAGGGCGAGGGTGCGGCGGTCGGGCGTGCGGACCCGCAGCTCCCCGCCGAGCAACAGCGTGCTTAGCGGCGCGCGCTCGCGCACGTACAGGTCATCGCCCCGCCGCTCGAACCGCGGATCGGGGCGGACATGCACGACCAGATACAGGTCGCCCGGCGCGCCGCCCGCGCGGCCGGGAGCGCCCTGGCCCGCGATCCGCACGCGGGCGCCATCGTCCACGCCCGGGGGAATCGTTACCTCCAGCCGCCGTGGCGCGCCCGTAGCATCCTCCAGGCTGAGCTGCCGCGTGGTGCCGCGATACGCCTCTTCGAGCGTGACCTCGACGGGCGCCTCCAGGTCTGCCCCGCGCCGCGGCCGGGGCGCCTCGCGGCGCGCCCCACGCCCGAAGAAGGTCTCGAAGAAGTCGGAGAACGCGCCGGCCTCGCCGAACAGGTCCCGCAGGTCCTCGTCCGTGAGCGTCCGGTACGTGTACTCGGTGCCAGCAGGAGCCTCCTCGACGAACCACTGGAACTCCTCCGGCCGCGCCGGCTCCCCGGCCGCCTGGCGCGCGCGCTCCCACTGCTCGTACTCGCGCCAGCGCGCCCCGAGCTGATCGTACTTCCGCCGCCTCTCGGGGTCGGAGAGTACCTCGTACGCTTCGTTGATCTCCTTGAAGCGCTCCTCGGCCTCCTTGTTGCCGGGATTCACATCGGGATGGTACTGGCGGGCGAGACGCCGGTACGCCGAGCGAATCTCCTTCTCGCTCGCGGTTCGCGGCACGCCGAGGATCGCGTAGTAGTCACGGTACTCCACGTCGCCACCCACGTCGTCGCTCAGGGTCGGAGCCGCAGGGCCGTGCAGCGAGGGAAGCAGCGCCGCTCCGGCTCCTGCCGTCCCCGCTGACCGCGACCTCTATTGGGCCGATAGCGGGATCGGCCATCGCCACAGACGGCAGCCCTCGTGCCGCGTCGACGCAATAACTGCGCGCCCTCGCCTCGTAGGATAGCAAGCATCGCTAAGGACGCCGTTGGAGGTGGGCTGTGACCGTGCAAGAGGCTGGCCGCTCGCAGCGCCGCCCGTGGTGTACGCTACGGCTGCACAGTCCGGCAGTAGGAGCAACGATGCGGGCGCAGTTTGAGATCGGCTTTGCGGATGTGGACTACGCGCGGGTGCTGTACTTCGCGCGCTACTACGATTTCGTCGAGCGGGCCTTTGCCGCCTGGCTGCACGCCCGCGGCTGGTACATGCGCGACTTGCACACCGAGTGGCATATCGCGACGCCGATCGTGCAGTCGCACTGTCGCTACCGCGGGCCGCTGCGGCTCGAGGATCGCTTCGAGGTGCGCCTGGAGCTGACCAACCTCTCGCCCCGCGGGTTCCGCGTGGTCTTCCACGTGGTCCGCCTGCACGACGAGTTCCGCGTGGCGGAAGGGTACACGGACCACCGGTTCGTCGATCCGCAAGAGCGGCGGCCGGCCGAGCCTCCCGAGGCGGTCTACCGCGTCCTCGAGGCCATGGCGGCGGAGAGCGCCGGCCACCTGGGCGAGCTGCCGCCCGCCTAGCAGCGGGGCCGGACGGCCGAGTGCAGCAGGGGCTCTATAATGGAACCATGAGCGCCTGGTCGGAAGTCGATCGCGAGGTAGCCACAGGGCCCGCCGTGGTGGCCGCTGCTACGCCCGCCCGCCCGCTGGCGGCGCCAACCGCGCCGAGCTACCCGCAGGGCAGCGGTAATCCACGGGGACCCGCCGCGCTGCTCCGTCAACTCGGCCTCCACCCGCGCAAGCGCCTCTCCCAAAGCTTCCTCGTCGACCGACGCATCGCTGCGACGATCGCGGCAGCCGCCGGCCTCACGCACGACGACACGGTGCTGGAGATCGGCCCCGGCCTGGGCCTGCTCACGGCGGAGCTGGTACGCCGCGCCGGGCGCGTGGTGGCGGTGGAGCTGGACGAGCAGCTCGCCGCAGCGCTACCGGCCCTGCTAGACCACCCGCCGAACCTCACAGTGATCCAGGGCGACGCGCTGGCGATCGACCCCGCAACGCTGGTGCCTGCTGGCTACAAGGTGGTGGCCAACCTTCCATACCACATCACCTCGCCGCTGCTGCGCCACCTCCTCGAGACGCCGCACCGACCGCGTCGGCTCGTGGTCATGGTGCAGCGCGAGGTGGCCGAGCGCATCGTCGCAGCGCCCGGCCAGCTCAGCTATCTCGCGGTGCTGGTCCAGCTCTACGCCGAGCCGCGGCTGGTGCGGGTCGTGCCGCCCGGGGCGTTCTACCCGCGGCCGCGGGTGGAGTCGGCCGTGCTGGTCCTGGAGGTGTACCCGGCGCCGCGCGTGGCGCGCGCGGCCCCCGCGGCCTTCCTGCGCGTGGTCCAGGCGGGCTTCAAGCAACCGCGCAAGCAGCTCCGCAACTCGCTGGCGGAGGGGCTGGGCTGTCCGCCGGCCGAGGCCGACGCGCTGCTGCGCCGAGCCGGGCTCGATCCCGCGTGCCGCCCGCAGACCCTCACGCTGCCCGAATGGGAGCAGCTGTATCAGGTGGTGCAGAGTTCATGAGCATCGACGGCCAGACGGCCGCAGTCGACTTGGGCGCCCCTGCGCGCCCCTGGCGGCCGACCCCCGCGTGCATTCGCATCCGTGCCGCCGCCAAGATCAACATCCTGCTCGAAGTGCTGGGCAAGCGTTCCGACGGCTACCACGAAGTCCGCTCGATCCTGCAGACCATCGGCCTGTTCGACACCCTGGAGTGCGCCCCGGCACCCGATCTGACGCTGGCGGCCCCGGCGCTGCCGGACGACGCGCCCAACCTCGTGCTGCGTGCGGCCCAGGCGCTACAGGAGGCTACCGGCTGCCGAGCCGGCGCGGCCCTGACCTTGCACAAGGGCATCCCGGTCGCGGCGGGGCTGGGGGGGGGCAGCGCGGACGCCGCCGCGGCACTCGTCGCGCTGAACGCCCTGTGGAAGCTGTACCTCGACGTCGACGAGCTGGCGCGCGTGGCCGCGGGCCTCGGAACCGACGTTCCGTTCTTCCTGCTGGGCGGCACTGCCCTAGCCAGCGGTCGTGGCGACCAGGTAGAGCCGCTGCCCGACCCGCTGCCGCGCTGGCTCGTGATCCTCGTGCCGGCCGAGCCGCTGCCCGACAAGACACGACGGATCTACAGCCAGCTTGATCCCAAGTGGTACACCCCGGGCGGGTTCGTCGCCACGCTGGCCCAACGCCTGCGCGCTAACCCCGCGGCCTCGTGGCGCCCGTTGGGCAACGGCCTCGAGCCAACCGCGATGGAGGCGTTCCCGGCGCTGCGGGCCGCGCGCAACGCGCTGGTGGAGGCCACCGAGCAGGCGTGGCGGGAGTACCCGCTTCCGATCGGGGAAGACGACGCACCGGACTGGAACCTATCGGGCGCGGGACCGGCGCTGTTCACGTACTTCGGCGACGTCCGCGCCGCCGAGCGCTGCCGCGAGCTGCTGGTGGCGCGGGGGTACCGGGCCTGGGTGGCGCCCACGCTGTCGCGGGCGGAGTTCGCGCGCGGCATGGGGCTGACGCGGCTCGACACGCGCGAGCACCTACACGCCCCCGCGGCCTCCTGACCGTGGGGCCCGCCAATGTCCAGCCACTCCCCGCGAACGGTCGGCCTACCCAAGGAGGGATGATGGAGCGCCTCTGGACTCCCTGGCGGCTGGCGTTCATCGAGCAGGCTAGCAAGGTGGACTCGCATGCCGTCTCCTGTTTCCTGTGCGACAAGCCCGCCGAGCCCCGCCAGCACGACCGGCGCAATCTCATCCTGTACCGCGGGCCGCACGCCTATGTGCTCCTGAACCTCTACCCGTACAACCCGGGCCACCTGATGGTGGCGCCATACCTGCACACCGGCGCGCTTCCCGCGCTCGATCCCCCGACCGTGAGCGAGCTGTTCGCGTTGGTGCAGCATGCCGTCGGCATCCTGGAAGAGGCGTACCGCCCCGACGGCTTCAACGTGGGCATGAACCTGGGGCGCTCGGCCGGCGCCGGGGTGCCCGACCACCTGCACGTGCACGTGGTGCCGCGCTGGAACGGCGACACCAACTTCATGCCGGTGCTGGGCGAGACGAAGGTGCTCCCCGAGACGCTGGAGCAGACCTACGATCGCCTGCGGCCGTACTTCGCGCGGCTGGCCCCGCGCTGAGCGCCCCGGGCCTGCGAGTTTGGCTGTAGCCGGTGACGGTTTCCCCTACAATCGTGCATAGCACCGTCGTGCACGGCGGGGCAGACATGCTTGCGGGCCACGGCCTGCACCGGCGGCGAGGAGGGTTCCCATGCCGGTCTTCTTGATCGCGGCCATCATCGTGCTGTCGATCATCATCTTCTTCTGGGCAGCGGGCAGCATCATCCATCTGGTGCTGATGCTGCTGGTGGCGGGTATTGTCGGCTGGGCAGCGGACGCGGTGGTGCCGGGACGGCTGCCGTGGGGCTGGCTCGGCGCGATCTTCGCCGGGCTGCTTGGGGGCTGGCTCGGCACGCTCGTGCTGGGGCCGCTGGGGCCGGAGCTGTTCGGGGTGCGGATCGTGCCCGCGTTCGTCGGCGCGCTGGTGCTGGCGTTCCTGGCCGACCTGGTCGGCAAGCGCTCGCTGCCCGCCCGCGCGCGGTAGATCGGC
>JADGHJ010000159.1 GCA_019686175.1 Chloroflexota bacterium | reverse complement strand
GAACAGAATGGCCGCCGAGATCCCCAGCAGCAGGGCGAGCCCCACCGCCCCATACCAGCGCAGCCGCCGTCCCGCGCTCACTACTGCCACATTCCGCCCTCGCGCATCCGAAGTAGGGCGGCCTGCCCGCTTCGCGGCCCACGCGCTGGGCCGCCTGCCGGCCGCCATCTGAGAGCGGCCTCAATCTACGGAACGTCGCGCGTTCCGTCAATTCGGGATTCGTCACAGACACATCACAACCGGGGGAGAACGCACCAAAAAGGCGCAGAAAGGCGGCGCAGTTATCACAAATGTGTCACAATCATGCGTCCGCATGCCGGCTGCGATGGGAGCGCGAGAGAGGCGTTATGGTTGCTGGGCCGAGTAGGGAGGAGTGGTCGATGTGGCCGTGCTGGGGCGGGCTGTTGCGTACCCTACCAATTCCACGTAGCCGAGGCCAGCGATGGGCGCATCAGCGCGGCGTCCCGTGATCTCGACCTGTCCTTCCCAATACGCGATGCCTGTACTGGATAGCGACTGCAACTCTTGATCCTGCATGGTAGGCTGCAACTCCAGCACGAGCTGCCGAGACGGTACCGCGACGCGCCAGCCCGAGGGATAGGTCGCGCCGGTGTGTGGACTGGTCCAGGAGCCCAGCGGCTCGACCGTCACGGAGTCCATCGCGAGATCGATGGCGGTGCCGTCTGTCGCTACCTGGGTGCCGAACGCGAAACCGGGGCGGCCGTCGGGTAGGCGCGTGTAGGTCAGCATCAGCTCCGTGTCGTCGTCGAGCTGGATGCTGAACCAATCCCAGCCGCCCAACACCAGGAAGTCGCCCCACTGATGGTCCATCCACGCCTGGCCCTGCACGGGCCGCGCCTCCGTCCCGATGAACAGCGTGCCCTCGACCGCCAGGCGTGTCCGGGAGTAGTAGTACGAGTCGCCGACAGGTCCGTAGGAGAACCAGCCGATCCCGGCGTGCAGCACGGGGGGCTTGGAGGCGGTGAGGCGCAAGTCGAGGCCGTACTCCTCTCCGGTCGCGTAGATGTGGTCGTGTCCGAGCGCGCCCTGGAGCTGCCAGCCGGCCACATCCAGGGCGATGGCATCTTGCCGCCCGATCTGCGACCCGATCGTGGAGCGCTCGCTGTGCCAGAACCGGCCGCGCGCCGGATCGGTCACCGCCATATGGGCTACGTATCCGACCGGAAGGGTGCCGCGCACGGCCTGGAAGATCACGAACTCGAAGCCGTAGCGTGTCCCGTCGGCGTCGAACAGGTGCCCGGTGTAATACCACCACTCGGTGAGCTTGTCGTGGGGTGCCTCGTCGCGCGGGAACTCGATCGGCACGAACGGCGCGCGCGGCGGATCGGGCGCTCGCTCCGGCAGCGGCCGGGCGGGGGGTGGCCCGCAGGCGGCGAGCGTCACCAGCAACGCGCCGGTCAGCGCGAGCCAACGGATCATGCCCCCGACTCCCTGCTGCTCAGCGACTCTACGGAGCGCGGGTGGCGCCTGGCCAGCAAGCTCGGGGCCCACCAGTTCCACTCGCCGAGCAGCCGCATGGTGGCAGGCACCAGCAGGGCGCGCACGATCGTCGCGTCCAGGAAGACCGCCAGGGCCACCCCCAGCCCCAACGCCTTAATCAGCACGATCTCGGCGGCCACGAACGACAGGCTCACCACGACGATGATCAACGCGGCGCTGGTGATGATCCGGCCGCTGCGCTCGAGCCCCTCGGCGACCGCCCGTGTATTGTCGCCTAGCGTGTCGTACGCCTCCTTCACTCGGGTGAGCAGGAACACCTCATAGTCCATGCTGACGCCGAACAACAGGCAGAACATGACGATCGGCAGCGAGGCTTCCACGAAGCCGAGGGGGGTGAAGCCGAGCAGCCAGGCGAGATGGCCCTCCTGGAACACCCATACTAGGGCCCCGTAGCTGGCCAGAATGCTCAGCGTGTTCATGACGATGGCCTTCAGCGGCAGCACCACGGACCGGAACAGCAGGAACAGCACGACGTAGGTGGTTACCACGATCACGGCGACCGCACGAGGGAACTCGCTGTACAGCCGCGATACCACGTCCAGCACTTCGGCCGCGCCCCCATCCACCAGCACATCGAGGCCGTACGCCGGGCCGAGGGCGCGGATCAGGCGCACCACGTCCTGCGACTCCGCCGCGATCGGCGACGCCGTGCTGTACACCTGCATCAGGGTCGTGTTGCCGCGCGCCAGCCGCGCGACCGTCTGCGTCACGTACGCGTCGCCCAGCCCGTCGGGCTGGTTGTACAGCAGCTTGTACATCTCGCGCGTGATGCGGGGATCCAGGTCGACGATGCTCTCCACGCGCGCCACCCGTGGGTCCCGGGCGATGGCTCGCGAGAAGTCGTACAAGCGGTCCAGGTTCTGCGGCGCGAGCACGTTGCCGTCGGTCCGTACGGCGACCAGGATGGGGTCGAGCTGCGCCTGGCTGAAGCCGCGCCGGAGTAGCTCGTAGCCCTGGCGCGACGGGGCGGCGGCGGGGAGGATCGAGGCGTCGGGCGAGCTGAACCGCACGTGCAAGAAAGGCGATCCGAGCAGGAGCAGTAGGAGCAAAGTAGGGACCAGCACGCGGAACGGATGGGCCATCACTGCCGCGGCCAGGCGCGCCCAGACGCCCTGATGGCGCGGGCGGCGCTGCAGCGGCCGGATCGGCAGCGCGTCGATGCGCTGGCCGAGCACGCCGAGCAGGGCTGGCAGCAGGGTCAGCGCGGCGAGCACCGAGATGCCCACCACCAGGGATCCTCCCACGCCCAGCGAGCGCAGGAACATGAAATCGAACATGGTCAGCGCCAGCAGGCCGACCAGCACCGTGAGGCCCGAGAACATCACGGCGCGCCCGGCCGTGGCCACGGTCATCGCCACCGCCTCACCCACTGGACGCTTACGGAGTTCCTCGCGGAAGCGGCTTACCACGAACAACGAATAGTCGATGCCGAGGCCGAGCCCCAGCAGGGTCGCCATATTGAGCACAAAGATGGAGAGGTCGGTGAATCGGGCCAGCCCGAACAGCAACGCGAGGGCGACGACCACGCTGGTGCCACCCAGGGCGACGGGCACCCCGGCGGCGACCACCGAGCCGAACACCACCAGCAGGGCCACCAGGGCGAAGGGGAAGCTGATCAATTCGGCGCGCCGGAGGTCGCGCTCGGTGGTCTGCTCGATGTCGCGGTAGAACACGGGCGGCCCCGCCACGATCGTGCGCAGGGGGGTGGGGCGCAGGCGCGCCTCGAACTCCGGCAGGCTGCGCAGGAAATCGTCGGGCTCCAGGTTCAGCGTGATCAGGACGTAGGCGAGGTGGCCGTCGGTGCCGATCTGGCGCGGGTTGGTACGGTAGTCGACCACGCGCGACACGGTTGGCATCGCGCGCACGTCCGCCAGGGCCTGCTCGACGGCGGCGAGGAAGCGCGGGTCGGTAGCCTGCCACTCGGGGTGCTGGAACAACACCAACAGCACGCTGCTCTGGTAGTCGAGGGCGCTGGCCAGGGCGGCGCGGGCGCGAGCCGACTCGATACCGGGGTTCGAGAAGCCGCCGACCTTGAGGACGGTCCCGGCGCGCGGCGCGAGGGGCGCGCAGATGGCCAGCAGGACCGCCCACGCGGCGAGCACGGCCCAGCGCCCGCGATAGACGGCCTGGCCGAAGGCGTAGAAGGACAACGGGGGCTACTCCACCGCGCAGATGGCTTCCTAACCAGGATGCCGCATGGCGCGCCCGCCTGCCAACCAGTACGCCCCCTGTCCGTCATAGCTCCCGCCCCGGGCCTCCTTCACGTCGGGGAGGCACGCGGCGGAATGCTTCCAGACCCTGGTAGGTGCGGGGATAGCGCTGTGTCCCGACCTAGGCGGTCGCGCGCCACGGTGCGCGCCTCCGTGGCGCCAGCGCGCCTCACTCGCCGTCCACTCCTACAGGCGACCGGCGGGGTGGCCGCTCGGGACAGCCTGGCACCTGAGCCACCTCTGGCGTGGTGTCGAGCCGATCGCGCGCCAGGCGCACCAGGTTGCGTGCCAGCGCGTAATACGGCTGCGCTTGCAGCCCGCTGAGCGAGGCGGCGCCTCCGCCCGCGTCGCGCCCTCCTCCGGCCTGCGTGGCGCTCGCGACGGCTCGCGCCTGGGCCAGGGCCTGGCTCGCCAGTTGCAGCGGCGCGAGGATGTCGAGGAGCCGCTCCCGCTCCGCGCGCATCTCCACGCTACTGGCTTGCGCGGCGACCAGTCGGGCGTAGCGACGCTGCCACTCCGCGTTGAGGGCGTCCAATTGAGCGCGGGCGAGCTGCGCATCGGCACCCTGAGCGGCGCTGGTGAGGCTGGCCGGCTGCACGAGGCGTAAGAGGCGCAAGGCCCGATCCACGATCTCCGGCAGGCCATCGGCCGCGCAGATGTATGCCAATGCGAAGCGCTCCTCGCGGAGGCCGGAAATCGGTCCGGCCAGGGGCGCCTCGCGCGGGGAGCGCGTCTCTGCCGGTGGCGTGGCGCCCGCCTCCGCGACATTGCGATGGCCCAGCGTCGCGATGACCTCTTGCGCAGCCTCGCGCAGGCGCGTCCAATCGGTCTCCGCGGGTACGGCCGCGCCCAGCTCCACGAGCACGAGCAGCCAATAGGCGTGCAGATATTCCTCGGGCGTCAGCCCGCTGTAGAGGCGCCAACCGAGGTTGTAGGCCTGGACTACGGCCTCGCCGTCAGCCTCGGTCAGGTCCGACGTGGGCATGGTGGAGGGAGAGAAACCGATCATCAGCGCCCGGAGGCGACCGAGGGCTGCCAGGGCCGTCTCATGGCGGGCGGCCAGCAGGCTACTGTGCAGTGCCGCCAGCGCCTCGCTTAGAGGCTGCACCCAGCGGTAGAACACTTGCTCGTGCGCCTGCAGTCGCGGGGGGGCTGCGCTCTGGAGCGCGGCGATCTCTGCCGCCAGCTGCCGTCGGCGTCCCGGGTCTCCCCACTGCTCGGCCGCGGTGGGGTCGACGGCGGCGTTGGCGACCGCGTGCTCGAAGGCCGGGAGAGCTGCTAGCACTCGCCCGTACCACTGCTCTACCTCCCGCACGTAGTCGCCCCGTGCGTCTTGGGCGATGGGCGCCGCGTATCCGGCCCGCGGGAGCAGCGCCACCAGGACCAGAGCGAGCAGTACATCTCGCATTAGGGACCCCCCGCTCACTACCGTTCCTGCGGGCATGGATCGATTCCGGAGTCTCTGGGTGAGTGCCGATACCCGAATACGACTAGCTGGCCAGAGGGCACGCCCATTGTAGGGTCTCCGCTACTCACGCTGGCCCCGACCTCGAGCCGCGCGCCGTTGACGAGGCGTGCGTCCCCCCGCGCACCACGGCCGTACGCGATCGCCGACAGCGAAATAGACCCCTGGATCAGGGAGAACGTCACTGCGTTGCGGGCTCGGTCGACGCGCACCTGGCAGGCGGTACCCACCACTCGCACATCCCGACCGTTGTACACATCGGGATCTTTCTGGTACTGCTGCAGCGAGATCTGCTGTGTTTGGTCGAGTCGGGTGCAGGAGTCCTGACTATTGGCATTCGTCTGCCCGCAGTCGGCAGCCTCTGATGGTCGTACTCGATCGCCCAGCCGCACTGACTCGCCGCGCGCCCAGCCGTAGTAGGGCGCCGGCTCGCCGAGCGGGATCTCGTCGATCGTCGCCACGTAGCCGGCTGCCTCCGCGGCCACCACGCGCGCGAGCTGCTCCCAGGTGGCACGCTCGCGCGCGTCTCGTGGTGCCCGCGCCTGCAGGAGCGCGCCGAGGACCAGCCGGTAGTACAGGTCGGCGCAGCGCTCACCGGGCGGCAGGAACAGCTCGGGATACAGGCGACCGCAGTCCGCTGCTGCCTCTGCGCGCCTCGGCAGCAGGTAGGGATAGGGGGGCGCGAGCGCGGGATCGCCCCCACGCGCCAGCGCCTCGGGATTCAACGCCCTGGGCTCGCCACTGTCGCCGTTGCGACATAGGGGCAGGGCGCGCGGGTACACAGCGCAGTATGTGAAGTGCACGACCACACGGTGACGCAGGCCTCCGTCGAGCAGCCACACGGCCTCGGGCTGGGCGGGATCGACCACCAGCACGCCATTGGTGTAGCCCGTGAGCACGCCAGGAGACGGTGCCCCCGTGGGAACCGTTGGGGTGGGCGGCGCTGGGGGGGCCAGCGCCACGCCCGGCGGCACGGCGTAGGCCGGCAAGGGCAGTGGGGACGGCGGCTCCGGCGGCACCGGGGCGATAGTCACCCAGTCGATGTCCTCTCCCTGCGGGATCTGGGCTAGCGCCGCCGCATCCATCACAAACGGGACCACCCGGTGCCGGCAGCCCGCCTGAATCAGCCAGTAGTTTTGTGCCGAGTCGCGCACCAGGTGCAACTCGGCCTCCGGAGCGGGCAGCGCGACATCCCGCGCCGCTGCCGGGCAGCTCGCCGCCGTCAACCCGACCGGGGCAAGCTGGCCGCCGCTTGTCGCCTCCGCCGCGAGGCGGGCGCTACCCGCAGCTGGCACGGACCCCGGTAGCGCCGCCCACACTATCGCCAACGCGACGATCGCACTGGCACCGCGCGCTGCTCGCTGGACTCGCCGCTGCCGTCCGTCGCTCACCCGTCCTCCTGCTTGCCCCATCGCCCCGCCTCCGTCCAGCAACCGCGCGCACCCATCAGCGCTCTAGGAGCGCACGTGGCGCGGGCCCCGCGACGCAGATACGGGGAGTCTCGGCCGTGTTCGAGAAGAACCCCGTCGAGCTGCGTTGCTGGCGCCCCGTGAGCTGGCCGCGCAACCGGAAGCAGCCATTGCCCTCCACGCGAAACCGCCAGGTGAAGGTCGTCTGCTCGCCCGGCGACAGCGGCACGCCGTTGGCCGCCCCGACGATCGGGTTGTTGGGGCCGCTGAGGAGATCGACCTGGAGCAGCGCGCCCTGCTCGATCACCGGCCGCAGCTGCGAGGGAAACACATCGAAGTAGTAGCGCCCGGGCGTGAACTGCTGGGTGCCGCGCAGGAAGTAGGTGCTGTTCTCGCCGCGCATCGTCACGGTCACCTCGTCGCCGCTGCGCACGTTGGTGGGCGACGCGTCCAAGGTGGCGAACAGGCAGAGCACCCGCTTCTCCAGGGGATCCGACTGGATCGCCGCGCTGGCCAGCGGACCATCCACCGAGTCGGCGGTCGCGTAGGTCTGGAAGACGAGCTGCGGCCCACCGCGCAGCTCCTGGACCAGGAAATCCCAGGTGAACGTGGCCGACCCGTTGCGCGGCAGCCGCCCGACCACCAGTGGGTTCGGCCCGTTGAGCTGTCGGATCTGGTTCGGGATGCCCGCCGCTCCCTGGGGCTCTAGGCTGCACTGATCCGCGCTCGGCGCGCCGGTCACGCCGGCTGCGGCTGCTCGCACGCCCTCGGCTGCCGCCGCGGCCGCAGCAGCCGCCTGATCGGTACTGCCGCCGCGGCTGGCGGCGTTCGCCGCGGCGATCGCGGCGGCATCGGCCGCCGCCGTACTCACCGGATCGCGGCCGATGCCGAGCGCGCCCGCCCCGACCGCCGCGCCGTTGGCCGCGACAGGCGCCGGCCGCACGTTGGTCAGCGGCACGTCGCCGCGGTTGATGACCCGCATCTCCAAGCGCACGGTGTCCCCGGGGTTGAAGTAGCGCGCCTCGCGATTCGTAAGCGGGTAGGCGCGCAAGCAGATCAGCAGGGGGCCAGACTGCGGTGGGCACTCGGTGATCGGTCCGATGGCGCTGGCACTGAGCGCTAGCTCCTGGCCGGCTACCGTGGGGGAGCTGGCAATGGGCGTCGGAGGTACACTGACAGGACCGCCCTGTGCCTCCGCCGCGCCGGCCACGCCACCGGGCGCTGGGGGTGCCAACTGCCCCGCCTCGCCGCCGCCGGCCGCAGGCGCGCCCCCAGCAACCGCCTGCTGAAGCGTCCGTTGGCTGAGGCCCAGGTCCGGCACCACGCCTGCCGGCCCGCCCAGCGGACTGACCGTGCCGGCCGAAGGGGACAGCAATGCCTGAGCATCCGCCAAGGTGAACGGCCCGGCCTCGATGGCCCGGGGTTGGCACGACCCTTCCGGGCGCTGGGGGTCGTCGAACTGCGTCCGACAGGTCACATCCCCACGGACGAATAGCGGCTGGGACTCGTCGATCTCAGGCGGCAGCTCGTACGTGCGAGCGAAGATCGCGCACTCGCCGGGGTTGAGCACGGGCACCGCGTCCCCACGGACCAGCGCCAGCGGGGACAGGCCAGTCGCCGGCGACGCAGCGAGGCGCTGCCGGACTCGCTCCGGGAGCAGGGCCGAGGCGAACACCTGGCCCGGCCGCGTACAGGCGGTGCCGGTGGATAGATAGCCGATCGCTGGAACTTGCTGGGGTTGCCCAAGCACGTCCTCCCCCAGGACGTAGTCGGTCGGGCTGGACGGCACGTTGCTGGGCGCGTAGGACGCCCGCACGTTGTACAGGGGCGCTGAGAGATTGTCGTTGCGAACCGCGACCAGCAGGGTCAGCGCACGCGGGTTGTCGGGGACGGGCAGCACCGTGACCGTCCCGGGCTCCAGGAACTGGACGGTGTTGCCGCGGATCTGGAGGTCCGTGGCGGTCGACACCGGCGCGGTGACCTCCGTGCCCTCTACCTGCGCGGTCGCTCGCTCGGTTGGGAGCGCTGCTGGGGCCGCAGCCGCGCGTGCCAGCAGCCGGGCTGGGCGCCCTGCCAACCGCCCCTCGGCCGTACCGGAGAACGCCAGCGTCCCGCCACGCAGCGCCGTGAACTGCCACTGGAACAGCGCGCAGTTGTTGCCCGCGCCGAAGGGCTGCAGCTCGACCGGACGTGCCGCTGCCTGGGCGCCCGTCGGGCCGGCGGGCCCGGGGCCGGTCGGGGCGCCGGCTGGCCCCGGAGTCGGGCTCGTGGCCGGCGGTCGGGCCGCGGGCGTCGTCGCCAGATCACAGCCACTCTGCCCCGTCTGGGTCACCTGGGGCCCGCTGCGCAGCAGCACCTCGCCGGAGCCGCGTGGTGGATAGAGGATCGGGCGCACGTCGCGGATGGTGTTGGTGGTGTTGTTGAACACGCGCATCACCACCAGCACCCGCGCGCCCACCTCGGTCTCCGTGGGGTTCGCGTCTACCTCGACCGATAGCGGCGGTGCGATGTTGATCTGCCGCGTGATCCACCGCCACTCGCCGTCGCTCAGCCGCGCCGCGATGTACACCGTGCGCTGTCCGTACAGGCTGGCGGGCAAGGTCCAGCTCAGGTAATACCCGGCCTCGGGGGCCGGCGCGGTTGGCGACGGGAGGTTGTAGACCGCGATCTCCTGCACCGGCACGGTTACTCCCTCGACCGGCGGGTCGAGGAACAAGCCCACCTGCTCGACCTGTTGGTCGCAGCTCGCGCCCTCCTCCACGTAGGCAACCCCGCCCAGCTCCAGGCGCTGCACCACCGCGCTGCGCTCGAGCAGCGGCCGCTCCCGGGGCGGCGCTCCCGGTGCATCACCCGGCACGCGGCCGACCTCGTTGGCCAGGATGACCACCGGGCAGTCGTCGACCGCCGTGGTGGTCGACCGCGCGGTCGGCCCCGGGTTCGCGCTGACCGCGTCCCACACCTGCAACTCTTCGACCATGCGCCGCACGAGCTGCCCGTAGCCGCGCTCGTACTCGGGTGTGGTGATCTCCGCCACGACCTCCAGCATGGCACGGGGGCTGACGGCGATGACGTAGCGTTCGATGCTGCCGCTCCGCTCCTGTCGCTGGAGATCCTGCACCGGGCCGGTGCCGATCTCACGGAAGTACTGGTGGCCGCTGGGCAGCACGCCGCGCTCGGCCCCCCAGAGCTGACGGCGGCTGAGCGGCCCCCAGAACGGAGGCTCGATTGCGCTGGGCACCGCCCGCATCAGGCTACTGGGAGACTGCGCGGCCTCGCCTTGCAGCCAACGCGCCACCAGGCTGGCCAGGTCGAGCATCGCGGTGACCTTGCGCATCTCCTCCAGGGTCGAGTCGCGTAGCAGGTAGTACATGGCCGTCCGCACGGCGAGCACGCACCCCGGCGCCCCACTCGCCGGCGGTACCGGACCGAACCACACCACATCCGAGCGCGCGCCGGGCAGAGCATCGGAGCGCGAGCGCCACGTCCAGCCGTCCGGGTAGCGCAGGGCAAAGCCCGCGGAGGGATCGACGTACTCTTGCACCAGCGCGGGCAGGGGGCCGCGGCAGGGGTCGCCCTGCGGGCGGGGCGGGTCCTGCGCCGCCACGGCGGCGGGGAGCATTCCGGGCAGCACCAGCCCCAGTAGC
>JADGHJ010000158.1 GCA_019686175.1 Chloroflexota bacterium | reverse complement strand
CCACGTACGATCCTGCCCGAGGAGGACGCGTTGCTGCTCACCGCGCTGCAAGCGGCGCTGGCCGCGACTTCGGCTTCCCCCAGTTCGCCTGTCGAGAGCACGATCTCCTCTTGAGCCCTCAGCAGGGGCCCTCTGACGCCTGCTTCCCGCCTCCGCGCGTGTCCCCAGCCAGATAGCCACCTGCCCGTGGGATGGCATCACCCTTGCAGCAGGAGGGCCATCCAGCACCACGGCGATGCGAGAGGCGGAGCATGATGGGAATGACCAGCGGCTTACCACAGCGCCTGCGCGCACAGCTCGCGGAACGATACGAGGGGGCGACTCGTCGGGCGGAGGTCCGGCCGGAACGCCTCGCGCTCGGCCTAGGCGGCTCCGCCTTGGCCCTGGTGGGCCTTAGTCGGCGCGGCACGGCCGGCGGCACCCTGCTCACGCTCGCGGGCGGGGCGCTGGCGGCCAGCGCGCTGGCTGGCCGACCGGACCTGGCAGCCTGGCGTCAGCGCGCTGAGATGGCCGGGGGCGAGATCACGATCGATCGCTGGATCACGATCGCGCGCCCGGCGGAGGAGCTATACGCCTACTGGCGGCAGTACGAGAACCTGCCGCAATTTATGCGCTACATCGAGACGGTGCGCCCGGTAGACGAGCGCCGCTCGCACTGGGTCGCCAGGGGACCAGCGGGCCGCACCCTGGAGTGGGACGCCGAGATCGTCGAGGACCGTCCTCCCGAGGTGCTGCGCTGGCGGGCGGTGGAGGCGCCCGTCGAGCACGAGGGCAGCGTCCACTTCCGCCCCGCCCCGGGCGGTCGCGGCACAGAGGTCCACGTCCACCTCACCTATCGCCCGCCGGGAGGACGCGTCGCGACCACGGCGGCCCGGCTGCTGGGCGCGGCGCCCGACCAGCTCGTGGCCGACACGCTGCGACGGTTCAAGCAGCTCCAAGAGACGGGGGAGATCGCGACCACTGAAGGGCAACCAATGGGTACGTGCCGGTAGCGTACGAGAGGGGCAAGACGGATGAAAGCGGTGTGCTGGTGCGGCAAGGACACCGTGCGCGTGGAGACGGTGCCGGAGCCACGTTTGTTGAACCCACGCGACGCGATCGTGCGCGTTACGGCCACCACGATCTGCGGCTCGGACCTCCACTTGTACGGCGGCTACGTGCCGGGCATGCAGCCGGGCGACATCATCGGCCACGAGTTCATGGGCGAGGTGGTCGAGGTGGGGCCCGGCGTGAAGAACTTGCGCCCGGGCGACCGGGTAGTGGTGCCATCGGTGATCGCCTGCGGCGCTTGCCAGTACTGTCGCCAGGAGCTGTGGTCCCTGTGCGACAACACCAACCCGAGCGCTGCGGTGCTGGAAGGGTTCTACGGCTACGCGATGGCCGGCATCTTCGGCTACTCGCACCTATTTGGTGGCTACGCGGGCAGCTTCGCGCAGTACGTGCGTGTGCCGTTCGCCGACGTGGGGCCTCTGAAAGTGCCCGATGGGCTGTCCGACGAGCAGGTGCTGTTCCTGTCCGACGCGTTCCCCACGGGGTTCATGGGCGCCGACCTGTGCGACATCCGCCCGGGCGACATCGTGGCCGTGTGGGGCTGCGGTGCGGTAGGCCTGTTCGCCCAGAAGAGCGCCTACCTGCTCGGTGCCGAGCGTGTGATCGCGATCGATCGCTTCTCGGAGCGCCTGCGTCTGGCACGCGAAGTCGTCGGCGCGGAGACGATCAACTACGAGGAGCAGAGCGACGTCGTGGAGGCGCTGAAGCAGCTCACAGGCGGCCGTGGGCCCGACGCCTGTATCGACGCCGTGGGCATGGAAGCTGATAGCCCCGGCCCTGACGACCTCTTCGACCGGGCGCAGCAAGCCCTGCGCATCGCGCTCGACCGCCCGCATGTGCTACGCGAGGCCATCCAGGCTTGCAAGAAAGGCGGGGTCGTGTCGGTAATGGGCGTGTACGGCGGCTTTCTCGACAAGCTGCCGTTCGGTGCGGCGATGAACAAGGGGCTGACGTTCCGGATGGGCCAGATGCACGCCCAACGCTACATGCGCCGGCTGCTCGACTATGTTGAGCGCGGCGAGGTGGATCCCTCGTTCGTGGTCACCCACCGGATGACGCTGGACGATGCGCCCCAGGCCTTCCGCATGTTCAAAGAGAAACTGGACGGCTGCGTGCGCGTGGTGATGCGGCCGTAGCGCCTGCGGCGGGGGCGACTAGCTATCGCCCCCGCTGCGGCTCGCGGCTTACTGCACGACGAGGGTGCCGACCATCCCCGCCTCTTTGTGGCCGGGCTCGGCACAGTAGAACTGGTAGGTGCCCGGCTGGGTGGGTGTAAACTCCACGGTCGCCTGCTGGTTCGGGTTCGCCTTGACCTGGACCTGCTTCCCATCCAAGCCATCGACCGTCCAGTCGTGGACGAGCGCCGATCCCCGGTTGTCCAGCGTGAGGCGCACCGGCTGCCCGGCGCGGACGGTCACCGTGGCTGGATCGAAACGCATCGTGTCGCTGCTCTTGACGGTGACGTTGGTAGCAGCCGCGGGTTTGCTCGGCGCTGTCTGAGCCCCTCCTGCACAAGCCGTGAGAGCACTCACGGCAAGCAGCAAGCTCATTCCGATAGCAAGCAGCCTTCTCACTGACTTCCCCCCTGAACTCGGCTTATCCCCGACCAATCCGCTGCAGCAACGCGCATTTGGCGCGCTATAGGTGAACATCTCGCGTTATTGACACTATACCGCTCACCATATCCATCACTATACAGCCCGCCAGGTACTCTCTCCGATCTCTCTGGCCGGTCGATCTTCGATGTGTTTCTTTCAGAACCATGCTATCACAGGTCGGTACATAGCGTGATCGCAGCGCGGGGTAGCCATGGCATCGAGAGGTCTGCGGTAGAATATAATGGCTAGGTTTACAACTCGACTGATTTGGCGCACGGTGTGGCGCACCCCACACTGTGCCTCACGGGAGCACTGCGCTAGCGTCGCGTTCTGTCGAGCTGCTGCAGCAGGTTCATAGCGCCCCTGGTGCGCTACCATGCCTGACAGACGCCCGATGGAGAGAGCCGCCGAAAGGAGCGCGCATGGCGACGTACGACGTGGTGGTGGTGGGCGCTGGGATCATCGGCCTGGCCAGCGCGCGGGAGCTGCTGCGGCGTCATCCGGGCCTGCGGCTCACAGTGCTGGACAAGGAGCCGGCCATCGGCTGCCACCAGACCGGGCACAATAGCGGCGTGATCCACTCCGGCATCTACTACGCGCCGGGCTCGCTTAAAGCGCGGCTGTGTGTGCAGGGCGCCCGCGCGCTGTACGCGTACTGCGCGGAGCGCGGCATCCCTACTGAGCGCTGCGGCAAGGTGATCGTGGCCGTCGACGACACCGAGCTACCGCGCCTGGAGGCGCTGTACGAGCGGGGCCGCGCAAACGGGGTCGAGGGTCTCGAGCTGATCGGCCCCGAGCGCCTGCGCGAGCTGGAGCCGCACTGCGTGGGCGTGCGCGCGATCTTTTCGCCCAACACGGGGATCGTCGACTACAGCCAGGTGGCGCGCGCTTTCGCGGACGAGGTGCAGAGCGCGGGGGGCGAGATCCAGCTGGGCCACGCGGTACAGAGTATCTTCCGGCGTCCGGGCGAGGTGACGCTCGAGACGAGCGCGGGAACGGTGCGGGGCCGCCACCTGTTGGTCTGCGCGGGCCTCCACGCCGACCGGCTGGCGGCCCTGACGGGGGCGCCGCGTGAGCCGCGCATCGTGCCGTTCCGCGGCGACTACTGGGTGCTGCGCACGCCGCGGCGCTATCTCGTGCGCAATCTGATCTATCCTGTGCCGGATCCGGCCTTCCCGTTCCTCGGGGTGCACTTCACGCGGCGAATCACGGACGGCGCGGTATGGCTAGGGCCCAATGCCGTGCTGGCGTTCGCGCGCGAGGGGTATCGCCGCACTGACCTGAACCCGCGCGAGCTGGCCGAAGTGCTGGCGTTCCGCGGCTTCCAGCGTCTGGCGGGACGCTACTGGCGCACGGGCCTGGAAGAGATGGTGCGCGACTACAGCAAGCGCCTGTTCCTCGAAGCCCTGCAGCGCTACGTGCCCGAGCTGGTGATGGCCGATCTGCTACCGGGGCCGTCGGGCGTGCGTGCGCAAGCACTGGACGCGGAGGGCCAGCTCGTCGACGACTTCGTGGTGAACGTGCAGGAAGGGCAGATTATCCACGTGCGCAATGCGCCGTCGCCCGCCGCCACGTCGTCGCTGGCGATCGCACGGCTGATCGCCGATCAGGCCGACGAGGCGTTCGCGCTGCCTGCGCCCGCGCGGCCCGCTGGCGGCTGAGTTCACGCGCCCCAGGGGCCGCGCGCCGCAGTACTACTCGATGACCCCTCCCCCGTCCGGGCACTCGTCCGTCGACAAGGCCCCCACGATGTCACGGCCGTCCTGGTGCTGCTGGTGCGCCAGCGCAGCGTGGATGTCTACCACGATGAACACGTACGGGTTAGTGGCCGAGCCGGTGGCGTGACAGACCCCGATGCGATGGTCGTCGTTCCGCCCGGTCGTCGGCGCAGCCCCTTGAGCTTGGACGGCCGGACTCGGTGCGACCACTAGCGGCAAGGCGAGCAGCAGCGCCCCCGCCGCGCTCGCCAGGGCCAGGCGCGAGAGAAGCTTGGACATGTTCCCCTCCTTGGACGGTCTGAGAGGCCCAGACGCCCCTCACCACCCTACGGGGCGACCGCATTTTTTGCCCATGGGGCGCTGGAGGCTTGGCGCGGGCGCTCACCGGTTCTTAACGTGAGATAGCCGCGCCTCAGCGAGCGGTCACGCGGTCCAGGAACGCGAGCAACAGGCGGTTGAACGTCTCCGGCGCCTCGAGGGGTACGTAGTGGCCCGCGCCGGGCACGAGGTGGATCTCGACCTCGGGGAGGTATTGGCGGTAGATGGCGGCGGCGCGCTGCGGGTTCGCCCCATCGCACTCGCCCCCCACGAACAGGACCGGGCAGGTGATCCGCGGGAGCTGGGCGGTCCAGTCCCGCTGAGCGTTGGCGCGGGCGGACGCCGCGAAAGCGTGAGGCGCATTAGCGGCGGTGATCTGGACCTGGCGCGCGAACTCGGCCGGCTCGCGGGTGCGGAACGCGGGCGCCACCCACGAGGCGACCAGCGCTTCGGCGAGCGCACCCATCCCCTCGCGCTCGGCCCGAGCGGCCCACTGGTGGAAGCGCTCGCGCACCTCGGGCGTGAACTCGCTACTGGTGGAGACCAGCACGAGAGCACGCACTCGCTCGGGATAGTTCAAGGCGAAGGTCTGAACGGTGCCGCCGCCCATCGACAGGCCGACCAGGACGGCCCGCTCGATGGCGAGCTGGTCGAGCAGCAGGGCGAGGTCGGCGGCGAAGCCGGCCACCGAGTAGGGCCCGGGCGGCTTGTCCGACTGGCCGTGCCCACGCAAGTCGAGTGCGATCGCGCGGTAGCGCCCGGCGAGCGCGGGCAGCGTGCGCTCCCATAGCACATGGCTGCCACTGAGGCCGTGCACGAGGACCACCGCCGGTCCCGCGCCCTGGCTGACATAGTACAAGCGCAGGCCATCTGGCAGGTGCGCGTACATAACGCTCGTTGCCCCCTCTTGTGGCGGGCCGCTCATCGGCGATTGAGCGCGTGCCCGTAAAACCGTAGGTAGTCTGGCACATGCGCGGTGATGTACTCCAGGCTGTGCTCCCCCGGCCACACGTGCCATTCGTGCGGGATGTCCCGCTCTAGCAGCGCGGCATGCAGCGCTAGCGCGCGCGGGTACCAGCCATCGTCCTCGGGTACGTCGATCCAGATCAGCAGTTGGTCGAGGTCCGGCCTGGTGCGCGCCAAGTAGATCGGATCACGCGCGTTGAACTCCTCGCCGGTGCCCAGAAACGGGATCTCCCCGTCGTCCTCGCGCGGGGTGGGCATGTGGGCGCCCACGATCCCGAACACCTCGGGGTAGGTGAACGCCTGCACCAGCGCCCCGGTCGCGCCGACCGACAGGCCGCCGACTGCGCGCCGATAGGGTCGGCGCAACGTACGATAGGTGCTGTCGACATGGTTCACCAGGTCGAAGGTCACATAGTCGCCCCAGCGCGGGCCGTCCCAGGCGTGGTTGACCCAGAGGCCGTAGTAGCCGTCGGGCATGACCACGATAAACGGCTCGATCTCGCGCGCCACGATCGCCCGGTCGAGCTGATCGATGAACCCCACGGCGGCCCACTCCTCGGGCGCGCCGCTGGCGCCATGGAGCAAGTACAGCACCGGGTAGGCGCGGCGCGCCTGCTCGTAGTCGGGCGGCAGATAGACGTAATACAGCATGTCCTGGCCGAGCGAGCGGCTGTAGAAGTGCTGCTCGAGGAAGCGTCCCTGGATCGGGCCCACGTACTCGGGCAGGTCGTTGGTGCCGGCCAGCCGCACCCCGCCCGGTCGGCGGGGCTCCGGCAGCGGCGGCGCGTCCTGCAGTTGCGGCGGCGCGGCGCCCACCCGCTGCCCACGCGGCACCGGCGTGCCGAACACATTCGCGCGCTGGCGCTGGCTCACGGCACCTGTGGCCTCGGCGCTCGCCTCGGTGGCTTGTGGCGGCGGTGGCAAGACGAGTAGCACGGCGAGCGCCAACAGCAGCGGGATCAGGGCCCAGCGCACGCGCGCCTCCGGCCGCGGGAAGAACAGCCGCCGGCGGACCAGCCACCAGATCACCAGCAGGCTGCCGAGCTGGAGCAGGGTGTTGGTCCAGCGCGCCTCACGCGGGATCGGCGGAAACGGCTTGAGCGCGAGCGCCAGCAACACGACCAGCACGATGTGCGCCGTGTACGCGTATAGCGCGTGCTGGCCCAGCGGGATCAGCAGCCAGCCTAGGGCGCGGGACAGCGGGCGCCAGGCCCAGGTGGTCAGCAGCCAGAAGAAGCCAAACACGATGGCCGAGGCCACGACACGTCCCGGCCGCACGTCCCCCTTGCCGAACACCAGCGCGAGCACATGGTCCGGGTCGAGCAGGGCCGGGTTCTCGATCGCCAGCCACTGCCAGACGGCGTTGCCCATGCGATAGAGGACGATTAGCCCCACGAAGCCCACGGCGGTGAGCACCAGCAGCCGGCGCTGCACCGCGGGCGGGAACCAGGCGGCCACGCGGTCGCGGTGGTAGCCGATGGCCATGGCGGTGAAGAAGAACACCTGCCAGGCCGCGAAGTGGAACAGGTAGTTGCCGTCGATCGTCCAAGGGATCTCGGCCTGGTCGGGGATCAACTGGTAGGTCAGCCACAGGCCCCAGGTAGCCGCCAGCAGGAGCCGCGTGCGCCCGTGGGCCAGCAGCCACAGCGCACCCGGCGCGATAGCCAGCAGCAGCGTGTACAGCACCATCACGTCGATGAGGTAGTACGTGCGGTGCAGCGACAGCACATCCACCAGGAGGCGGAACGGCTCGGCCAGACTCACGCCCGTGGCCCACGGCAGCTCCAGCAGCTCGGAGACGACGATCAGGGGCAAGGTGACCCCGATCGTCAGCAGGTAGAGCACCCCAGCCCGCTCCAGCGCGCGGCGCATACCGGCCGCGAAGCCGTCGCGCTGCACGATGCGGCCGTAGACGATCCCCACCAGCAGGCCCGAGATGAAGATGAACGCCTCGGCCGCCGAGGTATAGAAGCGGTTGCCGCCGGTGATCGCGTACAGCCACGAGCGCCCGCCGACGTGGTCGACGACCATCGCCAGCACCGCGAAGCCGCGCAGGAAGTCGATCCGCAGATCGCGCGCGCCCTCGGCCTGGTACGGTCCCCACCACGTCGCCAGCCAGCGCGCGAGCCGGGGCCACTGCGAAACAGTCGCTACGTTGTGCACCGCCATCTCAGTCGAGAGGGTCGCCAAGCCAGCCGAGGCGCGTGAGCGGGCGCCCGCCGCCCACACGGGCCGGGGGCGCCGGCGCGGCCGCGCGCTGCCCCTGGGGCGAGTCCGCACGGAAGCGAAGACTACCGATGCTTGCAGTCTAGCAAGTGCCCTCGCGGCATGACGATCAATTCGCCGTCGACGCCTGCTCGCAGCCTGGGCCGCGGCCGCCGTAGAATGGGGACCGCAGCATCGTGACCGTCGTGGGAGAGGACGATATGCACGCTCATCGATCGTCCCTCGGGCGCCCGAAGTGCGTGCGTGGGCCGCGGCCTGCGGTGTTACTGGCTGTCGTCCTGGCCGCCCTGCTGGTGCCACGTCTCACCGCCGCTCAGACCGAGACCGCGGAGTCGCCGGCGCAGCCGGCGGTACCATCACCCACCGCTCCCCTGCCCCTCAGCGAGCGGCTGCGCGCGCAGGGCCATGTCGTCGAGACAGCCGAGGCCGCCTACCTCGATGCGGACGAGCGCATCACCGAGGGGTTCGTGCAGCGGCTCGCAGTGGTGCTGGCATTCGCCGATGCCCCCCAGCGCGTGGACGACTGGCGCGCGACGGCCACGGTGCTCCTGCGCCAGATGGTGGACCTCGATCCACTCGAGGCGCCCGTGATCCCGCCGGCGTCGCTGCAGGCGGTACACCGGCAAGCAGTCGCCTATCGCCAGCACCTGCGCGCGGCGGCGACAGCCTGGCTCGCGGGCATCGAGGCGGGCGCGCCGGACTGGCTGCAATGGGGCGCCGAGGAGTATGGCGCCGCGGAGGCCGCCCGCGCTGATTGGTACCGGGCGCTGTGGGACCGGTATGTCGGCCAGCCGCCCCTTGCGCCCTAAGCGCTGGCCAGGCTGGGCGGCGCTGGCCGCTGGCCTCTGCCTGGCGCTGGCCGCACTGGGGCGTCCCGCTGGAGCCGAGCCCGCGACGATGGCTAGCGGCCAGCTGCGGGTGGTTCACCTGGCGCGCGAGCACGCCGCGCTCGATATCCTGCTCGACGGCGAGCCCCGACTCGCCGCGCTGCGGTACGGCCAGGCTAGCGCCTACCTGACGCTGCCGGTGGGCGCCCATACACTCGCCGCGCGGCCGACCGGCGAGGAGCCCAGCGTGCCATCAA
This sequence comes from Chloroflexota bacterium, assembly GCA_019686175.1. Classification (GTDB taxonomy): domain Bacteria; phylum Chloroflexota; class UBA6077; order UBA6077; family JAJPHF01; genus JADGHJ01. Next base: position 1,325 of record JADGHJ010000158.1, on the reverse strand, counting down.
CCGCCATCGCGGTCGAGCTCTCCGCCGGCGCCTGCTGGACGATCGTCCTGCCGCCCGCCGCCGCCGCGCCGCTCGTGCTCGCCGACGAGAGCTTCGCACCGATGGGCGGACCGCCGCAGGTGCGCCTCGTCCACGCGGCGGACGGGGCGCCCGCGGTCGACCTCGCGGTGAGCGACGGGCCCACCCTCGTGCAGAGCCTCGCCTTCGCCACCGCCAGCCCCTACGTCGATGCGCCGGCCGGGACGCGGGGTGTGATCGTGCGGCCGGCGGGCGGCGGCGACCTGCTGGCCAGCATCCCCGACGCCACGCTGGTCCCCGATACGGCCTACACGATGATCGTGGCACGGGCGACCGCGGATGCCGCGTCGCTTACCTTGCTGCCCCTCGTCGATGGATACCCGCCGCTCCGCTTTCCAGCGCGCACGCCCCCTCGGCCAGCGGGGGCTGTCGGCCGCTGAGCCCCATCCCGGCGCCTACGAGCAGGGACACGGAGAGGAGACACGAGATGGCTCGACACCGACTGGTGGCGCTGGTTACCGCCGCAGTGACAGCCGCGGGCATGCTGCTGCTGCCGGCGCGGGCGCAAACCCTGGATGCTGATTACAGCCCCGAGCTAACGGTCCAGGGCCTTGTCGCCGAGCCGCGCACCTACACGCTCGAGGCGCTACGCGCCCTGCCAGCCTCCGAAGTCTGGTTCCAAGCAGTCAACGAGCTGATGCCGCGTATGTACCGCGGAGTCACGCTGTACGACCTGCTCATGGACGCCGGCCCACTGTTCGACCCCGCGCGCCCGACGGACCCACTGAACTGGTACGTAGTGGTCAGTGCTGGCGAGGGGCGCAGCGCGGTAGTGGCCTGGGGCGAGATCCACCCGTGGTTCGAGGAGAAGCCAGTGCTGGTCGCCTACGAGCGCGACGGCCAGCCGCTGCCGCCGCAGATGGGCATGGCGCGGCTGGTCGTGCCCTTCGATCGCCAGGCCACGCGGGGCATCGCCAACATCCGCACCGTCAGCTTGCAGCGCGCGGAGCTAACGCCGGCCACGGTGGTGCCCGCCCCGGAGCTTCCCGCGCCACCGCGCCCCGAGCCGAGCCCGGCTACGACGGAGGCGGTTCGGTCGCCAGCACGTCGGGCAGCAGTGCATGGCTGACTAGCTCGCTGGCCGCGGCCGCCAGCCGCTCGGAGGAAGGCATCACCTCGCCGAGCAGGTCGAGCCGGACGGTCAGCGCGTCCACCAGCGTCCAGATCGCCCAGGCCAGCGCCTCGGGGTCGGGCAGTGGGCGCACCACCCCGCCCGCCGCCAGCGCGCCGAGGACCCCCTCCAGCCG
>JADGHJ010000006.1 GCA_019686175.1 Chloroflexota bacterium | reverse complement strand
CGCACACTACGCCGCAGCCGCTGCGCCACCGCCAGCAGCAGCGCATCGCCCATCGCGTGGCCGACCGTGTCGTTGACCGACTTGAAATTGTCCAGATCGAGGAACAGCACGGCCAGCGGCTGCTGCGTCTCCGGCCGGGTGAGTGCGTGGTTGAGCCGCTCCCGCAGCAGCGTACGGTTCGGCAGGTTCGTCAACGGGTCGTGCAGCGCCTGCTGCTCGATCAGCCGCCAGGCGACCAGGGTGCCGAGGCTGGCTGCGAGCACGAATGCCCCGTGGATCCCCGCCCACAGCCACGGGTTGCTCCACGCCGCCGGGTGGTTGTACACGACCTGCGGCTGCACGACGCCCACGAAGCCATGGTGCAGCACCACGTAGCCGATAGCCACCAGGAAGGGCAGCCAGTCCTGATACAGCGCGATGATGCCAAGCATCACGAAGAAGTGGAAGTGCATCTCGATCAGGCCGCCCGAGAGATGCACCAGCAGCGCGGAGCAGGCCAGCAGCCCGACGCTGGCGAGCGTCGCGCGCGTGCGGGGCCGCGCGAGTGGCAACGCCGCGGCGACCGCGAAGGCGGCGATTACCCCCGCCTCGGCCAGGCTGTGCAACAGCGAGCCGGTCACGTACCAACCGGAGGCGGCGATCACGGCGGCATGCAGCCCCAGCAGCGCCAGCACGGCGCGGTGGCGCTGCTGCCAGGCGTCGTGCGGCAGCGCGCGGCCGGCGGGCAGCCATTCGCGCGCAGCGCGCAGCCAGCGCAGCGCAGCGGGGAACAGCGCAACGGGGGGGCGCGGCGGTGACGAGGCGCCCAGCATCCAGCCTCCCTGCGGATGGATTGGCCGCCCGGGAAGCGTGCGGGCGAGGTGGGGCCGTGGGGACGCCCGCAGCAGGCTCCTCGGGTGAAGCTCCCTCTTCGCTGGGATCATCGGCCGCCGCCGCGGATCACTACAGGGGCCCAACGGCGCACACACAAAGGCGGCCCGCGCCCAGAGGGCGAGAGCCGCCAAGTGGCAAACGAGCGGGGCGAGCTAGCTCTTGGCCAGCTCGGCGCGGATGTTCTTGGCGAACTGCTCCATGGTCTGGTCGGCCTTCTTCTTGATCACCGCGCCGCCGAACTCGCCCAACCGGCCGCCGACATTGGCATCGGTGTCCACCGTCAGCTCGGTCTCGTTGGGCGACAGTTCGCGCAGCGACATGGCCATCTTGGCACGCACCAGCCCGCCGATCTTGCGATCGTTGCCCTCGCCCTGGAGCGTGGCGCGGCCCGCAGCCTCGTCCTTCTCCACCACGCTCAGCACGCCCGTCAGGGTGACGCCGATCGGCCCCACGCGTTGCTTGATCGTGCCCTGGTACTTGTCGTCGCCCAGCGGCTCGACCTTCTCCACACCCGGGATACACTTGCTGACGCGCGGGATGTCCATGAGGAAGTTCCACACCTTGTCCCGCGGCGCCGGGATGGTGATCTTGTGCGTCAGGTTCACGGTCCCGCTCCTCCTGCGGCTAGTAGGTTGTGCGGCCCTCGCCCGCCGCCATGTCCGTGGGTAGCTCCGCCGCGCGCGACGGCCCGCGCGGGCTGGCATCGAGCAACGCGCGCACGCGCTCGGGGCCGCCTACACCTGGGGCCGGAGCTGGCCGCTGGGCGAACACGCTGGCCCATTTCTGTTCGATCTGCTGCAGCAGCGCGGGCGAGGCCTGGGCCACCCGCGGGAAGTCCGCCTTCCGCTCGTACGGGATGCAGGCATCGATCACGGCGCGCGAGTTGTACGGCGGCTGGCCGTCGACGAGCAGCGGATCGGCGCGGCTGCCCCACGCCTTGCGCATGATGTCGATGTCCTCGGCCGGGTCGCAGCGCGTGCTCATCGCCCAGACGACCTCTTCCAGGTTCATCGGGTCGATGTCGTCGTCCACCACCACCACGAAGCGGTTCATATACGCCGCCTCACGGCACTGGGCGGCAATGGCGCCCGCCTGGCGCGAGTGGCCGCAGAAGCGCGTCGTGATGCTCACCACGATCCACAGCCGCCCGCCGCCGCACTCGTGCGCCCACACGCCGCGCACGTCCGGCACCCCGGCCTTGACCAGCGCGTCGTAGATCATCGCCGACTTCATAGCGGTGCGCATGTACGAGTAGTCGTGCGGTGGCTTCGAGGGCGGCGCGCCGATCATGATGGGATCGTGGCGGTAGTACAGGCGCTGGACCTCCAGATAGGGCGACGGCAGCACGCTGCCCGAGTAGTAGCCCGTCCACTCGCCGAACGGCCCCTCGCGACCCTGCTTGTCCGGGTAGATCCAGCCCTCGAGGACGATCTCGCTGCGCGCGGGGATCGGCAGCGGGGTCAGGTCGCTGCGCAGCACCTCCACCGGCTCGCCGATGATGGCGCCCATGTAGTTCAGCTCGCTGATGCCCGTCGGTACCTCCAGGCCCGACAGGATCGTCAGCAGCGGATCGCCGCCCAGCGCCACCACCAACGGCGCCCGCCCCTCCTTGGCGAACCACTTCTCGTAGTGCACCCGCCCGTGCTTGCCTGGGATGATCTGCACGCTGATGGTGCGGTCGTCGATCAGCATACAGCGGTAGGCGCCGACGTTAGTGGCGCCCGTGTCGGGATCGCAGGTGATGATCGAGCAGCCCGTGCCGATGTAGCGGCCGCCGTCGTGCTCGTGCCAGAACGGCACGGGGAAGAGGCTCAGATCGACGGCCGCGCCCTCGCGCACGTTCTCGAGGATCGGCCCGTCGCTGACCACCCGCGGAGCGTAGCGCGGCGCGCTCTGCTCCCACCGCAAGGGCCGGCCGCGCAGCGCCTCGACCAGCTCGGCATCAGTGAGGTCGGTGGACAGCCGCAGGCAGGTCCCCAGCCGCCGCGAGCTGGACGACGAGGCCGTAAGCACGCGGAAGCCCGGCTGGTGGCCCTTGATCTCGTCGAACAGCAGCGCCGGGGTCGGCTTGCGGCGGTAGTTCAGCTCGGAGATGGCGCCCAGCTCAAGGTGCCAGTCGGCGCCCTTCACATGGGTCAGCTCGCCGAAGCCCTCGACGAGGGCCAGCCATTCGCGTAGGTCGCGGTAGTGTACCTGCCCGAGGACGGGCGTCTCGACCGCTTGCATCATCTCCCCCCGCTGCGCCGTGCTCGTCGCCGTGCGGCCCTAGAGCTATCTTACGCCGGGCGCCCGCCTCCCGTGGCCTCGACCGCCTTGCGGATGGTGCGCCGTACCCACACCTTGACCATCTCGCGCTTGTACTCGGCCGAGCCACGGACATCGGTCAGCGGGTCGCACTCCGCGGCCGCCGCCTCGCCAGCTGCCCGCAACACGTCGTCGGTCAGCAGCTGGCCACGCAGCACATCCTCGGCCGCACGGGCGCGGATCGGCGTCTCGCCGGCCGAGCCGATCCCGATCCGCACGTCCGCCACGCGCTGCCCGTCCGGCGCCAGCGTGAGCCCCACGCCGACCGCCACCGTGGCGTAGTCGTCGACCGAGCGCGGCAGGAACTTGCTCCACGCCTGGCGGAAGTCGCCCCGCGGCCCCGGGATGTCGATGTGGGTCAGGACCTCGCCCGGCTCCAACACCGTCTCATAATACCCTGTGAAGAACTCATCCAGTGGCACCGTCCGCACGCCGTTCGGGCCCGCGAGCCGCACGCTGGCACCGAGCGCGATCAGCATCGCCGGCGGGTCCTGCGCCGGGTCGGCATGCGCCAGGTTGCCCCCCAGCGTCCCCATGTTGCGGATGCGAATGGTAGCCACGTGGCGCAGCGTGTCGCGGAGGGCTGGGAAGCGCTGCTGGACCAGGGGGTCCAGCTCGGCCCGGCGGTGCGTCACCAGCGCGCCGATGCGCACGCCGCCATCGAGCGCCTCGACCGTGTGCAGGCCGGGCACGTGGCGCAGGCTCACGATCACCGCGGGCTGGACCAGCTTCTGGCGCATGAACAGCATCAGGGCGGTGCCGCCCGCCATCAGCTTGGCATCGTCGCCGTGCTCGCCGAGCAGCGCGTGCACCTCCTCCAGGCTGCGCGGCTCCGCGAAGTCGAACTTATGCAGGACCATCGAGCTCTCCAGCGCTGAGTGATGAGTCCGCAGGGGCGCGTGCCGTACGAGCGCTCAGGACTCATCACTCATGACTCATCTACTCCGGGCTCCGCACTGCTCTGGCGCTCCCGCCCGCGCAGCGCCCAGTACACCTTCTCCGCCGTGATCGGAAGCTGCTTGATCCGCACGCCGCAGGCGTCGAACACCGCGTTGCCGATCACGGCCGCGAACGGATCCATGCTCAACTCGCCGAGGCCCTTGGCGCCGAACGGCCCGGTGGGCTCGTAGGAATCGGCGAACTCGCGCTTGAGGGGCGGCATGTCGCCGGCCGTGGGGATGCGGTAGTCGGAGAAGTTGGGGTTGACCGGCTTGCCGTCGTCCCACAGTAGGCTCTCGCTGAGCGTGTAGCCGAGGCCCTGGGCCACGGCCCCCTCGACCTGCCCCTCGGCCCCGGTGGGGAAGATCACGGTGCCGCAGTCGGACGCCGCGCAGTACTGCAGCACCTTCACCTGGCCGGTCTCCGGGTCGACCTCCACCTCGGCGGCGTGGACCGCGAAGTTGTAGGCGCCCGACTCGTTGCCGTAGCGCGTGGCGTCCTGGAGCACCGAGTCGGGATCGAAGTCGCCCGAGGCGACCAGCGGCTTGCCTCCGCGGCGGAACAGCCGCGCGTGCGCCACCTCGCGCACCGTGGTGCTCTTGCCCTCCGGCGCCCCCTTCACATAGATGCGGCCCTGCTTGATCTCCAGGTCCTCGGGCGCTGCCTCCAGCATCTCGGCGGCGATCTCCAGGATCATCTGCTTCATGTTGTGGGCGGCGTTGCGCACCGCGTTGCCGGCGATGTACGTCAGCCGGCTGGCGTAGGCGCCGTGGCAGTAGGTCGTGAGGTCGGTATCGGCTCGCGAGATCTCCACGTCCTCGAACGGGACGCCCAGCTCCTCGGCAGCGATCTGGCACAGCGCCGTGGTGGGCCCCTGACCGATCTCGCCCTCGCCACACCAGATCATCGCCTTGCCGTCCTCGTTGACCTTGATCACCGCCGAGCCGCCGTCGTAGTCGCCGAAGTGCCGCTTGCCGGAGACGTGGACCGTGGCCCCCACGGCTATGCCGCGATACGGCTTCTTGTTCGCCCGCAGAGTCTTCCAGTCCATCATCCGCTCGACCATCTCCGCGCACTGCTTCAGCTCGCAAGAGGTCACGCGGTTACCGTGCGGCGAGACATAGCCCGGCTCGGCGGCGTTCTTCTTGATGATCTCCAGCGGGTCGATGCCCAGGGCATGCGCGCCCATGTCGAGCACCTGCTCGACCGCCCATTCGGCGCTGGGGTTGCCGAAGCCGCGGAAGGCGCCGGTGGGGATGCGGTTGGTGTACACCAGCCGGGCGCGGGTCTTGACCGTGGTGTACTTGTACAGCGTGTCGTGGCGCAGGGCGGCCACGCCGGTGATGGCCGGCGCCTTGCCCGAGTAGGCGCCGTTCTCGGCGATCACGTCGATGTGCTTGGCCGTGATCGTGCCATCCTTCTTGAAGCCGATGCGGCACCAGATCTTCATGGGCACACGCGGTCGCGAGCCGGCGAGGAACTCTTCCTCGCGCGTGTTGATCAGCTTCACCGGCCGCCCGGTCTTCATCGCCAGCAGCGCGCAGATCATGGCGTTGTTGTCGTCGCACGACTTCCCGCCGAACCCGCCACCGACCCACGGCTGGATGATACGAATGTCGCCCTCGCGCATGTTGAGCGCCCAGGCCATGCGATGGCGCGCCATGAACAGCGTCTGCGTGTTCATGTACACGGTCAGCTTGCCGCCGTTGTACTCGGCGACGCTGCCGATGGTCTCGATCGGTGCCTGCCACTGGAGATGGCTCTTGAAAGTGTCCTCGACGACCAGGTCGGAGTTCTGGAACGCCTCGTCGACGTTGCCGCGCTCGACATCGATCACCAGCGCGATGTTGTTCGGCTTGTCCTCGTGGATCAGCACCGCGCCCTCGGCTAGGGCATCGTCCGGGTCGAAGTAGGCCGGCAGCGGCTCGTACTCGACCTCGATCAGCGCCAGCGCCTCCTCGGCCGCCTCCTCGCTCATCGCCGCGACAGCCGCAACTTCTTCCCCGACGTAGCGCACCTTGTCGATAGCGAGCACCGGCTGGTCCTTGATGAAGGCGCCCCAGTAGCGCTTGGGCGTGTCGTCGGCGGTGACCACCGCCCGCACCCCGGGCACTTTCCGCGCGCGACTGGTGTCGATCCGCAGGATGCGCGCATGCGGATAGGGACTCCGCAGCACCTTGCCCACCAGCATGCCCGGCAAGTAGATGTCGGCGACGTACTTGCCCGTGCCGGTGACTTTCTCGAAGCCGTCGAGGCGGCGCACGCGCGTGCCGACCACCTCGAACTCGCGCCGGGTGTTGAACTCCTGCTGCTGCGGGATCACCACAGTCATGTCGTCGCCTCCTGTGCACGGGCGACCTTGCCCTCGACTACCGCCATGATCGAGTCGATGATCTTGTAGTAGCCGGTGCAGCGGCACAGGTTGCCCGTCATCCACTCGACGACTTCCTCGCGCGTGGGGTGCGGGTTGTGGTCGAGCAACGCCTTCGCCGCCATGATCTGGCCGGGCGTGCAGATGCCGCACTGGAAGCCGCCGTACTCGATGAACGCCTGCTGTAGCGGGTGCAGGCGGTCGCCTTGCGCCAGCCCTTCGATGGTTACGATCTCGGCGCCCTGGGCGTTCACCGCCAGCATCAAGCAGGAGCTGACCATCTCGCCGTTGACGGTCACGGTGCAGGCACCGCAGACACCGATGCTACACCCTTCCTTCGTACCCGTGAGCCCGAGGTCATCGCGCAGCACGTCGATCAGCCGGCGATTGGGCTCGATGTCGAGCCGATATGCATCGCCATTGACGGTGAACTCTACCGTTCGCTTCATCTCTCTGCCTCGTCTACGAGCTTGCGATGCCGGCGGACAACCGCAGGCTGTGCGTGCGTGAGCCGCTGATTATACTCCACGCGGCTCGGCGGCTTCGGGACCGTCTCCCAGCACCCGCCGCAGCACGCGAGGAAGGTCGCGCGCTAGTTGCGCGTTGACGAGCACCGCGTCGGCACCCGCCTGTCGCCCGGCCTCCAGGAGCGCGGCGTCGCGGTGCGGGCCGAACGCCACGACCGGGAGCGCAGCCCCCGCGTCCTGCCCCTTGAGCGCCCGGAGGGCATCGAGCGCTGCGGTACCCCGCGCGGCCAGATCGATGAGCACGGCGGCCGGCCGGCGCGCTGCGGCCCGGGCGCGTAGCGCCTCGCCCTCGGCCACACACTCCACCTGGTACCCCAGCGGCCCGAGTGCCTGCTGGATCCGACTGGCCAACAGGAGGTCCGGCACCAGGGCCAGAACGTACGGGTCGGTGCTGCTCGGTCGCGCGGCCATCGCCCCTCGCGCCCGCACTCTGCCGGGTTGTCGGTTCACATGGCGGCAATGCGGTTTCAGGTATTCAAACACTCCCGGGGAAGGGTGTCAACCGCTGGCCGGCCAGCGTAGGCAGGCCGGCTCAGCGGAACTGGAGCGCCTGGGACATGCGGGCAGCGGCGCGCAGCACGGCAGCGCGCACCTGGGCCAGGCTCGGCGCTGGCGGCTCGTCTTCCGCCGCCCCGGCCACCACTACCACCGCGGCGTCGGCCGCGCCCAGCGCGTTCACCACGGGCGCCGCCACGGCCCAAGAGATCAGCCGATGCTCCCCGGTGTACACCGCGCAGCCCTCGTGACGGATGCGGGTCAGCTCGGCGCGCAGCGCCGCCGGCTCGGTGGCGCGGCCCAGCGCGTCGACCAGCGGACCGGCCAGCACCCGCTCCTGGATGCGCGGCGGCGCGAACGCGAGCAGCACCTTGCCCACCGCGCCCACGTGCAGCTCGATGCGCCGGCCGATGCGGCCCACTACCCGGTAGTCGCGGGGGCTCTCCACCTGGTCGACGCACAGCGCCTCGAGGCCCGCGCGAATCCACACTTGCGCGGTGTACTCGGTCTCCGTCGCCAACTCGTCGAGCAAAGGCCGCAGGCGCTCGATGGAGAGCTGCTCGTGCAGCGCCTGCGTGCCCCATTCGAACAGCTTGATCCCTAGGCGGTAGGCGCCGGTGGCGCCCTCGCGCTGCACGAGGCCCCGGCGCTCCAGGTTCACGAGGATGCGGAACACCGTCGAGCGGTTCAGCGCCAGGTGCGTGCTGACTTCCGTGAGGGTCGCAGGCCGCGCGGCCAGGTAGTCGAGCACGTCGCACACGCGGTCGAGCACCTGGAGCGTGTAGGGGCCGCCGTTGGCTGCGGCCACGCCTGGCGCCGCCGAGGTACGGCGTCGCCCGCCGAGCGCGGCCGGCCGCTGGTCATCGGCTTGTCCTTGCGTCACCTCAGTACCCGCCACATGCTCTTGGCGACAGCCGCGCCACCGGCCGCTCCGGTCCGCAGGCTCGCTCTTCAGTGTAATCTACCGTTGAAGGCGAGACGCGCGGAATAAGTGCGAGGGGGGCGCGTGCCGTGCATCGAGGACCGACGGTCGTCTGGGTCGGGCGGCTGCGGCCGGACGGCGAGGCCGAGCACGCGCGCCTGCTAGCGGAGCTACGCCGTCCCGAGACGATCCGCCGCCTGCGCGAGAACTACCACCTCGCGACCTACCGCATCGAGCGCGCGGGCGACGAGATCCGCGTGACAATGGCGGGTACCGAGCCGCCGGCCATCCCCGCGTTCCTGAAGGCGCATCGCTTCTGGCCCAGCGCCTGGGAGTACGTGGGCCCAGCGCCCCCCGAGCCGCCGGGCCAGGCGGGCCGGGCGGTGTTGTTCGACCTGGAGGCGTACCCGTAGCCGCGAGTCCGGCCCGTGCCCGATGGCGCGCGCGCCGTGTACCATGAAGCCAGCACCGCCCACGCCGGCCGAGACCGCGCGGGCCTAGCACCCGGGGCCCGCCCAGGAGGGGAACCTCGATGAAACCGCTCGCCCAGCGCGCCAGTACCATGCGGCGCTCGGGAATCCGCACGCTGATGGAGCTGGCGCTGCAACTGCCGGACTGCATCCACCTGGAGATCGGCGACCCCGATTTCACCACCCCCACGCACATCATCGACGCCGCCTTCGACGCGGCCCGCAAGGGCGCGACGCGCTACTCGCCCACCCCGGGGCTGCGTACCACCCGCGAGGCGCTAGCCCGCAAGCTACGCGAGCGCAACGGGCTGCCGGCCACCGCGGAGCAGATCCTGGTCACCCCGGGCGCGGCGTTTGGGATCGCCACCGCGCTGTTTGCGACGGTCGATCCGGGCGAGGAGGTGTTGATCCCTGATCCCGGCTGGCCGAACTACGACGGCGCCATCAAGGCCGCTGGCGGCGTGCCGGTGCCCTACCCGCTGGCGCGGGAGCGCGGCTTCGAGCCCGACCTCGCGGCCCTGCGCGCGTTGGTCACCCCGCGCACCAAGGCGCTGCTGATCAACTCGCCCTCCAACCCCACCGGCGCCGTGTTCGCGCCCGAGACGGTCGAGGCGCTGGTGGCGTTCGCCGCCGAGCACGACCTGTACCTGATCTCGGACGAGGTGTACGAGGAGATCGTGTTCGAGGGCGAGCATGTGCCAGCGGGCCGTTTCGACCGCGACGGCCGAGTCATCGGCGTGTACGCGTTCTCCAAGACGTACGCCATGACCGGCTGGCGGCTGGGCTACACGTGGGCGAGCCCTGAGGTCGCCACCACAATGATCAAGCTAGCCGAGCCGTTCGTCTCCTGCGCGGGCACCTTCATCCAGAAGGGCGGCGAGGCGGCGCTAGCCGGCCCCCAGGACGCCGTGGCCACCATGCGCGCGGCATACCAGGCGCGCCGCGACGCCGCCGCCGCGATCCTAGGGCCCGCGGGGCTCATGGCCTCAATGCCGCGCGGCGCGTTCTACATGCTGGTCGACGTCTCGGCGGTGGGCACCGACTCCGACGCCGTGGCGCGCCAGCTCCTGGAAGAGCAGCACGTGGCCACCGCCCCCGGCACGACCTTCGGCGCCCAGGGCGCCGGCCTGCTGCGCATCTCGCTGGCCGCCGACCAAGCCGACATCGAGGAGGGCTGCCGCCGCATCGTGGCGTTTGTGCGCCAGCACGGCGGCGTTCGCCAGCCGTCGGCCGTGCGCTAGCCATGCCGACGCCGACCCCGCCCACTGACTGCGCCGTGCGCTTCGATCCGGCGCGCGTGCAACGGTACATCGACGACCTGGGCGCCATCGGCGTGCATCCCGAGGGCGGGCTGTACCGCGGGCTGTACACGCCCGCCTGGGCGGCGGCGATGGACCGTATGGAAACCTGGCTGCGCGAGCTGGGCCTCACCACGCGTCGCGACGCGGTGGGCAACCTGTTCGGCCGCCTGGCCGGCACCGAGTCGGCGCGCGTGGTGCTCAGCGGCTCGCACGTCGACACGGTGAGGCAGGGCGGCAAGTACGATGGCGCGCTGGGCGCCATCGCCGCCATGCTGGCCATCAGCGCGCTGGGCGAGGCGTGTGGGCCGCCGCGGAAGACCCTCGAGGTGTACGTCATCTGCGAGGAGGAGGGCAGCCGCTTCCCGGCCAACTTCTGGGGCTCGCGGGCCGTCACCGGCCAGATCCGGCCCGAGGAGCCCGACCGGATCCGGGACGCCGATGGCGTGACCCTGGCCGAGGCGATGCGGGCGCAGGGCCTCGACCCGGCGGCGATCCCCAGCGCCCGGCGCGACGACCTCGACGCGTTCGTCGAGCTGCACATCGAGCAAGGCCGGCTGCTGGAGGAGGGCGGCTACCACCTCGGCGTGGTGGAGACGATCACCGGCCTGCGGCACCTGCGCGTGCACGTCACCGGCCGCCAGGACCACGCGGGCACGACGCCGATGGACCTGCGCCGCGATGCGCTGGCGGGGGCCGCGGAGATGATCGCCCGCCTGACCAAGGCGGCGGCCGCCATGGGACGGCCGGCGGTGGCCACGGCGGGCATGATCGCGGCCCAGCCTGGCGCGATCAACATCGTACCGCGCGCCGCCCAGTTCACCGTCGACACGCGGCACCCCGACCCGGCGCGGCGGCGCGCGCTCGTCGCCGAGATCGAGGGTATCCTGCAGGAGGTGGCGGCCCGGCGCGGGCTGGGCCTCCAGGTCGAGCAGTTGGCGGACCACGAGCCGACCCCCATGGCGCCCGCCATCCGCCAGGTGCTCGCCGCGGCGGCCGACGCCGAGGGCCTGCGCTGGCTGGCACTGCCGAGCGGGGCGGGCCACGACAGCCAGATCCTCGCGCCCCACGTGCCGACCGCCCTGCTGTTCGTGCCGAGCCGCGACGGCCGCAGCCATTGTCCTGAGGAGTTCACCCCGGTCGAGCAGATCGTACCCGGGCTGCGGGTGCTCGCCCGCGCGCTCCACGCGCTGGCCTACTGAGCGTGGCCCCGCGCTCGCGGCCAGGCGTATCATGCGGGCAGAACACGAACACGCACGAGCGGAGAGGTAGCGCCATGGCGCAGACTGTTCACCCCCGTGATCCCCGCACGATCGGGATGTCGCTGGAGGAGATCGCCGCCCGCTACACCGCGCGGTTCCTGGACCGCAAGGCCGACTGGGACGCCTTCGCCGACGCCCGCGTCGAGGGCTACCGGCGGGCGCAGCACCGCTTCATCGGCGGCGGCGGTTCGGGCAAGCACGACGACCCCAACGCCATCCCGGCCAACGCGTTCACCCTGAGCATCATGTACGTAGAGCCTGGCCAGGGCAACGCGCCCCACACCCACGAGGCCGAGGAGGTGTTCTTCGTCCTCAAGGGCTACCTGACCGTGTTCTTCGAGGACGAGACGGGCCGGCGGGTGAACGTCAAGCTGGGCCCCTGGGATTGCGTGTCCTGCCCCGCCGGGGTGATTCACGGCTACCAGAACGAGAGCCTGGAGCCCGTGTACTTCCAGGTGATGATCGGCCGCGGCCAGCCCGACCTCATGGGCTACACGGACCCCAGCCTGCTGGCGCAGCGGGACGTCCACCTGCGCGAGCCGAAAGCCTAGAGCAACGCTCGGAAGGGTTAGGCCGATCGCCACCACGCGGTGAGCCCGCCCTCTAGGGCGGCTCAACCAGCCTGTCAATGGGTGTAGGGCCGCGGCGCCCGCTCGGCGCGCCGGAGTCGCTCCTGCAACACCGGCGCGCCGAGGCACTCAGTCGGGCTCGATGGTCACACGCAGCCCGCGCGCCTTGAGTTGCGCCTCGTACAGCTCGGCGCGCTCCTTGGGCGCGCGCGCCACTACCGACGCGCCGGTAGTGTGGATCTCCCAGGCGTGCTGGTGCGCCTTGGGCCGCGTCATGCCAGGGATGACGCGGCAGAGCGCCACCTCGACATCATCGAAGGTGTGGCACTGACAGTCGAGCACCACCACCTTGAACGGCGGCAGGGCGCGCAGCCGCGCGATGACCTCCTCGTCCAGATCGGGCCGGACTGTCGCCGGGCCAGCGTTGCGGACCATTCCGTCCCTCTCCCGCGTGCTGCCAGGTGGGGGCACCGCCAGGCGCCCTGCTCACCTTATCGCACAGGCTGCGCCCGCGACTCAATAGGCACCCCGCTAGGCTCCCCGCATGGGGTTCCAGGCGGTGAGGCCCGTGACGTCGTGCTCCCGCAGCGCGCGGAGATAGGCCGGAATCTGCCCGCTGACCACGCTGCCGTGGTGGCAGGCCAGCGTGCGCGGCGCCAGCGCCTCGATCTTGTCCAGGGCCGCGTTCAAGTGCGCTCGCGAGGGAAAGATCCCGATGGTGCGGTACACCAGCAGCATCTCCTCCGTCAGGTCGCGATCGGTCGTCGGCGGCTGCGGCCCCGGCTGGATGAACAGGTCCGAGCTGAACAGCGTGCCGGTCGTCTCGTCGAACGCCAGCAGGCTGTCCCACTGGTGGACATACGGCGTGAGCAGGAAGCGCAGCCGATGCTGGCCCAGGTCGAGCACGCTCGTCTCATCCACGGCCAGCGGCTCCCGCAGCGCGAAATCCGCCAGGTTGGTGAAGGCCCCGATGGGGCTGCACACGGCCTGGGCGTGGGGCGCCAGCGCCAGAAAGCGATTCAGCGCCCCGCACTCATCGCCTTCGAAGTGCGGCACCACGATATAGCGGAGCCGCGCCGGGTCGATCACCCGCCGCACGGCCTCCAGGCTCTCGTCGAAGCAGCGCCCGAAGCCTGTCTGCACCAGCGCGGGCTGATCGTCGGCGATGACGAAGAAGCTGAACGTGACCGGCACATCTGGGACGACATGATTCACCCGGTAGATCGCGGGAGCCACCTCGGCCACCGTCGCCATGGTCCTGCCCCTTTCTGCTGGGCTGTCCTGCTCGCGGGAACAGGGCATGCTACCTGGCGCGCCGCCAGGAACACAAATTTCGGGGCTGAGGTGTAGGAACTCCCAAGGCCAGGGTTTACAGGTGGGCGTCTCAGCAATGAGGGGAATCCCGAGGGTATAGGCCGCCCGCAACTGGGGCGGCCTATACCTCGAGCAGCTCGCCCTGCTGGCGCAAGCTCGGCTCGGGGAACAGCAGCGACTTCACCACCACCGGCACGACGTTCGCCGGCTCGACCACGCGGCCGATGTCGATGTAGTCCAGCTCGCTCAGCCGCACGCCGTCGATGCAGATGAGGTCATTGGCCACCCCCAGCTCCTCGCGCAGGATGCCGCCCACCGTGCGGCCCACGTCGCCGTCGAACACGACCGTCAACGGCACCCCGCTCCCCAGCGTGCGCGGCAGCGCGGCCACGATCCCCTCGGCCAGCGCGCGCAGGACGTGGTAGTACGGTAGACCGTCCCAGGCCAGCGCCACCGCCACCGGCACGGTCCCCTCCTCGATGTCGGCACGCTGCAAGCTGCGCCGCAGCGCGGCAGCCACCGTGTCCGCCGATGGGCTCTCGCCCAGCACTGGGCGCAGCACCGGCAAGTTGTGCAGCGGGAGGATGTCCGGATTGGTGATCGTCACCGTGTTGCCGCTGAGCTGCACGGTGAACTGCGAGGCGCCGATCACCGTAGCGCGGATGCGCTCCGCCGGGGCGGCCACCGGCGCCGGCAACTCGCCCGCCGCCTGGGCGCGGCGCAGTGCGGTAGCCAGCGGGCGCGCCAGATCGCCGAACTCGTCCGGCGGCTCCCCGTAGAGATACTCGGCGACCCCGCCCGAGAAGACGATGGTGTCGATCGGCCCGCGGTAGGCGAGCGGCGGCGTGAGCAGCAGCCCGTGGGCCAGGCGCCCGGCGAGCGCCGGGGCGTCGGGGGCCTGCTCGCCGCGCACCAGTGCTACCAGCGCGGCCGCCAGCGCCTCGGCGAGCCGGTCGCGCTCGGCCGGTGCCAGCGGGGCGCCCAGCACCACGGGTATGCCCAGCAGCTCGGCGGCCGTGCGCGCCTCAGCCTCCAGGCGCACCACGCGGCCTGCGCCATCGAGCGCCACCAGGCGCCCGCCGACGCCGATCGCGGCGGTGTCGAGCACCTGCCCCTGGCGGCAGATGGCCAGCTTGCTAGTGCCGCCGCCCACATCGACGTTCAGCACGATGCCGCCCTGTCGCGACAGGGCCACCGCACCCGAGCCATGGGCGGCCAGGATGGCCTCCAGGTTGTGGCCCGCCGAGGCACACACGAAGCGGCCAGCCTGCTCGGCGAACAGCTCGGCGATGGCCCGCGCGTTGGCGCGCTTCAGCGCCTCGCCGGTCAGGATCACTGCGCCGCTATCGACCGCATCGTGGGTCAGCCCCGCTTCCGCATACGCCTCGGCGATAAACGCCGCCAGCCGCTCGGCGTCGATGCGATTGTCGGCACGGTACGGCGTGAGCAAGATCGGCGAGCGGTACAGCGTGGTGCGCTCGACGACCACGAAGCGGCTGGACAGCAGCGTGCTCAGCCGCGCCAGCCGGATGCGCGAGAACATCAGGTGCGAGGTGCTCGACCCGATGTCGATGCCGACGGTGATCAGCTCGACGTTGTCGCTGCCCCAGATGGCGTCGTCGATGTGGTTGCCGTGCTCGTCGTGCGCGTGGTCGTCGCCGTGATGGTCGGGAAAGCGCAGGTCGCTCAGATCGTGATCACACACGGCTCACACCCGCGTGGCGACCGGCGGCATGCGGCACTCGACCCCCATCTTGGCCAGCTCGGCCTCGAACAGCTGCCGGATGCGCGGGTCCTCGTCCTCGTACTCGATCTGACGGCCGCCGCTCTTCACACTCACGTCCATGCCCGTGAACGTGGCGCGCTTGCTGGCCGTGAACGGGTAGCGCAGGTTGCCGAACGCCACGGCGAGGTAGCGCGACGGATACGGACTGGTGTTGAAGTGCTGATGGAAGATCATATCCGGTGGCGCGTACACGCAGCCGTGGCGCCAATCGAAGCGATGGTACTCCGTGTCGCCCTCGCTCCAGAACAGGCTGTAGCCCTGCCCCGTCACGGGGAAAATGTGGAAGTCGGCCTCGTGGCGGTGGGCCTTCTTGTAGGTGCCGACGGGCATCTCGCTCATATGCGCATGCATCGTGCCGTCAGCGAGGATGAACATGATGTTCGAGCCGCCGGCGCCGCGCTCCTTCCACTCGTGCAGCTTGAACGTGCGCAGGTCGGGCACGAAGTTCGTCTCCCACATGTGGCGCCCCGGCCGCATGGGGATGAACTCGCCTTCGCCACGGAAGTA
Organism: Chloroflexota bacterium; assembly: GCA_019686175.1. Lineage (GTDB taxonomy): Bacteria > Chloroflexota > UBA6077 > UBA6077 > JAJPHF01 > JADGHJ01. The sequence continues at coordinate 20,718 of JADGHJ010000006.1, read as the reverse complement.
GCGCTCGTCGCCCAGCCGCTCGTGGAACTGCCACGGGTTCTCGAACACGAAGCGCTCGTTGTGGAATGCGTTCAGCACCAGCGGCAGGTTGGTCACGCTGGCGAAGCGCGCGGGGGCGCGGCCCTGGGCGTTGAAGTGCCGGTAGCGCACGTTCAGCGGGATAGCGATCAAGCTGCCGGTGCCCCACTCGAAGGAGTGTCGCCGGCCGTCGGGCGTCTCGATCGCCGTGCTGCCGCGGCCATCGAGGACGTAGATCACCTCTTCGAACAGGTGCTGCTGCGGCTCGGTGGCGCCACCGCCCGGGATCTCGCAGACGTAGACGTTGAGGTAGTCGCCGCGCCCCTTGACGTGCACGAACGCCCCGTTGGCGCCCATACGCGCCCAGGGCTTGGTCTCGACCTGGAGCAGGTCGACCCCGAAGTCCTCCACGACCGGCAGCCCCTCGCGAGCCACCCATTCGAGATACGGATCGGTCAAGAACTTGGGCTGCGTCGCCATTCGGCCCTCCCGCAACACGCTCGCGGCGTCGATCCCCGTTCCGGCCTCGCTGGGCGCAGGTTGGGGGCAGTTCTCAAGCGCAGGGTAGCACCGTAGCGACTGCGCGCACAATGGCGCGCCCGGTGACCTCACCGATAACGCGCGTTATCTGTCATGGCCGCCGCGCGTAGCGCGACCACCAGCCGCTCGACCAGCGGGGCGGGCGTCCGTTCCGCTGCCTGCACGAGGCCGAACGGCACCGTCGCCCTGGCACCCGGCACCACCAGCTCGCACAGCAGACCTAGCCGCAGCTCGCGCTCCACGGCTCGGTAGAAGGCCAACCCGACGCCATAGCCCGTCTCCACCAGCCGCTTCAGCCCCTCCACCGCGCGCAGTTCGCGGTGCTGACGCGGCGCGAAGTCGCCCGCGCCCAGCCGCCGCAGCATCTCGGGCCAGGTCGTCTCGCTCTGGCTTGTGACCAGCGGCTCGCGCGCCAGCTCCTCCCAGCTGACCGCCTCGGCGGCTGCCAGCCGATGCGCGGGCCCGACGACCAGGACGATGCGCTCGGCGTACAGTGGCGTGTAGCGGAAGGGAGCGGGCGCGCGCTCGGCCCCCACCAGGGCCAGGTCGGCCGCGCCGCGGGCCAGCAGCTCCCACACGCGGTCCAGCGGCGTGACCGCCAGCGTGACCTCTGCGTCCGGAAACTCCTGGAGGAACCGGCCGAGCACTGCCGGCACCAGGTAGTTGCCGGGGGTGCTCGTCGCGGCCAGCGCCACGCGCCCGCTGAGGCCGGCCCGGAAGGACTCCAATCCGGCCTCGGCACGCGCGGCGGCTAGCAGCACCGGCTCGCCGAGCCGCGCGAGCTGCGCCCCGGCGGCGGTGAGCTGTAGCCGGCGCCCCCGGCGCTGGACCAGCGGCGCCCGGGCCTTGCGCTCCGCCGCGCGCAGCAGCTTGGTGACCCCCGGCTGCGTGAGGCCGAGCCGGGCGCCCACCTGGCGGAGCGTCTCGCCCTGGGCCAGGCCGGCCAGCACGGCGTACTCGGTGAGGGTGTAGGTCAGCATGGCGGCTCAGCCATGGCGCGGCAGGAAGCGCACGCTGGGCAGCAGGCTGTCGAACAGGTCGCGGAGCACCCGGTGCGCGGCGCGCTCCACCGTGGCCAGGTGCTCGGGTGGCGCGAGCACATAGATCGGCGCCTTGTACAGCAGGTAATTGCGCTGGACCGGGTTGGTCACGCGTCGGTCGGTGACGTCCGGCAGCCAGCCCGAAAAGATCGTCGGGTGGCGGGTCGGCTCGCCCGGCGAGGTCGCGATCACGTGATGGTCCGTGACCCGCGGCACCACGGCCGGTCGGACCCACAGGTCGCCCGGCTGCAGGCTGGGCACCTGGCGTCGCACGTGCTCGAAGATGCGCTGGCGGATCAGCTCAGCGTGGCGCCGCACCGCGTCGGCGTAGTCGAGGTACGTGTCGTCGTCCAGATTGGCCACGGTATCGCGCTGGAGCACGAACGCCCGCTGCAGGAGGCGCCGGGTACGGAGGCGGTGCAGTACGTCCGCCACGTAGGGATCGGCGGCCGGCGCGTGCAGCAGCGCCTCGTCGGCCAGCCGCAGGAAGTCTACTACCCGATGGAAATCGATCGGGCGGGCCTGCCCGGGCGTCGGGCCGTCGAGGGTCGCGACGAGCAAGCCGCTCGCGGCGGGCGGCGCCCCGAACGCCGGGCCAACGATCGCCTCGATTACCGCCTGGATCATGCAGTCGGCGGTCTGCACCTTATGGTGGTTGTACAACGCGTGGTACATGGTGATGCGGTTGAACAGCAGCTTCTCCAACTCGGCCGCGCCGGCCATCGAGAGCTGGATGCCGTGCTCGCCGATCATCAGGCTCTGCAGCAGGCGGTCGTAGTCCAGGATGGCCGGAACGCCCGAGAACAGCGAGTCGCGGGCGAAGTAGTCCAGCTTGTCGGCGTCGATCGGCCCGCTGATCACGCCCGCCAGGTACAGCGGGAAGCGGCGCGCGCGCAGGGTGGCGAGGTCGTGGGTGACCAGCGCGACCACGATATCGGCGTCGACGTCGGCCTGCTCGAACAGGCGCCGCATCGGCGCGCTCCGCAGCAGCAGCGCGCCCATCTTCTCGTGCGGCTGCTGGCCCGGCAGCGCCGGATCGAGCTGCCCGGCCAGCAGCGGGGTGGCGGTGATCACCTTCTCGCTGGAGTGCGAGAAGATTCCATGCCCGATATCGTGCAGCAGCGCGGCCAGGCGCACGGCGCGGCAGTGCGCGTCGGGCAGGCTGGGGTCCAGCTCCGCCAGCCGCCGCACCATCCGGCCGGCGAGGTGCATCACGCCCACCCCATGCTCGAAGCGCGAGTGCCGCGCCGACGGGTAGGTGAGGAACACCGGCCCGGTTTGGTAGATGCCGCGCAGGCGCTGGAACAGCGGCGCGTCGACGAACGGCACCTCGTGCGGCTCGACGACGATCGACCCGTGCAGCGCATCGCGGAGGTACTTGGCGCGGCGCGGCGGCGTCCCCTGGTAGCCACGCATCACGTCCTCCGCGAACTGCTGGATCTGCGCCTCCAGGGGCTCTGCAACCGCGCCCCGAGCGCCCGTCGTCATCGGTTCGATGGCCATAGCCGCCTTTCCTCACCCCCGTCTGCCACCATCATACGTCAGCCGCACACCTGTTCGAACAGCGTGACAGCAGCGCCCACCAGCGCGACGCCGACGGAGCGGCGATACACTATTACGGGATGGCGATGCGGTGCACGGGGTGGTACTCGTTCGTTACCCTGAGGGACAGTAGGCCATAGTGAGGCGGCACGGAGGTGGCACGATGGGGTCGGGCCTGTTTCAGCCAGCGCATCTCCTCCTCATCCTGGTGATCGTGCTGATCGTCTTCGGCCCGGGCAAGCTGCCAGAGCTGGGCAGTGCGCTGGGCAGAGGGCTTCGGGAGTTCAAGCGCGCCGTGGAGACGAGCCCCGAGGAGCATCCGCCCGCAGCGACCGCCTCGGCGCTGCCCTCTGCCGCGGTTGCTCCTGCCGCGGCCTGCCCCAACTGCCGCGCGCCGGCGGCGCCCGAGGCGCGCTTCTGCACGCGCTGCGGTGCCGCGCTGACCACGACGGGATAGCAGCCTCGGGCGCGCCGCGGGCGCGGGGGTACGGCGGCATCTTCAGCGAGCCGAGCGGGTTGCTATACTCGCGTAACGATCACCCGGCGCGGTGACGTTACCGGCCAGTACTGCTGGCCGCTCGGAGAGGGAGGAGCGATGGCCGACGAGGCAGTGATCACCGTTCGGGCCGATGGTCCGTACCTGATCAAAGGGGTGAAGCTGGTCAACCACGAGGGCAAAGAGATCCCTGCGCCGGAGACCTTCGCCCTGTGCCGTTGTGGGCAATCGAGCAAGAAGCCGTTTTGCGACGGCACGCACCGGACCGTGGGCTTCCAGCATTCGGTCCAGCTCTGAGCTGGCGGCCCCGCCGCTACCGCTTGCGCCGTGGTGGCCCGCTGGGCGGCTCGCCGCGGAAGGGGCTCAGCGACGACCGCCACGGCGCTCGCGAGGATTGCCCCTCATCCGGTAGGCGGCGTGGCCGGCTCGACCAGCCCTCGTAGTCCAGCCGCGCCCCACGCCGCTCTCCGCCCCGGCCCCGGGTGGCCGGGCGCGGAGCCGGGGCTGGACGCACCTGGAGCGCGCGCAGCCCGCGCACATCTTCGCTGGGGTCGAACTGCACCTTCTGGCCGGTGCGTAGCTGGTCGAAGCGGATGCCCACCACTTCCGAACGATGGAAGAAGCGGCGCCGTCCCGCGCTGTCCTCGAGGAAGCCGTAACCGTTCGGCTTGAGCTCGCGGATGGTGCCGAGCGATGGATAGCGCCGACTGGGTCGGGCCGAGCGCGCCGCCTGCTCGTCGGGACTCGGCCGGCGGCGCGGGTCGACGATCGGCCCCCGCCGGCGCTCGGGCTCCGCGGGCAGCCGACGGCCGGAGGAGCGGCTCGTGCGAGGCTCCGCGAGCGCGTTCGGATCGGCCGTGGGACCGCGGCGGCGGCCGGTCGCCTGGCCTCGTCCCCGCTCCACGACCTCGTGCGCCTCGGGCTCGTCCAGTTCGTCGAGGCGCGGCGCAGCAGGCATGGGCGCGGAGCGCCGCTGCGGACGCGCGCTGCGCACCAGCCGACGGGGCGCCTCATCCACTCCCGACGCGGTGGCCGCCGGCTTCGCCTCCTCGGCCGGGCGGTCGGTGGGCTCCGGCACCGCGACCGGCTCCGGAGCGGCCAGCGGGCGTGCGGCGGTAGTGGCGCCCTCCTCGGGAGGCGGTGCTGCCGCCTGGCTAGGGGCTGAGGCCTCCATCGCTGGCGGCACCGCGACCGCACCGTTGCCGCTGCCCGTTCGAGTGACCCGCCGGCCGCGTCGCGATCGCGCGGGTGGGGACGCGACTGGCTCGGCCACTGTCGCGTCCTCCTCGCCCGCACTGTCAGGTGCCCCCCGGGGGGGCGCGGCCGCCTCGACGGCCAACGCCGCAGCCTCGCCCGCCGACTTCCGGCCGCGCCGCGGTGATGGTGGCGCCTCAGCCGCTCGCGGCACACGCGATCGCGGCCGAGCCGCGCGGGACGGGCCAGCGGCCGGCGCGCCCGCGGCATCGGTGCCTGCGGTCGGGCCATCCGCCTCTGGAGCGCCGAGCGCCGACGCGGCCACGTCGGTGGCCGCCGCGGGCGGCGCGGCTGGCGCCGACTCCACCATCGCCGTGGCATCCGCTGTGGCTCGGGGGCCGGCGCGAGGGGTACGCCGCCGGCGGGACGGCGCGGTTGCGGACGCCTCTATCGCCTCGGCTGGCTCGCTGCTCGCGACCGCTCGGGAGCGCCGGCGGCGAGGTGAGGCTGGGACAGAATCAACATGCGGCAGCCGGGCGTCCTCGGTGTCCGCCATGCTCATCGTTCTCCTTGTGGCGAACCGACCGGGCACGGGCAATCCGTCCGGCGTCGCCAAGTTGTCAGCGCGCGGCCTGCAAGCACCTGCCGGGCGCTACTTGCTGCCCAAACAGCCACGGACTGTCGTGGGCTGCGAAGGCGTGTTCCGTGGACGTCGCGCAGTCGCTTCAGCACGTTCGCCTAGCACCCTGGGACGAAGCCGACCAGCCGCCCCGCGCTACGCACCGTGCCTCGGCCCCACGCCCGTGCCCGAGTCGTGCCCCTGCCGACCAGACCCGGGCAAGGCCTACACGGCCCGTATCGCGCGGCACCGGTTGTCCGGGCGGGCCACTACTGGCGGATGTACACGATCGTCCCGATGTTAGCCCAGTTCCAGAACCAGAGGGAGTCGTCGAGGTTCAGCCCCAGACACCCGTGGCTCCCGGCGTACCCGAACTCTCCACGCCAGTAGTTGTAGTGGATGGCCGCCCCGCTGCCGTGGAAGTATTGCGTGTATAGCACATTTCGCAGATAGTAGCCACCCGGGCCGTTGCGCGGAATGCCGATAGTCGAGCTGTCCATCGTCTCGTTGTATACGCGCCGTTGGATACGATGGACCCCCAGGGGCGTGGGCGAGACGGCCGTGCCCTTGATCGCCAGCGCCGTATATACCACCTGATCGCCCTCGTACGCGGTCAGCAGCGCCGGTTCCTGCAGGTCCGCATCGATCCAGCGCCCCGGGAAGGTCTGTACCGGCGGGCGGGGAAGCCGGACTCCGCCGTGATGGATGTACTCGTCATCGCCCACCCGGTACCAGATCTCCCCATCATCGCCCATGACGGACTCGTACACCGTGACGGGCACGTTGTGGTCGAGGGGCCGGATCAGGGTCTCAGGTGCTTCGGACGGCCAACTGCGGAGGTTGTAGCCGCGGAGGGTGCGTCCCGGCTTGTTGATCACCTCCACCACCTGCGGCCCACGGAGCTCCTCGGGCGACGGTGCGGGCACCGGCCCGACCGCGGCGGCATCGACCCAGGCGTAGTTGTTCGTGCGCGGGTTGAAGACGTACAGCCGCTCCTCCTGCGCCAGGCCCGTGAGCTGGAGATAGGTGCCCCGGCGGATCGGTCCGAAGCTCACACCCCCGTCTGGATCGGACCACAGCTCCGTGGGCCGATGGGTGGCCACCCACTGGTCGGCGCCCGAATCGGTGGCCGCCGGCTCTTCGGCTGTCGCGACCGAGGCGGCGCTGGGAAGCGTGACCCCGCTGTCGACCGTATCGGTCGCCTGCCCCAGGACCACCGGCACCGTGGCGCTCGCCACAAGGCCCCACACGAGCAGCCCCACTAACCACCGCATGTCCATCCCTCCCAGCTCCCTGTTGTCTGGCTAGAGCTCAGCGCCTCCCGCCGGCTCTCGTATTGTGCGTACATGCACATCCTCGGCCTCGACCGTAGACCACAGCACGGCGGCCGGCACTGCCGCCATCGCTCGGTCGAACACGGCCCCGAATAAGCGCGCGGCCGTGGCGGCGGCCTCCGGGAGCGGTATGGTGCGCCCCGTCAGGCGCGCGACCGAGGTCACGCCTCGGCCCGGCAAGCCACACGGCACGATGAGCGTGAAGTGGTCGAGAGCGGGCTGCAAGTTCAGGGCGAAGCCGTGCATCGTCACGCCGCGGGACACCGCCACGCCCACCGCGCCGATCTTCTCCGCGCCGACCCACACGCCATGGTGCTGCGCGTCGCGCTGGGCAGCCACGCCCAGCGCCGTCAGCAGGCGGCACATGACCTCTTCCAGGCCGGTGACGTACCGTACCACGTCGCCGCCCGTTAGAGGGCGCAGGGCCGCGATCGGGTAACCGACCAGCTGTCCAGGTCCATGATACGTCACCAGCCCGCCCCGGTTCGTAAATTGGACGGCGATGCCCCGCGCGGCCAGCGCGGCCGGAGTGGCGCGCACGTCGGCCAACGCCGCCCGCCGGCCCAGCGTGATCACCGGCGGGTGCTCGAGCAGCAGCAACGTGTCCGGGATGCGGCCCTCGGCACGGGCGGCGAGCAGCGCGTGCTGGAGGGCGAGCGCCGCGCCGTACTCGACGCGCCCCAGCCAGGCCCACTGGCACACCGCGCTCATGTGCCGGCCGGCGCCCGGCGCTCCCGGGGCTTAAGCAAGTGCAGTGCCAGGCCGCGGCTGGCCAGCGCCGCCTCGGGCAGCGCCTCCGGCCAGGTCGGGTGGGCGTGGATGGTGTCTACCAGGTCATCGACGGTGGCCTCCAGATGGAGGGCCAGAGTGGCCTCGGCGATCATGTCACTGGCGACCGGCCCGATGATGTGCACCCCGAGGATCTCGCCGTACCTCGCCTCAGTGACCACCTTGACGAAGCCGTCCGTGTCGCCATAGGTCTGCGCGCGCCCGAGCGCCGCGAGCGGGAAGCGCCCCACCTGCACGTCGTAGCCCCGCTCCCGCGCCGCCGCCTCGGTCAGGCCCACCGAGGCCACCTCGGGATGCGTGAACACGCAGCTCGGCACCTGGGTGTAGTCCAGCCGCCGCTGGTGGCCCGCCATTTGTTCGACGGCCACCACCCCCTGGTGCGAGGCGACGTGGGCCAGCAGCTGGTGGCGCGTGATGTCGCCGATGGCGTAGATCCCCTCCACGTTGGTTTGCAGCCGCTCGTCGACCGGCACCCAGCCCCGCTCGGTCCGCACGCCCGCCGTCTCGAGGCCCAGGTCGGTCGTCAGCGGCGCCCGCCCCACGGCCAGGAGCACCCGTTCGCCCCGCACGGTGGCCTCCGCGCTGTCGCTTGTCTGGTAGCGCACCAGTGCTCCGCCCTCGGGCCCCGCCTCGATCGCCAGCACTTTGGCACCAGTGTGGATGCCCAGGCCGCGCTTCCCGAGGATGCGGGCGAGCTGCTGCCCGATCTCCGCATCCTCGGTGGGCAGCAAGGTGGGCATCATCTCCAGCACGGTCACGGCCGTGCCGAAAGCATGGAACATGACAGCCCATTCCAGGCCCACGGCGCCACCGCCGATCACCACCAGGCTCTTCGGCACGGCGGTCAGCTCGAGCGCCGAGTCGCTGGTGAGCACCAAGGCCGGGTCGTCGGCCCCAGGGATGGGCGGGGTGGCCGGGCGCGAGCCGGTGGCCAGGAGGATGCGCCGGGCCTCGCTACGCTCCTCGCCCCCGATGCGCTGCACCACCACGGTGCGCGCTCCGGCCAGGCGGCCGTGGCCGGTAAGCACTTGGACGCCCTGGCTGCGCAGCAGCCCCGCCACGCCGTTGCGCAAGGCGTCCACCACCCGGTCGCGGAAGCGCAGCGCGCGGCCGTAGTCCAGGCGCACGTTGTCCGCGAGGATGCCGAACTCGGCCCCGCGCTGCAACGTGGCGTACACGTCGGCCACGCGCAGCATCGCCTTGGTGGGAATGCAGCCGCGATTGAGGCAGACACCGCCCAGATGCTCGCGCTCGACGATCGCCACCCGCATCCCGAGCTGTGCCGCGCGGATCGCGGCCACATAGCCGCCTGGCCCCGCGCCGATGATGCAGAGATCGACAGGGTCCGTCATGGCTCCTCCTGTTGCTCCCCGTCTGGCGTTGCTGCTGGCTGCACGGCTGAGCGGCAGGGCGGCCTCGCGGGCGATGCTATAATCCTGCAAGCCCAGCCAGGAGTAGCACGTGCTCGATCTGCCCCGTTTCGAGCGCGACGCCGAGGCGTACTGCCGCGCGGTTGCGTATCAGTGCTACGCCGCCGGCGCCGGGTTGCAGGCGGTGCCGGCGCTCGTCGCGCTGTTCCAGGACTTCGGCCACCTGTTCCGCGACGACACCTACGGCGAGCTGCTCGACGCCGACCTACCGCCGCGCCAGAAGCAGCTGCTCCAGGACTTCGTGGCCAGCGGCTTCTTCGCCGAGCGCACGGCGGCCCTGACCGAACAGGTGGCGGCGCGCGAGGCGGCGGCCACCGTGCCCTGGGACGACCAGCCGGTGCCGCTGCGGCAGGTGCCCGTGCTGCTGGCCAACGAGCCCGACGCGCGGCGGCGCCACGAACTGGCCGCGGCGCATCACCGCGCCGTCGCGGACCTCAATTCACTGTATCAGGAGCGCCACCGCATACAGGTGGAGAGCGCCAGCAAGCTCGGCGCCGACTACCTCGCGCTGTTCGATGCGACGCGCGGACTCCAGCTTGCCGACCTCGCCCAGGCGGCCCAGCGCTACCTCGAGCTGTCGGCGCGCCCGTACTTCGAGGCGCTCGACGACCTGCTGACGACCATCGGCATGGCCCGCGCCGACGCCTGGCTGTGCGACTTGGTGTGGCTGCTGCGCGGCCGTCAGTTCGACCCGGCGTTCCGCTCGCGGACCCTGCTGCCCGTGCTGTACCGCGCGGCGCGCGAGTTGGGCCTCGATCTGGAGGCTCAGAGCGCCATCGCGGTGGACATCGAGCCCCGGCCGCTCAAGAGCCCGCGCCCATTCTGCGCGGCCCTCGACGTGCCGCACGACGTGCGCATGGTGCTGCAGCCGCGCGGCGGGCGGCTCGACTACCTGGCGCTGTTCCACCTGGCCGGCCAGGCCGAGTACTTCGCCAACCGCGACCGCACGCAGCCGTTCGCTTATCGCTGGGTGGTCGACGACGGGCTGCTGGAGAGCTACGGCCTGCTGTGGACTGCCCTGCTGCGCGAGCCGGCCTGGCTCGCGCGCTACCTGGAGCTCGAGGCCCCGGCCGACGCCGTGCGCATCGCGCACCTGGAGCGCCTGTACGTCTCGCGCCGCGCCGCGGTGGCGGTGCTCTGGGAGCTACAGCTACACCGCGGAGACGACTACGATCGGCTGGCCGTGCAGTACGCCGACCTGTTTACCCGCGAGCTGGGGGTCGAGCACGCCCGCGAGCGGTTCCTGGTGGATACCGCGGACGGGCTGGTGGGCGCGCAGCAGTTCCGCGCCTGGATCTTCGAGGCCCAGCTCCGGCGCTACCTCCAGCGCGAGTACGACCCCGAGTGGTATCGACTGCCACGGGTCGGCCGCTTCCTGCGCGACCTCTGGCGCGAGGGGAGCAAGTACTCGCTCGAGGAGCTGGCCCGCTACCTCGGCTACAGTGGCCTCGACCTGCGGCCGCTGGCCGAAGAGCTACCGGCGGGGGTGGCCTGATGCTGACCGACAACCGCATCCTGAGCGTCGACGCGGCGCTAGCGCGCATCCTGGCGCAGATCCCGGTCCTGCCGGCCGAGGAGGTGCTCCTGACCGAGGCGCTCGGCCGCGTGCTCGCCGAGGACGTCTACGCCGACATCGACGTCCCGCCGTTCCACAACTCGGCGATGGACGGTTACGCAGTGATCGCCGCCGACACGGCCGGCGCCAGTCGCGAGCGCCCCGTCGAGCTGCGGGTGATCGCCGACCTGCCCGCGGGGCAGGTGCCGGCTGTGCCCGTACGGCCCGGCGAGGCAGTGCGCATTATGACCGGCGCCCCGCTGCCCGACGGCGCCGACGCCATTGTGCGCGTCGAGGACACCGAGCGGGGCGAGGGCACCGTGCGGGTACTGGCGCCCGCCCGGCCGGGGCGCGACGTGCGCCTGGCTGGGGAGGACGTGCGCGCGGGCGACCTGGTGCTGCCCACCGGCACCTTCGTGCGGCCCGCCGAGGTCGGCATGCTGGCCATGCTCGGCCGCCGGCGTGTGCGGGTGGTGCGCCGGCCACGGGTGGCGGTGCTCACCACCGGCGACGAGCTGGTGGACGTGGACGAGCCGCTTACCCCGGGCAAGATCCGCAACATCAACCTGTACAGTATCAGCGCGCAGGTCGCTTGGTGCGGCGGAGTACCGGTGCCGCTCGGAGTGGCGCGCGACACGCTGGAAGAGCTCGAGGCGCGCATTCGCGAGGGCCTGAGCACGGACATGCTGATCACCTCGGCGGGGGTCTCGGTCGGCGACTACGACGTGGTCAAGGCCGTGCTGGACAAGCTGGGGCATATCGATTTCTGGCGGGTGAACATGAAGCCGGCTAAGCCGCTGGCGTTCGGCCGCATCGGCGGCATCCCGATGTTCGGCCTACCCGGCAACCCCGCCTCCTCGATGGTCGCCTTCGAGCAGTTCGTGCGGCCGGCGCTGCTGAAGATGCAGGGCCGCCGCGCCCTGCACAAGCCCACGCTCCAGGCCATCGCCGAGGTAGCGCTCGACAACCGCGGCGGCCGGCGCGCGTTCGTGCGCGGCTACGTCCACCAGCACGACGGTGCCTGGCGTGTGCGGCCGGCGGGCCAGGAGGGCGCCGGCATCATGACCACCATGGTCCGCGCCAACTGCCTGATCGTGATCCCAGAGCAGGTCGAGCGCGTGGCGCCGGGCGACACCGTCACGGTCGAGCTGCTCGACGGCGGCGCTGCCGAGGAGCCGGTGGCGGGCGGCGGAAGGCCTGGCGCGGCGGGTGGCGACGACTGCTGCGCCTGAGGGCCGCCAGCTCGCTGCAACGAACGAGGACCGACGATGGAGCAGCTCACCCACCTCGACGAGCGGGGCCGCGCGCGGATGGTCGATGTCGGGGCCAAGCCGGAGACCGAGCGTGTGGCGGTCGCCCGCGGGCGCGTGCGCATGCAGCCCGCCACCCTGGCCCTGATCCGCTCGGGCGAGGTGGCCAAGGGCGATGTGCTCGCGGTGGCGCGCGTGGCGGGCATCATGGCCGCCAAGCGCACGGGCGATCTCATCCCGCTCTGTCACCCCCTGCCCATCACCTCGGTCGAGGTGGACATCACGCCGGACGAGGCGGCCTCCACGCTGGAGATCGAGGCCACCGCGCGCATCGTCGGCCGCACCGGGGTGGAGATGGAGGCGCTGACCGCGGTGAGCGTCGCGGCGCTCACCATCTACGACATGTGCAAGGCGGTCGATCGGGGGATGACGATCGAGGCGGTACGGCTCGTGCACAAGCGCGGCGGGCGCAGCGGTGAGTACTGGCGGGAGGAGGAGATGGCGGGCGAGCAACCGAGGGCGAGCGCGCCGCGCGAGGGCCACATGGAGCAGGGCGGCCGGCGCATCAGCGTCGCCGTGGTGACCATCAGCGACAGCGCGGCTCGCGGCGAGCGCGAGGAGGACCTCAGCGGGCAGGCGGTGCGCGATAACGTGCACCACTTCGGCGGCGTGGTCGAGCACTACGAGATCATCCCCGATGAGCAGGAGATGATCGCCGAGACGCTCAAGATCCTGGCCGATGACGGCCGCTACGACGTGATCCTCACCACGGGGGGCACGGGCCTCGGTCCCCGCGACCGTACCCCCCAGGCCACCAAAGAGGTCATTGACTACGACGTGCCGGGCCTGGCCGAGCTGATGCGCGCCGAAAGCGCCAAGCGCGCCAAGTTCGCTTATCTGTCCCGTGCGGTGGTCGGCGTGCGTGGGGAGACATTGATCGCGAACCTGCCGGGCAGCCCCAAGGGCTGCGCCGAGACCGTCGAGATCCTCGCCCCCTACCTCCCGCACGCGGTCCAGGTGCTGCGCGGCGAGGTCCGCGAGCACAAGCCGAGCTGATCCCGTTCAGCCGGACGTGGCCCCCAGGCCAGGGCGAACGCGACTGGCGGGCGGCCGCGCGTCCAGCGCCGCGCGCAGCTCCTGGTAACAGCGGACCAGCTCCTCTCGGATCGTGGCCAGCAAGGGGCTGTCGCGCGCGCGGCCCTCGCGCACCCACCGATCGGACAGCGTCATCGCTCGCGCGCGGTGCTGTGCCGCCGGGCGCACCGCCGCCGTGGGGAGTTGGTACACCTCGGCCCACAGCGCGGCCAGCGCCTCGACCAGGGGCGTGGGGTCGGTAGCGCCGGCGCGCTGCCGATGGACCGTCCACCAGCGGATCTCCAGCGTCGCGGCGCGGGCCGGATCGTAGCTGCCGCCCGCCGGCTCGCGTACCAGGGCGTAGAACTCGCGCATCAGCCGCTCCGCCTCGCCGCCCTCGGCGCCGCGCGCGGCCCACACCACCTGCGCCTGGGTCGCGAGCGCCGTGGCCTGCAGAGCCTGCGAGCGCGACAGGCCGTAGCTGTCGCCGCTCAGGTCCCACAGCAGGGCGAACAGCCGCGGCCAGTCGCGGAGGTAGTACGCCTCCCAAGCCTGCTGCTCGGTGGTCCCGATGCGTTGGGGATCGAAGCGTTCGATCGGCGGGGTATCCACGGCGGGCGCCGGTGGGCAGGCGGCCAGAGCCAGCCCCACGCCGGCGGCAACCGCCAGAACGCCCAGCGCCACGGCGGCCAAGCGGCCAGCTCGCATCGCCCCCTCCCTTCCGCCCGCGGGACGTGCCTCCACTATACCGCTATACCGCGCCGGCCGCGTGCACCACCTGAGCCACCAGCGCCAGCTTCGCCTCGGCGACCGGAGCGGGCAGCGCGTCGAGCGGCATATTGGGGTGGACGTGCAACCGTGCCGGGGAGATGGTCTGGGTGGCGCGCCACAGCACGTTGCCGAGCGAGGCGGCGTACTCCAGCGTCGTGCTACGGGCATCGACGATGCCGAGCCCCAGGCTCGGGCCGCGCGGGAAGGTGTCCACCAGCGTCCAGTTGCGCGGCCCCGCCACGAAGTCGAGGTGGAAGAGCTGGAACGGCAAGCCCAGCAGACCATCGAGCCCTAGCACGTCGCCGCCCCAGGTCGCTAGCGCCAGGGGAGCCGTCACGTCGGCGGCCACTGTCACCAGCGCCTCCCGGGCGAGCGGCCAGTCCCCCTTCCGCTCGACCAGCGCCGGCTCGTCGATCTCGATCCAGGGTGCACCGGCTGCGGCCAGCGCGCGCGCCGCGGCGTTGACGGCGCGCGTCCACTCGCTCAGGTGGGCCGGCACGGCGCTGCCCGCGGTCAGGGCGCCGCTGAACGGGCCGGGGAGCACGGCCTTCACCGGTCGCTGCGTGCCGGCGCTGGCCGCCTGCCAGACTGCGACGGTCGCGGCGGCGTCCGGAGGAGCCGTGAGGTCCGCGACGGCGACCGCGAGCAGGTCCAAACCCGCGCGCTCCTGAGCGGCGACCGCCGCTCGCGCCCGCACGGCCCAGGTAGGGCTCTCGGCTGAGGCGCTCTGCTGCGATGGCGGCAGGCGCCCCCCGACGGTGGTGGCGATCATGGACACTCCCCGCGCGGCCGCCACCCTCGGGCGGCCGAATATGACTGCCTCCCCTTCATGGTAGCGGGAACGAGGGGCGCAGGAACGCGCCGCGGGGGTGTCAGGTCGGCGCGCGGAGGCGGCGGAGCAGTGCACGATCGTCCGCGTCCACGCCGCCGAGTGCCAGCAGGACGCCTCCGTACACCGCCGCGCCGACGGGCACCGCCAGCAGCCAGGGCCCCTGGGCCAGCGGTGCGATCACTGCACCCATGGCCGCCGCGGCCGCCGCCGGCCGCCAGGCCAGCCGCAGGACGCTTAGCCCGGGCAACTCCCGCGTCGTCGCCCACCAAAACGGCCCCAGCAATACCAGCTCCGAGGCCACCGTGAGCGCCGCCGCAGCCAGCAGCCCGAACCGCGGGATCAGCAGCAGATTGGCACCGAAGTTCACCACCGTGGCGAGCAGGAACGCCGCGGTGAGGAATCGCTGGCGGTCGAGCGCGATGAGCACGTACTGGGTCACCCCGTTCACGTAGCTGAAGGGCAGGAACCAGATCAGCACGGCGAGCGCCCAGGCCGACTGCGGCAGGTAGGCGCGGCCGGCGAACAGCTCCACCAGCGGCTCGGCCAGCAGCCAGATGCCGACGCTCACGGGCAGCGCCAGCGTCAGCAGCGCCTTCAGTGCCCGGCCGTACACGCGAGCCAGTGCCGCCCGGTCGGTGGTAGCGCGACGCGCTAGGTCGGGGAACAGGGCGAGCGTGAAGTAGGCGGGGATCAGCGTGAGGCCGTCCACCACCCGGTAGGCGGCGCTGTACCAGCCGGCGGCGGTGTCGCCGGCGATGGGGCGCAGCAAGAACAGGTCCACGCGGAAGAACAGGCTGGCCAGCAGGTTGTTCACCATGAATGGGCTGGTCTCGCGCAGGAGGTCCAGCAGCCCGCCGATGGATCCAGTGGACCGACTAGCGGTCGCCGGACGGGCCACGCTCTGGAACAGCGCCAGCAGGGTCAGCAACGTCAGGACATTGACCACGATGGCGACAGCGGCCAGCCCCACGAACCCGAAACCCAGCGCCAGCGCTAGCAGCCCCAGCGCGACCTTCAGGAGCGTCGTCTGGACGGTGACCGCCGCCGGGTACTCCATGCGCTCGAACGCCTGGAACACGGCGCTGAGCGCGGCAGCGGCCCCATTGGGGGCCAGCGCCAGCACGAGCAGGGCGAGCGCCAGCACCTCGGCGGCGCTGATGGTACCGAGGGTCGCCAGCGCGCCGCCGCCTGCGCCGGCCAGGGCGGCGAGCAGCAGCCAGAGCAGCGCCCGCGCTCGCAGCACGCGCCATAGTTCGGGACGCCAGCGCGCGGGGTGTCGCGCCGCCTCGCGCGTGAGCCAGGTGTTCATCCCGAACCCGAGGAGGATGTCGAGGTAGATGGCGATCACGCCGACGAAGGCGTACTTGCCTGCGTCGCCGGGGCCGAGGACGCGCAGGGCGACGATGGCGAAGGCCAGGTCGAGCGCTTTGTTGAACAGCGCGGCGGCGATGGGGAACGCCGAGTTCTGGGCCACGCGGCGGACGGGATTGGCGGTGGCCGCACGGGGCAGCAGGCGCGCCAGCAGCCAGGTCGAGCCGGCGGCGAAGCCAGCCGCAGCCAGGAGCCAGGCCGCGACCAGCGCCGGCGAGTGGCTGATCAGCGCCGCGACAGCGCTCCAGTAGCGCTCGAAGATGGTGCGCCCCCGGGCTTACGGGTCGATTGCCTCTTACCCCCAGCCATTCTCTCAAGAGAAGAGCGAAGGGAGGCGGTCGATGCCGGGGTGATCCGAAGGTACGGGCTCAGGCCACCCACTGCCGCACGAAGTGCACCAGCAGGCGCACGCCCACGCCCGTGGCGGCGTCCTTCAGCAGGTAGGGCGGCAGCTCGCCCCAGGCGCCCTCGGTCCACGCCGTCCCGGCGATGTCCAGGTGCACCCACGGCCGGTCCTGCACGAAGTGGCGGAGGAACCAGGCGGCAGTGATGGCACCAGCGGCACGCCCCCCCGTGTTCTTGATGTCCGCGATGCTGCTCCTGATCAGCGCGCCGTACTCCGGCCACATCGGCATGGGCCACACCCGCTCGCCGGACGCCTCGCCCGCCTGGCGCATCAGGGCCGTGAGCTGCTCGTCGTTGCTGAACAGGCCGCTGGCCACGTGGCCCAACGCCACTACGCAGGCGCCCGTCAGCGTGGCCAGGTCCACGATGGCGTCTGGCTGCTGCTCGACCGCGTAGGTCAGCGCGTCGGAGAGGATCACCCGGCCCTCGGCGTCGGTATTCATGATCTCCATGGTCTTGCCGCTGCGTGAGCGGATCACGTCCCCCGGCCGATACGCCGACCCGCTGGGCATGTTCTCGGTAGCGGCGAAGATACCGAGGGCCTCGATCGGCAGCTCGAGGGCGCGCGCGGCCTGCATGAAGCCCACCACGGCGGCCGCGCCGGACTTGTCGTGGCGCATGTAGTGCATGTTCTCGGCCGGCTTGATCGAGATGCCGCCGCTGTCGAAGGTGATGCCCTTGCCGACGACCGCCAGGCGCTTGCGGGCGCCCGGGCCCTGGTAGCGCATGACCACGAAGCGCGGCGGGGTGGCGCTGCCCTGGTTCACGGCCAGCAGCCCGCCCATGCCCATCTCGCGGATCTCGTCGAGGCCGAACACCTGGCAGGCGAAGCCGTGGCGCTCGGCTACTGCCCGCGCTTGGTCCGCCAGGTAGGCGGGCGTGACGATGTTGGCGGGGCCCTGCGCCAGGTCGCGAGCCGTGATCGTCGCCTCGGCCAGGAGCGTGCCGCTGCGGAGTCCATCGCGGATCGCGGGCAGGCGGCCCGCGTCGCGCTCGATCACCGTGGCGCGCTGCACCTCGAAGCGCTCGTCCTCACTGACTGTGCGCAGGTGGTCGTAGCGGTACAGCGCCAGCAGCGTGCCCTCGGCCAAGGCTTCAGCGGCCTCCTGTGGCGCCAGCCCGCCGGCACCCGCGCCGTGGAGCACGGTGACGTACTCGGCCACACGCAGCTCCCGGGCCCGGCGCGCCACCGCGGCGGCGGCCCGGCGCACCGCTTCCAGCCCGAACTCCGCGCGGGGGCCCAGCCCCACCACCAGCACGCGCTCGGCGCGGAGGGCGCTGCCCTGGTTGTAGACGACGACCGTCTCGCCCAGCTTGCCCCGCAGCTCGCCGGCGGCGCGCAAGCGCCCGAGCAGCCCGCCCAGCGCCTCGTTGGCGGCGGCCGTGGCACCGCCCAAGGCGTCGGCGTCCTGGAACAGGTTCACCACCAGCAGCGGGGTGACGGTGTCGGTGAGCGATCCCTGGGCGACAGTCAGTTCCATGGTCGAGCATCCCTCTCGCCGATGTCCACGGGTGGCGTGCCGGGCGCGCCCACGCTCTGGCCGTAAGCCCAGCACCGCCCGTGCGGAAGAGCCGCGACTGCCGGCATTGTAGCCCAGCGTTAGCGGCGGGGCTACGCCGGCCGCGGCCCCTCCGCCCGCCCGCGTATCATGTCTCATATGGAGGATATTGCAGCCCTGCAGGCCCGCATCCGCGCCTGTCGCGCCTGCGAGGAGGCGGGACTTCTGGCCCGCGCCGCGCCCATCGCCCACGGGCCACCCGCCGCACGCGTGCTGGTGATCGGCCAGGCGCCCGGGGGGCGCTCACACGTGCGGCGCCGCCACTTCGCCGGCCCGGCGGGCACGCAGCTAGACCGCTGGTTCACGGCGGCCGGCTTCCCGCCCGGCTACTTCCGCGAGCGCGCGTACCTGTCGTCGCTGACACGCTGCTTTCCGGGTCCCGCGCCGCGCGGCAAGGGCGATCGCCGGCCCTCGCCAGCGGAGGTGCGCCTGTGCGCGCCGTTCCTCGAGGCGGAGTTGCGCCTGTTGCAGCCGCGGCTGGTGGTGCTGGTGGGCAAGATGGCGATCGAGCGCTTCCTGGGGCCCTGCCGACTGGAGGAGGTGGTGGGCACGTTGGTCGAGCGCGACGGGCGCCTGTACCTGCCGCTGCCCCACTCCTCGGGCGTGAGTCGCTGGCTCAATGACCCCGCGCATCAGGCGCTGGTGGAGCGCGCCATTATGCTGCTCGCCGAGTGCCGTGCGCGGCTCGGCCTCGTCGAGCCATGAGGGAGGCCAGGATGCGCGCGGCCCGCCCCGCCGCGGCCGGCCGGCTGCCGGTGCTCGCCCGCGGAATCGTCGACGCGGCGTACCGTCTGTTGGGGGCGCTGGTCGTGTGGCGCCGGATGTGGTTCGTCCTCGGGGCGGGCAGCGGCTTCCTGATCTGGCTGGCGCTCGTGTACCAGGCGGCCAGAGCCGACACCCCAGCCGCCTGGCTGCCCACGTTGCTGTTTCCCGCGCCACTGGTCCTGGCGGGCCGCTGGCTGCTCGACCTGCCGCCCGGGGTCGTGTTCCGTCCCGCTCCCCTGCCTAGCGCGTGGCCCGAGCCTACGATGCGCTGTCTGGCGAGCGCGCTGTTCGACACGGAGCGGGGCAACGAATGGCGTCTGCTGGTCCGGAGTCGCCTGCGCTTCGGTCGCGACGGGGCCCTAGAATTGGCCTCGCCGCCGCCCTTGGGTAGCGGCCCGGCGGTAGCGCGGGCGTTCCCGACCCGCGATCCCTATCGCCCCGCCCCGGCTGGTCCAGTCGCCGATTGGACGCTGATCCCCCAGGCGCTCGATGCCACTCGTTGGCGCGGCAGCTACGCGTCAGCCGCCGCCTACACCGCGACGGTGGGGATGCTCCGTGTCCCGCGCGGCGCGATCACCGCCTGCACCCCCGGCTGGCAGTACGCCCGGCTGCGGCGCTGGCCCGCCCTGCGGTTGGAGTACCGCGAGACGTCCGACCTGCTGGCCGTCGCCTACCTCGCCTTCGCCAGCGAGGCCCAGCAGGTCTGGGCGGCCCAGCAGCTCGCCCGCCACTAGCCTCGCTCCCCGGGACGCTTTCCGTACACTGGTGGCGAGGGCCAGCAGGCCCATCCTGGGCTGGACAAATGACAAGCATGGATGTCGAAGCACGCGTGCGCGCCACGCTCGAACGCCTCGGGCACCCGTATGAGATCATCCCCTGCGATCCGGCGCTGGCCGACACGGCGGCGTTCTGCGCGACCTACGGCTACGCGCCCGAGGACTCGGCGAACACGATCATCGTCGTGGGTAAGGAGACGCCACCACGCTATGCCGCCTGCGTGGTGCTGGCCACCACGCGGCTGGACGTGAACCGCACCGTGCGGCGGCGCCTGGGCGCACGCCGCGCCTCGTTCGCGTCGCCAGAAGAGACGCGTGCGCTGACAGGCATGGAACTGGGCGGGGTGACCGTGTTCGGCCTACCGGACGGCCTGCCCATCTGGGTCGATGCGCGCGTGATGCAGCGCCCGCGCATCATCCTGGGTGGCGGCAGTCGCGCCTGCAAGATTCTCGCGGCGCCGACGATCTTGCGCGCGCTGGCGGGGGTCGAGGTGGTCGAGGGGCTCGCCGTCGCGCCGGGCGCCGAACCGCAGCGGAGTTGATCACCTGTTGGGGCAACACCCTTGGGTCGAGCGCGTTGTCGAAGCTACTTCACGAAGCGGGCGAGCAGCAGCCCCAGCTCGTACAGCAGGTACAGAGGCACGCCGACCAGCGTCTGGGTGATGGGGTCGGGGGTGGGCGTGATGATCGCCGCGATCACGAAGGCGACCAGCAGCGCGTACTTGCGGTAGCTCCCCAACCGGGCCGCGCTCACCACGCCAAGGCGCACCAGGATGAACACCACCAGGGGCGTTTGAAACGCCACGCCCATCCAGAACAGCAGCGTGGTGACGAAGCCCAGGAACAGGCTGATGTCCCAGTTCGTGGCTACGTACTGGCCGGCGAAGCTCTGCAGGAACCCGAGCCCCGTGGGCAGCAGCACGTAGTAGCCGAAGGCCACGCCTGCCGCGAAGCACACTGCCGAGCCCGGCACGATCACGAACGCGTAGCGTTTCTCCTTGGGCGTAAGGGCCGGCAGGACGAACATCATCGCCTGGTAGATCACCACGGGCATGGCGAGCGCCACGCCGACGAACAGCGTGATCTTCAAGTACTCGAAGAATACCGCCGGCGGGTTGATGTTCTGCAGCCCGCTGCCGGCGCCGAGGCCGAGCGCGATCAGCCACTCCAGCACGCGCCCCGACAGCCAGATGGCCGAGACGATCATGCCCACGATGATGGCGAGGCCCGCCTTGATGATGCGCTCGCGCAGCTCCTCGAGGTGCTCGAGGATCGTCATCGTGCCGGGTTCCACCGGCTCGGGGGGGGGGCCGCCCCGGGGGGCGCGCCGGGCGCGCCCCCGCGGGGGGTGGGGGGGG
>JADGHJ010000157.1 GCA_019686175.1 Chloroflexota bacterium | reverse complement strand
TCCTTGACGAGAGGTGGCGCGGCCGCTGTGTATCAGGGGCGGCGGCGTCAGCGTGGCTGCGTGGCAGGGCTTAGCGCGTCGGCGTTGGGGTGGGGGTCGCGCTCTGGCTGGGCGTATCACCACATCCGAGGTACAGCGCGCAGCCCGAGCGCAGCGCGCCTACGCCCACGGCGCCACTACCGAGCGCCGTCTGGGTGGCCATCACATGCGGTGGTACCGGCGAGGCCAGCGGCGCGACGTTCTCCGCGGTGCTCACGTAGCTCTCGGGCGGCGCGAAAGCGTCGAAGCCCAGCTCGTCCATCGCCACCATGGAGTGTCCCCCACGCTGCGCGGCTGGCGCGCCGGCGGCCGGCGCGGCGCCTGCACCGGGTAGCGGTAGGGGATCTCCGCCTACCTCGGACGAGGGCGTCGGGAACTCCAGGGGGGTCTCCGACGGCGGCGCGGCAGCAGGGGCCGCGCTCGGGGCGCGCTGCCCGCTCCCCGGGCTTGCGCCCGAGAACGCGGGCGCGTTGGTGGTGCCGCCCGGCTCCGGGGCCGCGGGCGGGGGCGGCGCCACGGCGCGCACCTGGCCAGGCTGGGTGTCGGGGGCTGGCGCCGCGTCGCCCTCGGCCGTGGCGCTCTCGAGGGGCGGCGCCACGGCACGCACGCCCGCGGGGCGCTGGGGCGCCGCAGCCGGCGCTCCTCCGCCGCTTTGCCGGCCGGCGGGATTCACGGTGGGGACCCGGAGCAGCTCCGGCTGGGCGGGCGCGGCGCGAGTTGGCGCAGGACCGGGCGTATCGCTGCCGAGGCCGGGCTCGGGGAGGTAGGCGGTGCACTGGCCGCGCTGGTTCCACTGGATGCACGTCGCCCCGGTCACGATGGAGTAGGGTACGCTCTGCTCGCACTCGCCGCGCCCATTGTAGCGCACGCAGGTACGTCCGCCTTGCCAGCTCACATTGCCCGTGCGGTAGCGGCCGTCCTCACTGCCCACCGCGGGAGGGCCCGGCTGGACCATGGTGGGCCGGGGCGCGACCAGCGACGCCTCGAACCGTGGAACACTCGCACGCACCCAGCCCTCGTTGGGCGGCGCCCCGCTCCGGTGCGCGTACACGAACAGCGCGTGGTTGCCAGCCGGGACCTCGGTGAGCAGCGAGAAGCCAACGTTGGTGAACCGCGAATCGCCCAGCTGCTGGGCGATGTCCGGGCGGCGGAGGCCATAGCTCGCCTCGCCCAGGAAGCGCGCGAGGCGCTCCCCCGGCTCACCATCCATATAAATGTGCACCGCGTCGATCCCCGGGCCGTCCGTGGCGGCCGGGTCGTAGGCGTAGCCGGTGATCTCCAAGCTGGTGCTAGCTACCCCGTCAGCTCGAGGGCGCTCGATCACGATCTGCACATCGGCCTGGGCCACCACCTGCCACTGACTGATCGCTTGGGAGCCGAGTGCTACCGACAGGCACAGCACGACGGCGACCATCGCTCGCGGCATCGCTTCCCTCGCTAAGACCGCTCTCTCACTCGCTACCAGCGCCGCTCGGCCGGCCCGCCACGGGCCCGCCAGCGCCACGAAAGCATACGGGTGGCTCTGGGGCCTGTCAAGCGCCGGCGGTAGCTTGCGCCCCTGGCCGTTCCCTTGACAGCCCTAGGGCCGGACGTATACTGAGAGTGAAGTGGCGAAACGGCACGGCGCCGGCCTAGGCGCGGGTGGTACGGCTTCTGCAACTTCGGACCCGACCAAGACCGGTACCCGCTCGAAGGAGGTTGTTGGCAATGGCGAAGCTGCGAGTGCTCTCGTCTCGTGGCGATACGGTGATCGAGTGGGACGAGAAGAAGGTCGCTCTCGGTGATCCGGAAGCAGTGGCAGCGGTGCGCGAGGCTGAGCGCATCTTCGAGGAGCAGCGTGCCCGTGGCGCCACGGCGTTCGTCGTCACGCCCGATAAGCCGGCCCAGCGGATCGATACCTTCGATCCCCAGGCGGAGCAGGTCGTGATGGTGCCCCGAGTCGCGGGCGGATGACCGACGTCGCCTTCTTCCTGGTCGCCGGGCTCGAGCTGCTGTTCGTCCTCCTCATCATTGGCCTGTTGTGCCGGACGCCCTATCGCGTGCTGGTGCAGCAGCCGGCTGGCCCGGGAGGATCGCGCCAGGACTGGCGAGCCGCGCAGGAGCGGGCGGAGGCGCTCCTGCGCGAGCTGCTCAGTGAAGAGGAGTACCGGCAGCTCGAGCGCCGGGGGTTTCTCGAGGTGCGCAGCCCCTCGCGGCCGCAGCGTGTCTATCGCATCCCGCGGCATCAAGGCCAGGTGAAGGTGTACGAGAGCGGCGTCCCCATCATGGCACTGTGCGTTCAGTCGTTGGAGCCCATTCCGGACGGCGACGCGGTGATCATGCACAAGCTCATGATCGAGGGCAACGAGGAGGAATACCTGCGCATCGCCAACCGGTTCGAGCCGACGCTGTACGGTTTCATCGCGCTGCGGCCACGGCGCAACTAGCGGGGCGCCCCGTTGGCGGCGGTGTCCGCTGTAGGCCGCGGCGTGCACTACTTCTGGTCAGGCTCGCGACCATCGGTCAGCGGGCCTGTTTTTATACTGCCCGGGAGTGGAGGCCGTGACGGGACAGGGGACGCGGGTGGGGCTGCTGCACTTCACTTGTCCCCCGGTGATCGGTGGTGTCGAGAGTCTGATTCGGACGCACGCGCGGCTGGCGGTCGAGCACGGCTACACTGTCCGCGTACTCGCCGGCCGTGGGCGCCAGTTCGACCGCCGCATACCCGTCCAGCTCTTCGCGCCGCTGGACTCCAAGTATCCCGAGCTGATCCAGCTTGACGGAGAGCTGCGCCAGGGGATCGTCTCGGCCCACTTCACTGCGCTGCGCGATCGCCTGATCGCCTGGTGGCGCGAGCAGGTGGCGCCCGATTTCGACACCGTCGTCATCCACAACGCCTTCACGCTGCACTTCAACCTGCCGCTCACGGCGGCCCTGCATGCCGTCGCTGATGCCGGGCGCCCGCAGCTGGTGGCCTGGTGCCACGACCTGTCCTGGGCCAATCCCCTGTATCGGCCGCTCATGCGCGAGGCGTATCCCTGGCAGCTGCTGAAACGGTGCCACCCGCGGGTGCGCTACGTGGTGGTCTCGCGGGATCGCCAGCGCGATCTGGCCGCGCTGACCGGCACCAACCCGGTTGCGATCGCGGTGATCCCGGCCGGGGTCGATCTGGCGCACTGGGCGCGGTTCGGCCAGGCTACGCGGCGACTGCTTGCGGCCCTACGCCTGGAGCCAGAGGAGCTGGTGCTCCTGCTCCCGGCACGCATCACCCGACGCAAGAACATCGAGCTGGCCATCCGGATCGTGGCAGCACTCCGCGATCGCGGGGCGCGCCCAAGGTTACTGGTCACTGGCCCCCCGGGACCCCATGATGTGCGCTCGGGCACCTATCTAGACGAGCTGCTGCGGCTCCGGACGCAACTGGGGGTCGAGCGGGAGGTGGCCCTCCTCTATCCCTATCGGCTGCGGGATGCGACGGTTGCCGACCTGTACCAGGTGGCCGACGCCCTGCTGTTCCCGAGCAGTCAGGAGGGCTTTGGGATCCCGGTACTGGAAGCGGGGCTGTCCCGGCTGCCCGTGTTCTGTGCCGACCTGCCGCCCCTGCGGGAGATCGCTGGCCCGCACGCCCACTATTTCAGCCCAGACGTCGCGCCAGCGGCCGTGGCGGAACGTCTGCTACAATTCTTCGCCGGTGACCACACGGCGCGCTTACGGCGCCGCGTCCTACGCGACTACGCTTGGTCGTCGATCTTCAGCCGCCAGATCGCGCCGCTGCTCGGCGGCACCGCCGCGCCTGATCACTCCAGCGCGCCGGCGGCAGACTTCGCTCGTACCGAGCAATCCGCTTCGCTATAGGAACGGCCAGAAGCATGAGCCCACAGGACTATACGATCCTGGTGCCGCTGGGCGCAGATAGCGTCGCAGCGCGCGATCTACTCGAGATGGCCGCGGCGCTGGTGCCCGTACAGGCGGGCGAGGCCCGGGGACGCGTCGTCGTGCTGGGGATCGTGGAGATCCCCGATGCGCTGGGATTCGTTGACAGTGCCTCCGCCGCGCGGTTGGAGCGCCAGCGGCTGGGGCGCCTGACCCGCCTCAAGAAGTCGCCGGCCATCGAGGTGCGTCCGCTGGTGCGCGTGTCCACCCAAGTGTGGGAGGGCATCGTCGAGGCGGCGCGTGAGGAGCAGGCCGACCTGATCCTGTTCGGCTGGAAAGGCTGGACCGACTCGCAGCATCGCATCTTCGGCGCGACGATCGACGAGGTCGTACGCAACGCCCCGTGTGACATCGCGGTGGTCAAGCAACGCGGGCTGGCCGGCACGCGTCGGATCCTGGTGCCGGTGCGCGGCGGACCACACGCCTCCCTCACCCTGCGACTGGGCCAGGCGCTCGCGGAGCGGCTCGACGCCCAGATCACCGCCCTGCATGTGATGGCGCCCAGCCTCTCGCCTGCCGCCGAGGCGGCCGAACGCGCGGCGGTGGCCGATCTCCTGGCCGGCGTGACTCAGCGCCATCGCCTACAAGTGGTGGTCAAGGTAGCGACCTCGATCGAGCAGGCCATCCTCGAGGAGGCGGCAGGCCATCACCTCGTCATCATGGGTGCGACCCCTGGCGACCCGCACACACCGTTCCTGTTCGGACCGATCACGGAGGCGGTCGCTCAACGGCTGGGGACGACGGTGGTGGTGGTCAAGAGTCGCCAGGGGATTCCAGTGCCGCCGGGCACCTTCGGACCGTCCGCTGCTCGGCCGCTCTCGACGCTGGTCGACAAGTGGTTCGCCGAGAACACCTTCCACAGCAAGGAGTTCAACAACATCGCGCAGCTCGTGGCGCTCAAGCAGCGTCAGGGGCTGCGCATCAGCCTGGGGCTGCCCACACTGAACGAGGCCGAGACGATCGGCAATATCATCCGTATCATGCGGCGGGAGCTGATGGAGCGGCAGCCGCTGCTCGATGAGATCGTGGTGATCGACAGTGGCTCGACCGACAATACCGTGGCCATTGCGCGCGACCTCGGCGTGCCCGTGTATCAGCACCCCGAGATCCTCCCGCAGTACGGCAGCTTTCGTGGCAAGGGCGAGGCGCTGTGGAAGTCGCTATACGTTCTGCAGGGCGACATCATCGCCTGGATCGACACAGACATCAAGAACATCCACCCGCGCTTCGTCTACGGGGTGATTGGCCCGCTGCTACACCATCCCCGGCTGCAGTACGTGAAGGGCTTCTACCGCCGGCCGATCAAACTGGGCGCCACCATGCAGAGCACGGGAGGGGGCCGCGTGACCGAGCTGACCGCGCGGCCGATGCTCAACCTGTTTTACCCCGAGCTGTCGGGATTCCTGCAGCCGCTCGCGGGCGAGTACGCGGGCCGGCGACAGGCGCTGGAGGCTGTACCGTTCTTCACCGGCTATGGTGTGGAGACGGGACTGCTCATCGATCTCTTGCAGCAGTTCGGGTTAGGTGCGCTCAGCCAGGTCGATCTCAAGCAGCGCATCCATCGCAACCAGTCGCTCTACGCCCTGACCAAGATGGCGTTCACCATCATCCAAGTGGTGGTCAAGCGGCTCGAAGACCGCCACCGACTCCAACTGCTGGCCGAGGTAAACAAGAGCATGAAGCTGGTGGCCCACGACGCACAAGGCTACCGGCTGGAGGTGAAAGAGTTGGAGGACTTCGAGCGCCCGCCGATGCTCGCCATTCCGGAGTATCGCGAGCGGTATGGAGCATCCCGACGCTCTCAGTCGACGCCTGTGAACGGTGGCGTGCTGGCACGGACGGTCTCCGGTGCGAGCGTGGGCTGAGGGCGCCGGCCGCCGGGCGACCTGGCCCACCACGTGCTTGCGGCTCCTGCTGATCCGCCATGGGGAGACCCTCTGGAATCGTGAGGGGCGCTATCAAGGGCGTACCGACGTACCGCTATCCACGGAGGGAAAGGCGCAGGCCATGGCGCTCGCCGAAGTCCTGCGAGCCGAGCCGATCGCCGCCGTGTACACCAGTCCGTTGCGCCGCGCCTACGACACCGCCGCCTGCATCGCGGCCGTCCATGGCCTGCATCCCTGGAGCGACCCACGGCTGATGGAGATCCACCAGGGCGAGTGGGAAGGGCTGCGACCAGTAGAGATCGAGCGCGCCTGGCCCGAGTTGTACCGTCGCTGGCTCACGGAGCCCGAGACCGTGCGTCTGCCAGGCGGCGAGACGCTCGGCGAGGTCCAGGCGCGCGTCCTGGCCGCGGTGACCGACATAGCCGCGCGCTGGGCCGGCCGCACGATCTGCATCGTGGCCCACAAGGTCAGCCTGGCGGTGATCCGGGCCGCGGCGCGCGGGCTGCCGCTGCGCGACGTGCTCGCTTACATGCCACCCAACGCCTCGGTCGAGGCCGTGACCTGGCCCGCGGACTGCACTCTCGGAGCGAGGCCCGAGGAAGGTCCTGCGCGGTAGGGCCGCTCCACGTTGCGCGACCGGCGCGGTGGGTTCTAGACGGCTACTCCGCGCCGTTGCGGTCGCGGCCGTTCAGCACCGCAATGCACGCCACGCGGTCGCTGCCCCGCAGGCCGATGATCTGCACCCCCTGCGCAGGGCGACCCGAACGGGCGATGGAGGCGATGCTGGTCCGCAGCACCGTGCCGTGCGCCGAGATCACCATTAGCTCCTCGTCGCCATGAACGACGCGGGCGGCGGCCACCCGGCCCGTCTTCTCGGTGACCGTGGTCGTGCGCACGCCCGCGGTGCCACGGCCGTGGCGCTCGTACTCCGTGAGCGGCGTGCGCTTCCCGTAGCCGTTGGCCGTGACCACCAGCAGTTCGCCGTCCGGCTCGACGGTCTCCAGCGCGCACACTCGGTCGTCCTCACTCAGCCGGATGCCCCGCATACCGCCCGCCTGGCGGGAACGCGGGTTCACGTCGGCGGCCGCGAAGCGCAGGGCCTGCCCCTTCTCGGTCACCAAGATCAGCTCGCTGTCGCGCGAGCAGTGCTTCACCCAGGCCAGCTCGTCGCCCGGCTCCAGGTCCATGGCGATCAAGCCGTTGGAGCGCACCACCGCGAAATCCTTCAGCTCGGTCTTCTTCACCTCGCCCCGGCGTGTGGCCATCATGAGGTAGTCGTGGTCGAAGTCCGGTGCGGCCAGGACCGCGGTAATGGTCTCTCGCGGATCGATGCCGATCAGGTTGACGATCGGCAGCCCCTTGGCGGTGCGGTCCGCCTCGGGAATCTGGTGCGCTTTGAGCTGGAACACGCGCCCGCGGTCGGTGAAGAACAGGATGCTGTCGTGGGCGCGGGCGATCACCATGTGGCGCAGCGCATCTTCCTCACGCAGCACCATGCCCTTGATGCCCTTGCCACCGCGGCGCTGGGTCCGATAGGTGTCTGGCGGCAAGCGCTTCACGTAGCCGCGGGAGCTGATGGTGATCAGCACCTCGGTGTTGGGGATCGTCTCCTCCTCGGAGATGTCGCCGGTCTGGTCCGCGACCACCAGGGTACGCCGTGGGTCCCCGTACTTCTTCTTGAGATCGAGCAGTTCGTCGCGTACCAGCATGAGGATCTTGCGCGGGTGGGCCAGCAGGTCTTCCAGTCGCTCGATCGTCTTCAGCAGCTTGGCGTACTCATCGAGGATCTCCTGCCGCTCGAGGGCAGCCAAGCGCCGTAGCTGCAGGTCGAGGATCGCCCGTGCCTGCAGATCGCTCAGCTGGTAGCGCGTCATGAGCTGCTGGCGCGCAACCTCAGCCGACTCCGCCTGGCGGATCAAGCGGATGATGGCGTCGACGTGGTCCAGGGCGATCTTGAGCCCTTCGAGGATGTGGGCGCGGGCGCGCGCCTTCTCCAGCTCGAAGCGCGTGCGGCGCGTCAAGACTTCCTGGCGATAGTCGAGGAACAATTGGAGCAAGCGCTTGAGGGTCAGCACCCGTGGTTCGCCGTCGACTAGCGCCAGCATGTTCATGCTGATGGCCGTCTGCATGGCGGTGTGCTTGTAGAGCTGGTTGAGCACGGTCTGCGGCCGCGCGTCGCGTTTCAGCTCGATCACGAGCCGCATGCCCTGCCGGTCCGACTCGTCGCGCATGTCGGCGATGCCGTCGATGCGGCGCTCGCGGACGAGTTCGGCGATGCGCTCCTGAAGGGCGGCCTTGTTCGTCTGATACGGCAGCTCGGTCACGACGAGCTGGTAGCGGCCACTGCGGGGCTCCTCGATGTTCACCCGGGCGCGCACGATCACCCGCCCGTGGCCCGTGGCGTACGCCTTGCGGACCTCCTCCAACCCCAGGATGATCCCGCCGGTGGGGAAATCGGGCCCGGGGATCACCCGCACAAGGTCGTCGATGGTGGCTTCGGGTCGCTCGATGAGCAGCAGCAGCGCGTCCACGACCTCGTTCAGGTTGTGGGGCGGGATACTCGTTGCCATGCCGACTGCGATGCCGGCCGAGCCGTTGCAGATGAGGTTGGGGAAGCGCCCGGGCAGGACGGTGGGCTCTTGGCGGGTGTTGTCGTAGTTGGGCACCCAATCCACCGTCTCCATGTCGATGTCGGCCAGCATCTCCATGGCGATGGGGGTGAGGCGGGCCTCCGTGTAGCGCATCGCTGCGGGCGGGTCGTTGTCGACACTGCCGAAGTTGCCCTGGCCATCCACCAGTGGGTAGCGCATGTTGAAATCCTGGGCCATGCGCACCAAGGTGGGGTAAATGACCGCCTCGCCGTGGGGATGGTAGTTACCCGAGGTGTCGCCCGCGATCTTGGCGCACTTGCGGTGCGGGCGATTGGGCGCGAGGTTGAGGTCGTGCATGGCCACGAGGATGCGCCGCTGCGAGGGCTTGAGCCCGTCGCGCACGTCGGGTAGCGCCCGAGCGACGATCACGCTCATTGCGTAATCGAGATAGGACGTGCGCATCTCGTCTTCAATGTTGACCGGCCGAACGATCCCGATTTCCATGCGCGTTACCTACTCCTATCGGCACACGATGCCGTGCAGGCCTCTGCTGCAGCGCGCCGGTGGCGCCGCGGCGCGAAAGACACCGGCGAACGGCGCGCAGGAGACACAAAATAGACGAGGGCGAGCCTGCCTACTGGGTCGCCCTCGCCCTGCATTGGCATCGTCAGTCTGCTAAGCGGCTCGTGCGCCGCCGAGCCCCACGTCGCTGCGCACTCTAATTATACGAGATGGGCCACGTTCCCGACGAGCCGAGCACGGGCCGGGTCGCTCAGCAGAGGAATCAATTGCGGCGCGAGGAGCTGGCCAGCCGGGACGACGCGGTGCTCCACGGGGGCGTGGTCTCGGCCCCCTCTAGATACACCGGACCGCTGCAGCGCGGGCAGCGCAGCCGGCTGAGGCGGGTATCGTTGAGAGGCGGGCAGCCCGGGGCCGGGCGGAAGACCCGCTGCAGGCGGTTGGCGATCACTTCTCCCAGGGTGAACCCACACATGAAGCACTTCAGCTCGCGAACAAGCAAGCGCTCGCTCGTGGCCATCACGATGCGTGCTCCTCTCTGGCGATGGGCCGAGGGCTCGCCGCCGTGTCCTGCACTCCGGTTGGTACGATGCACCCCACGACGAGGGGCGGGCCAACGATGGCCCCAATGCTACGCTGGCGGCCGGGCCGCGTCAACCGCCAAAGGGCTGTAGGCGCGCATCGCCGGCGATTAGTAACGTACTTGTAATGCCGGGCGATAGCCGACGGCGCGAAGACGCAGGCCGCAGCTCGTAACGCTGAGCGCGCGAATCCGTTTATACCGGTGGGTAGGGGCTGTGCGCTGCCAAGCCCGCCGCGCCGCGCGAGCCCCCGGGAGGCGGCTGGCGGCGTGCAGGTGCGGTCGGGGTGCCGCGCGCCTGCCGAGACGCCCGGCCCGGCCCATCCACGGAGAAAGGAGCTGGTGCTATGCCCCTTGCGCCGGTCTTTCGTCGATGGCGCATCCTGGCGGCGGCTCTGCTCGTCGCCGCCGCGGTCGCCAGCCCCGCCCTCGCTCAGGGCCCGCGTAACCCGGTCGTTTACATCTTGATGGGCGACCACTACTTCCTCCCCGCGTCGGTGACCGTTCAACCGCGGACCACGGTCGTCTTCATCAATCAGAGCGGCGGCACGTGGCACCGCGTGCGCAGCGCACTCTGGGACTCGGGCCCGATGGCGCCGGGCCAGGCGTTCTGGCGCACCTTCGACGTGCCGGGCGAGTACTGGTTCCAGGACCCGCAGTACGCCGAGGAGGGTATGGCGGGCTACGTGATCGTCCAGTACGGCGCGCCGGTGTCGACGCGCACGCCGCTGCCGACGCCGCGGCCGTCGCCACCCCCCAGCCCGCCCCCTGGGGCGGCTCCTCCGCCT
>JADGHJ010000156.1 GCA_019686175.1 Chloroflexota bacterium | reverse complement strand
GGGTCCCCCCCCGGCGCCCACCCCCCACCCCCCCACGCCGCCCCGGCCGGGGGGGGGGGCCACGGCTTCCTCTTGACGGGACTGGGAGCCTGCATGCGGCGTGGGGATTCGCGCCTGGCCCTACACTCGATGGGGCCCACCGTGCTACTCCGTCGCCTGCGTCTCGGCCTTCTCCTCCCAGAACTCCTCGATGTGCTCGTACACGGCGTCGGGAAACTGTAGCTCGCGGTAGACGTTGCAGGCCTGCGGATCGTCCGGGGTCGGGCAGATAGGAAAGTCCTGCCGTGCCTGCCAGGCCAGGATCCGTTCCCGCTTCGGCGGGCTGTAGTCGCGCTCCTGCACTTGCCGCACCAGGGAGCGCGCCTCCTCCTCGCTCTGGCCCGGCTGGCTCGCGAGGAGGCGCACCAGCTCGGCCTCGGGGAGGAAATGGCGCGCCACCATGGCGAAGGTCAGGCGCCCGTAATGGCCGATATCCGTCCCGCTCTCCAGTGCGTCGAGTAGGTGCGCCATCATGGGCGAGGCCCGCAGGTCGGTGCCCCGCACGGGCGCGTCTGTATCGCGCCCACGCGGCGCCTCGGGCCGTTGGTCATGAGCTGGCCGCTCGCTCACCGCTCACCTCCACGAACAAGTGTTCGAGACATACTAAGCAAGACTCATGCCCGCCGGGTTAGACCTAGGTCCGCGGGGTGCCGTGCTCTCGGCCGTCTGCCGCCGTATCATTGCAAATGAGCAGCACTGGGGCTTGCGCCCGCCGACGCCACGAGGGAGTGACTGATGAGCCAGACGGAGATCCCGGTCCGGGCCGAGGCGATCGATCGCTTCATTGCCCGTTACGAGACGCGCCAGGAGGATTGGGAGGTATTCGCCTTCCAGGAGCAAGCGGATCCGCGCTACCGGCGCTCGCAGATGCGCTATGTCGGGGGCGGCGGCACCGAGAAGCACGACGACCCGAACACGCTGCCGCCCGGCCATTTCACGCTGAGCATCATGACCCTGCCGCCGGGGCACGGCGGACCGATGCACTACCACGAGACCGAAGAAGTGTTCTTCGTCCTGGAGGGCGAGGTCACTTGCCAGTGGCAGGCGCCCAACGGGGAGATCTACGAGCGCACCCTCAAGCAGTACGACGCGATCCTCAACCCGCCGGGCATCCCGCACTGTTTCTGGAACCGGACCGACAAACCCGCGCGCTTCAACATCATGGTCGGTGCCGCGCGGCCCAAGCCGCCCGTGTACACCGATCCGAAGATCGACGAGCTG
This sequence comes from Chloroflexota bacterium, assembly GCA_019686175.1. Classification (GTDB taxonomy): domain Bacteria; phylum Chloroflexota; class UBA6077; order UBA6077; family JAJPHF01; genus JADGHJ01. The sequence goes on along the minus strand of JADGHJ010000156.1, from coordinate 9,057 downwards.
CGCCAGCAGGCGCGCGCCCAGGGCAAGTAGGCGGGGTGGTCACGGGCGGCGTCAGGGGGATCGCCAAGGAGCTAGAGGCGCCCACGGCGCCGCCACTCCTGCTGGACCTGGATGGCGAAGCGGATCAACTGCTCTTGTGTCTCGGGCGGCAGGTCGACGAGTGCCGCGCCGCTCTGCCAGAGCGCGGCGCGAGCCCGTACCGGCTCCACCACGCGCACCACGCGAGCCGACAAGACCAGCGGGGCGTCGGTGTCGGGGAGGTGCATGCGTAGGGCGATCCGCGCGCCCACCCAGAGCGGGACGGCGGTCAGCAGGCCGACGCCGCTGGCGCTGAGGTCGCGCACGTGCACGAGCAGCGGCTCGCTGCTCAGCTGGTCCAGGCGGTGCACGGCCTCGGCCGGCGTGCCGAGCGGGACGCGGAAGTACGCTCGCCGCTGGTGACGCGTCGCCGCGAGGAGCCGCAGCCCCAGGCGCCAGGCGGCGCCCTGCTCGACGCGCTCCACACGGCCACGGAGCAGGTAGAGTGCGTCGGTGGGACGCCAGGTGCGCAGCTGGACCTCGTCGCCCGGCTCCAGCCGGAGCTGGGCTGCTGTCGCTGCCGGGGCCTCGAGCCACACCAGGTCCCCCGCCTGCGCGGCGATCCAGCTCCGGCAGCCGGGATCCTCGCCCTCCAGCAAGAGCAGGGCCGGCTGGCCGCGCTCGAGGGGGATCATGCCTCCGCTCCGTCGATGATCTCGCGGGTGACCACTTCGGCGTTGGCGCTGACCTCGCCGTAGGCGAGCACCACTAGGCTCGGCAGGGCCAGCTCGGCGAAGCGCCGCAACGGCAGGCGCAGTCGCGCCGGGCACAACAGCACGGGTTGGCGGCCGGCGGCGGCCATGCGCTCCATGCTCTCTCGCAGGCGCGCGAGCAGGCGTTGCGCGAGCGCGGGCTCCAGATGGATATTCGGCCCTCGTTCGGTCTGCACCACGTTCTGGCTCAGCACCTGCTGCCAGTCCGGCGCCAGCGTCATGACGGCGAGCCGGCCGTCCTCGCCAAGATACTGGTTCGTGATCTGGCGGCCGAGGGCTTGCCGCGCCGCTTCGGCGAGCTGGTCGGGGTCGCGTGTCAAGCGCGCCTGATCGGCTATCGCCTCCAGAATGGTGACCAGGTCGCGGATCGAGACGCGCTCGCGCAAGAGGTTCTGCAGCACGCGCTGCACCTCGCCCAGCGTCAGCACGTTGGGCACCAGCTCGTTGACCAACGCCGCGTGCTCTTCCTTGACGTGGTCGAGCAGGGTCTGCACGTCCTGACGCGAGAGGATGCTCGCGGCGTGGGCCCGGATGACCTCAGAGAGGTGCGTGATGATGACGGAGGTCGGGTCGACCACCGTGTAGCCGAGCACCTCGGCGCGCTCGCGGTCCTCCGGCGCGATCCAGATGGCCGGCAGCCCGAACGCCGGCTCGACCGTGGGGATGCCCGGGATCTCCTGGTCCGCCAGGCCCGGGTTCATGGCCAGCAGGCGGTTGGCGCGCACCTCGCCGGTGGCCACGCGGACGCCGCGCAGCTTGATCGCGTACTGGTTGGGCTGCAGCTCGGCGTTGTCGTGGATGCGGATGGTGGGCAAGATGATGCCGAGCTCGAGCGCCATCTGGCGGCGGATGAGCGTCACCCGCCCGAGCAGCATGCCGCCCTGGCTGCTGTCGGTCAGTGGGATCAGCCCGTAGCCGATCTCCAGCTCGAGGGGATCGACCCGCAGGAACTGGCGCACGTTCTCCGTCTCCACCGAGGCCGCTGCTGGGGCCGGCTCGTCCTCGGTGCTGACCACCGGTGCGCTGTCGAGGCGGCGCTGCACCAGGTAGCCGGCGGCGAGCAGGCCGGCGGCGATCACGAACAACGGCAGCTTGGGGAGGCCGGGTACGAGCGCCAGGGCGGCCAGGAGCCCCGCCACCAGGTACAGCGCCCGCGGGTTGGCCAGGATCTGGCTGGCGATATCGCGGCCGAGGTTCGCGTCAGAGGCCGCGCGAGTGACGATGATGCCCGTGGCGGTGGAGATGAGGAGGGCGGGGATCTGCGACACCAGCCCGTCGCCCACGGTCAGCAGGGTGTAGCGGCCGAGCGCCTGCGCGGGCGACATCCCGAGCTGGACCACGCCGATCGCGAGCCCCCCGATGATGTTCACGAAGATGATGATCACGCCGGCGATGGCGTCGCCCTTGACGAACTTGCTCGCACCGTCCATGGCGCCGTAGAAGTCGGCCTCTTGCTCGATCGCGCGGCGGCGCTGCCGGGCGGTGGCCTCGTTGATCAGGCCCGCGTTGAGGTCGGCATCGATGGCCATCTGCTTGCCTGGCATGGCGTCGAGGGTGAAGCGAGCGGCCACCTCCGCCACGCGGCCCGCGCCGTTGGTGATCACCACGAACTGGATCACCACGAGGATCATGAACACCACCACGCCCACGACGTAGTTGCCGCCCACGACGAAGTGTCCGAAGGCGTCGATGACGCTGCCCGCGTGCCCCTGGAGGAGGATCAGGCGTGTGGAGGAGATGTTCAGCCCGAGGCGAAACAGGGTGGCGAGCAGCAGCAGCGCGGGAAACGCCGAGAACTGTAGCGGGGCGGTGATGTACATCGCCACCAGCAGCATGATCAATGCGATGGCGATGTTGGTGATGAGCAGGAGGTCGAGCAGGCTCTCGGGCAGCGGGATGATCATCATGCCAAGGATCAGCGCCACGCCGATCGCCAGCAGCACGTCGCTCGACTGCATCAAGCGTTCGAGCCCGCTCTTCGGGGCGGGGCTCGCTGCCGCGCGCGCCATGAGTCCTCCCGTCGTGCTCGCTCAGGCGAGGGGATGGTGAGCGCCCGGGCGCTGGTCGCGCCGGAGCGAGTAGATGTACGCCAGCACCTCGGCCACCGCGTGGTACAGGTCCACGGGGATCTCCTGGTCGACATCGCACAGCCGGAACAGCGCCTGGGCCAGCGGCTGGTTCTCGACGATCGGCACGCCGTGCTCCTGCGCTTTGGCCCGGATACGCAGGGCCACCAGGTCGGCGCCCTTGGCCACGACCTTGGGGGCCTGCATGGTCTCGCTGTGGTAGGCCAGCGCCACCGCCAGGTGCGTGGGGTTGGTGATCACCACGTCGGCCTTCGGGACCGCGGCCATCATGCGGCTGCGCGCCAATCGGCGTTGGAGGCTGCGCAGCCGGGCGCGGAGCTGCGGATCGCCCTCTTGCTGCTTTAGCTCCTCGCGGACCTCCTGGCGCGTCATGCGCGCCTGGCGGCGGAACTCCCAGCGCTGGTAGCCGTAGTCGAGCAGGCCCAGCACCAGCAGCACCGCGCCGGCTGTCAGGCCCATCTGCACCAGCAGGCTTCCCAGGCGCGCCGTCGCCGCCACGGCGTCGAGCGTCCCCAGCGCCAGGACCTCCACCACGCGCTCCGTATACGCCTGGTACAGCACGAACGCCACCAGCCCCGCCTTGAGCAGCGTCTTCAGCAACTCGATCGCCGAGCGCGTGGACCACAGCCGCTTCCAGCCCTCGATCGGGTTGATGCGCTCGAGCTGCGGGGCGATCGCCTTGCCCGTCGCCAGCACGCCCACCTGAGCGAGCGTCACCGCCAGGCCGAGCAGAGGCAGGCCGAGCAGCACTGGTGCCGCGGCCAAGACGACTCCCAGCAGCATCCGCATGGTCAGCGCCTGCACGCCGGCTTCGGTAGGTTCGGCGTGGGGCAGGGCGGCGAACGTCTCACGGAGCGTGAGCACCAGCGTGGCGACCGCTTGGCCGCCGAACCACTGGACGAGGAGGAAGCCTCCCAGCACGCTAACGGCCATGGTGAGGTCCGTGCTGCGGACCACCCGCCCCTGCTCGCGCAGCTCCTGGAGCCGGCGCGGGGTGGCCGCTTCGGTGCGCTCGCCTGCCGCCATCTAACCCACTACTCCCCGCATGGTTTGGGGCAGAGCGCGGAACAATGCACTCAGCCAGGGCAGCAGGACCGGCAGTGCCACGACGAGCGCACCGAGCGCGACCAGGATCTTCAGGGGCAGGCCGACGACGAACAGGTTGAGCTGAGGCGCGACCCGCGCCAGGATGGCCAGCCCCAGGTCGGCGATGAGGAGCGCGGCGAGCACCGGAAACGCCATCTTGACCCCGGCGGCGATCAGTGCCGCGCCCATCAGCCCGAGCTGCTCCGTGCCGCTGGGGGACAATGCCAGCGGCTGTCCCACGGGCAGCACCGCGAACAGATCGTGCAGGCCGAGGAGGAACAGGTGGTGGCCGTTGGTCTGCACGAACACGAGCAGCGCCAGGGTATAGAACAGCTGCTCGAGCGCGTTGCCTCCCACTTGCGCCTGCTGCGGGTCGAGCGTCGCGCCCAGCAGGAAGCCGCCGCTGATCCCGATCAGCGCAGCGGCGAACTGGGCGGCCGCGAAGATCAGCGCGACCGCGAACCCGGCCAACAGCCCGATCAGGAGTTCGCTAGCGATGGTCAGCGGGGTCACGGCCACCGGGTCTCCCGCCGGTGCCGTGGGCGGGAACAGCGCCAGCGTGACGAACAGGCCGATCCCGACGCGACCGAGCAGGGGCACTCGCGCGGAGCCGAACAAGGGGTTGATCCCCAGCGCGGCGAGCACGCGGACCGCCGCCAGGGCGTAGCGGCTCACGTAGCTCGCGGAGAACTCGGCTAGCTCCATTCCAGCTCCTCGGTCGCGCGGCTCAGCGCGCGAAGGCGGGCAGGGCACCGAACAGCCCGACGGTGTAGCTGAGCAGTGTGCTCAACAGCCACGGACCGGCGATGGCCAGGGCGGCGAACACGGCCACGATTTTCGGCACGTAGCTCAGCGTCATTTCGTTGAGCTGGGTCAGTGCCTGCACGAGGCTGATCACCAGCCCCACGACCAGCGCCACCAGCAACATGGGCGCGGAGAGGAGCAGGATCATCATGACCGCGTTGCGACCCAACTCCAGTACCGTCAGCTCGCTCATCGTTGGTCTCTCGCTCCTCCCCTCTGGCTAGCCGCCGAAACTGGTGACGAGTGAGCGGGTGATCAAGTGCCAGCCGTCGGCCATGACAAACAGCAGCACCTTGAATGGCAGCGCGATGGTCGTGGGGGGGAGCATCATCATACCCATGGCCATCAGCGTGCTGGACACCACCATGTCGATGACCAGGAACGGCAGCAGGATCACGAAGCCCATCTGGAACGCCGTCTTGAGCTCGCTGATCATGAACGCCGGGATCAGCACGTAGGTCGGCACGTCGTCGATGGTGCGGGGCTGTGGTAGCTGCGCCATGCTCACGAACAGCGCCAGGTCTTTCTCGCGAGTCTGGCGCACCAGGAACTCGCGCAGGGGGGTCTCTCCAATCCGGACCGCCTGCTCTAGCTCGATCTCCCCGCGGAGGTACGGCTGGAGGGCCGTGTCGTTGATCGCCGTCCACACCGGTGCCATCACGAACACCGTGAGGAACAGGGCCAGCCCGAGGATCACCTGGTTCGGGGGCATCTGCGGCATGCCGATCGCGCTGCGCGCGAACGACAGGACGATCGCGATGCGGATGAACGAGGTCACCATCATCAAGATAGCGGGCACCAGGCTCAGCACGGTCAGCAGCAGGAGGAGCTGCACCCCGAGGGTCAGGGTATCGGCCTCGCCCGCGCCGACCTGCACGCGGACTGCCGGCAGCCCCTCGCCCCGCGCCGTGCAGCCCGCCCCCAGCAGCATGCCGAGGGTGAGTAGGGCCAGCCCGTACCGGGTGGCACGGTGCGAGGTCCTGGACCGGGCGGGGGGTGCAGGCTGCGCTCTCATGGCTGGCGTCACTCCGTTGTTGGCCGACTCCGCAAGCATCGTAGGCGCTGGCGGCCGTGGCCAGTAGACGCCAGTGGACCGCCAGGGGGTGCCAAAAGCACCTGCGAGCCACGGCCATTGGTACCGGGCGCCGCTGACCCGGCGACAGCTACAGGGTGGCGGGCGTATCAGCGGCTATCGGGGAGAGCGTCGGGCCGGGCGGCCGCAGAATCGCTGGTGGCGTGGAGGGCTGCTGCGAACGGCTCGGTGCCCGGCGTGGGCGGCAGGGGAGGCAACTCGGTCAACAGGGTGATCTGCGTGGGGGTGACGCCCAGCAGCAGGCGGCGGTTGCCCGCGCGCACGAGGTACACCGCGCGATTGGGGGCGAGCGTGGTCGCTTCGAGAACCTGGATCTCGCCACGGCGCTGGCCTGGCAAGCCGCCCTGGCTGTAGCGCCGCAGCAAGGCCAGCACCACGTAGGCCAGCACCACGACGACGCCGAGCTTCCAGGCCAGGTCCACGAGGGCCCCGGTCCAGTCGAACGGCTCGACCGCCTCCGGGGTCGGGAGTACCGTCGACGGTGGTAGGGTCCGAGGGGTCACGGCCGGCGCGGCGGAGGGAGCGCCCGCTGGTGCACCGGCGGCAGGGGCTAGCGGCTCCGGTGTGGCGTCTTGGGCCCGTGCCGCGCCGCTCGTCAGCAGGACCAGGAGCCCCACCAACAGCAGCACGACCCAGGCGTGCCGGCCGTCAGCCCATCGACGCGAGCCGTTTGGCACGCGATACGACCTCCAGCACGCGCACACCGAACTTCTCGTCGACCACCACCACCTCGCCACGCGCGATGCGCGTGCCGTTGACCAGGATATCTACCGGCTCGCCAGCGAGTTTGTCCAGTTCGATCACCGACCCGGCGCGTAGGGCGAGGATGTCGCCGATGGTCAACCGCGCGCGTCCCAGCTCGACGCTGACTTGCAGCGCCACATCGAGCAGCAAGTCGATGTTGGTCGGAACCCCCGTATTCTCTTCGCCGCTCAACGGCGCGAACTGAGCGGGGTTGACCTGAGCGGGCGCCGGGGGCTTGGGCGCCGTGGTGGTGCTGGCCGGGGCCTTCGCGCGGCCGGGCGTGCTGGCGGCGGGTCGCGCGCGCGGCGCGGCCGGACTGGGGGAGGCGGCCGCGGTCGGTGCGTCGGCGGTGCCCTGCGGCTGATCAGCTATCGGCTGCCCTTGGGCCAGGGCGTCGATCTCCTCTTGCGACAGCATCTCGTCCTCTCGTCTCCGCTTGCCCACCGCGCGGGCCGGTCGCGTGCTGCGGCGCCGCCCCAGTGGGATTATCGGCAGGCGGATTCTAGTCGAGTACCCGTGTCAACTGGACCGCAAGTTGCTTGCCTGCGGTCCCGGCGCGTCCCAGGAACTTCACGTGCTCGCCCACCCGGACGGCCAGCTCGCCATCGGCGGGTGTGTCCAGGCGGAGCACCTGCCCCACCTGCAGATTGAGTAGGTCGCGCAGCGCCAGCTCCGTGCGGCCGAGTTCCACGACCACCGGCAGCGCCACCGGTGCCAGCTCGTCGCTGCCGGCGATCGGGGCATTGTCCCGCGCCGGCTGGCCCATCCCCGTCGACCAGACCTGCGAGGTCAGGGCGTCCAGCACCGGCTGAAGCACCGGATGCGGGAGACACAGGCTCATCGTGCCGGACACCTGCAACACCGACACCTCGAACACCAGGGTGACCGTGCTCTCCGTGAGCAGCGTGATTTGCACGAACTCGGGGCTCAGCACCGGCTCCTGGAACGACGGTTGCAACGGCACCACATTCGCCCAGGCCTCGCGCAGGCAGGTCATCAGATAGTTGCCCAGAGTGCGCAGCAGTGTCAGCTCGATCTCGGTCATCTCGGCGGACCGGTTGCTGGCCGCCCCGTTGCCGCCCAGCAGGCGGTCGAGCATGGCGCGGGCGACCGGCAGGTTGATCTCCAGAACCGCCTGGCGCGGCAGGGGCTCCGGCGAGATCACATACATGACCGTGGGGCTCGGTAGCGACCGGATGTACTCGTCGTAGGTCGACTCCTCGAGCATGGTAAGCCGCACTTGTACGTTGGCGCGCAGATAGGAGGAGAGCGCCGAGGACAGCAGGCGCGCGAACGTCACGTGGAGGATGCGCAGCGCGCGCAGCTGGTCCTTGGAGAACCGGTCCGGTCGCCGGAAGTCGTACAGCTTGACGGCTCTGGGGGGTAGGGCACCCAGCCGCTGGGGCGCGCGCCCGCCGCCCGCAAACGGCTCGGCGTTGTCTCCCTCGGCCTGTGGCGCAGGACTGACCGGCGGGGCTGCCGCCGGTGCCGCGGGTGCGGCCACGGCCTCCTCGTCGGCGGCCAGGCCGCTCAGGAGCGCCTCGATCTCTTGTTGGGAGAGCACCTTGTCGCTCATCGCCCCTCGACCTCGCCAAAGGGAGTGTAGTCCGCGCGCGCCGCGCCGGCGCAGCCGAGCCTACTGGCCTACTGAATGATGAAGTCGGTGAAGTACACGCCGACGAGGCGGTACTCGGGTAGGAGCCGCTGGAGCCGCTCCCGTAGCTCGTCCCGCAATTGCTGCTTCCCCTCCGGGCTCATCAACTCGGTGGTGGTCTTGGCCGAGAGGATGACCGTGATCTGATCGTCGATGAGGGTCAGCGGCCCCCTCAGTTCCTTAGCCAGCTCTTCTTGCTTCTTCTTATACTCCTCGCCGCTCTTGGGGACGGCGAGCTTACCGGCGGGGTCGACCAGTTCCAGGACGATGCTCACCTTCAGGTAGCGCATGGCATGCGCATCGGCCAGATTCACGATCCGCTCGCGGGTCGGCAGCAGGAAGCCAGTGGCAGCCCGCTCATGCCCAGCCTCGGCGGGTGTTTTGCTCTCCGCGGGAGTGGGAGGCTTCGAGCCAGCCACGGGCAGGACTCCGGTAGTGGCCGCGGCGCCCAGCACGCCCCCGGCGCCCAAGCCGAGGCCCAGCGCGACGAAGATGAGGGGCAAGAACATCCTCTTCATGGCGTACTCTCTCCACTCCCCGGACGCGGGCTGCTCACGACAGGTAGCTCGGGCTCCGCACGCCCGCTCGCGGGGAACACGGCGGGGGCGGTGTTCAGGATCACGATGTCGACGCGCCGGTTGCGCGCTCTTCCCTCCCGCGTGTCGTTCGGCGCGGCCGGGCGGTACTCGCCGTAGCCGGTGGCGATCAGCCGCTGCGGGCGGATGCCTTGCTGCGCCAGGTAGCGCGCCCCCGGGGGGGCGCGCGCGGCCCCCAGCGCCCCAATACTGGGGGAACAGT
>JADGHJ010000155.1 GCA_019686175.1 Chloroflexota bacterium | reverse complement strand
CGCACCGCTCGCGTCTCGCAGCTCGCGCGCCGCGTGGGCTTCATCTTCCAGAACCCAAACGACCAGTTGTTCGCCAACACGGTGGCGGAGGAGATCCGGTTCGGGCTGCGCAACCTCGGCCTGCCGCCTGCCGAGATCGAGGCGCGCCTCGAGGCCACGCTGGCGCAGTTCGGGCTGGAGCCGATGCGCGACGTATTCCCGCGCTTCCTGTCGCGTGGGGACAAGCAGAAAGTCTGCCTCGCCAGTATCGTGGCCATGCAGCCGCGCATCCTGCTGCTCGACGAGCCCACCACCGGCCAGGACCACCGCGACTCGCGGGCGATCCTGGAGCTAGCGACCGCGCTGAACCAGCAGGGCATCACCGTCCTGCTGGTCACTCACGACCTCAACAACGTGGCGGCGTACACCCGGCGCGTGGTGGTGCTGCGCGACGGCGAGGTGGTGCGCGACGGACCGACCGCCCAGGTGATGTCGGACGTGGCGCTGCTCGACGCCTGCAGCCTCGTCGCGCCGCAGATCGTCCGGCTGTCGCTGAGCGTGGCAGATCTGGGCCTGCCGCTCGCCCTCAGCGTCGAGGCGATGGAGCAGCACACGCGAGCGTGGCTGCGGGCGCGGGTGCGACCATGACGTTGGACGAGCGGGGCCCGTTGGGACGCGTGGATGCCCGAGTCAAACTGCTGTGGGTACTGGCGACATTGATCGCCGGGGTGCTGTTCTTCAACGTGTTCACGCTGTGTGTGCTGTTGGCGAGCATTCTCGCGGTGGCGGTGGTGGGGCGGGTGCTGGGCGCTACCTTGCAGCGCCTGCGCGGGTTCGGCGTGTTGATCATCACCATCGGGCTGATTTTTGCTGTCACGGTACCCGGCGAGCCGCTGTTGCGCCTGCCACTGTGGGGTTTCGAGGTGGTGTTCAGCCAGGACGGTCTGCTCTTGGGGCTGATCTCGATCGTGCGCATGTTCGTATTCGCCACCCCGTTGCTCATTACCGTGATGACCACCAACAACAGCGACCTGATCCAGGCGCTGATGGTCGCGCGGCTGCCCCTGGAGTACGCGCTGATGATCGTGCTGGCGCTGAACTTCGTGCCGCTGTATCTGGCGGAGTTCAGCCGCATCGGCGATGCTCAGCGGGCGCGCGCCCACGCGGTAGCGGAGCAAGGGCTGTGGGGCCGTGTGCGCGCGCTCATCCCGATCTTCGTGCCGCTGACGCTCAACGCCATCGATCGGGCCGATACGGTCGGCAAGGTCTTGGAGATCCGGGGCTTCGCGCGGCGCCGCTTCCGCCCGGAGTTCGAGCCGCTGACGCCGGGAAGCTGGGCGCTGCTGGCCGTAGCGGTGGTGATCGCCGTCGTGGCCATCGCCTCGGCGGCGACGGGCCACGATCTGGTGGCGGGGTTGGTCGGGCTGTCGTAGCGCCGGGCGCTAGCTGGCCGGGGCGGCCTGCGGTGGCGGCTGCGGTGGCTCGGTCCGCCACTGGGGCTCGGCGAGTTTGCGTGCGAGGTAGGCCGAACCCGCCAGGGTGGCGCCAGCGGCGAGGGCGCGGAGGAGCCGGGGCCGGAGGGGTGGCTCCGGTGGGGCCGCCTCGCGCACCGGCTCTTCCCCGCGCAACGCCTGGCCCGCCAGCCGCGCGCGCGTGAGCGCTTCGGTCCCGAACGCCTCCACTCCACGCTGCAGGCGGGCCAGCGGGCGGCGCGCCGCCCGGGCACGCCGATACGAGCGATACCAGAGGGCCAGCACCGTTACCCCGAGCACGGCCCCCGCCCCGGCCACCACCAGCGGCAGCGCCGGGTGGGCCAGGACCTGCTGGCGCACGTCCAGCGACGCGCGGGCCCGCCGCTCGAGCGCGTCCAGCAGGCGCTCGGTTTCCCGCCGAAGGACTGCTATCTCGCGGGCGGTGTCAGCCGCTGTCTCGCCCACTCCATCTCCTCCTGCACAATGGCTCGCGATCGCTGCAGCGGTGGGACGCGCAGGCGCTGGCGGCCGAGGAGCAGGCAGATGGCCCCGATGACCGCGAAGATCACGAACCAGAGCAGCGCGGCACCCCACAACCGCCAGCGGAACAGGAGCATGGTGGCGTCGATCAGGGCGATGAGGAGGCACACAGTCGCGAAGAGCAGCAGCATCCCCCCCGCGACGAACAGCACGATGGCGCGGATGTTGGAGCGAATGTCCTCGCGCAGCTCCTGCTTGGCGAGCGCGATCTGCTTCTCGACCAGCTCGCTGACGTTGTCGATGAGCCGGCGGCCCAGCTCGGCCAAGCTCATCGCGTCGTAGTTCGGCGTGGCCACGCGCGTCCCTCCCCCCGCCCAGTTTCCTCGCCGGCCCCGCGTATCTACAAGGTCTGTGCCAGCCGCCCGTCGCGCGGCCTGTTTGCGGCTTTCAGTATAGTGGACCGCTGGGAAGTTGCGGCGTCTCCGTCTTGCGGAACCGTAAGCTGGCCCAGCAGCTCGCCCACCAGGAACAGGGAGCCGGTCGCCACCACCAGCCCGTCGCGGCCCGCCAGCGCCGCGGCCGCCCGCCACGCCTCGGCGACGCTTGCCGCCTCGGTGGTGGAGAGCCCCGCGTCGCGCATCACCGCGGCGAGCGCGGCCGGTGGCAGCGCGCGCTCGTGGGCGGTCGCCGTGGCCACACCGCCCACCGCTCCCGTGGCCAGTGCGTTGACGATGCCTGACGCGTCTTTGTCGGCACTGCAGGCTAGGAGGAGCACGCGGGGCACCTCCGGGAAGCACTCGTCGAGGGTCTCACGCAGGGCGGCCGCCGAGGCCGCATTGTGCGCGCCGTCGAGCAGCAGCGGGGGCGCTGTGGGCATGAGCTGCGCGCGCCCGGGCCACTCCACCGCGCGCAAGCCGGCGGCCACGGCGGCCGAGGGCAGCACGTCGCCGGCGACGGCATGAGCGCCTGCCACCGCGAGGGTGGCATTGTCGCGCTGGTGGCGTCCCAGCAGCGGCACCTCGAGCCGCTCGTAACGGATCGCCGGACCGTACACGGCGAACGGCGCGCGGCCGGCCGGGGTCCCCACCGGTTCCCACTGCCACTCCCGGCCGACCCAGGCGAGCGGAGTGCCCAGGGCGCGGGCGCGGGCAGTCAGCACCGCCTCGGCGGGCGCGGGCTGCGGGGCGCTGAGCGCCGACCGGCCCGCGCGCAGGATGCCGGCTTTGGCCGTGGCGATGTCGGCCAGGGTCGGCCCTAGCACATCGAGGTGGTCCTCGCTGATGGCCGTGATGAGGCTCGCGGCCGGCTCCAGCGCGTTGGTGGCGTCGTGCGTGCCGCCGATGCCCACCTCGACCACGGCGAGGTCGCATCCCCGCGCGGCGAAGTGCCCGCACGCCAGGGCCAGCGCGGCCTCGAAGGTGGTGACGGGCCCGAGCGCGGGCCAGCGCTGCTCCAGCTCGGTGATGCGCGGCGCGAGCTGGTGTGTGTACGCGGTGAGCTCGCTGGCCGCGACGAACCGGCCGTCTGCCCAGATGCGCTCGCGGAAGCTCACCAAGTGTGGGCTGGTGAAGCGACCCACGCGGCGGCCCGTCGCCTGGAGGATCGCCGCGAGCATCGCGGTGGTAGAGCCTTTGCCCTTGGTGCCCGCCACGAGTATGCTGGCAAAGCCGCGCTGAGGGTTGCCGAGAAGCTGGAGCAGGTGCCGCATGCGCGCGACTTTGTGTGCGCGGTGCGCGTCGCGTGGGTACGGGCGGTGCGACAAATCCAGCAGGTACCGCAGCGCCGCGCGGTACGCGCTGTCGGGCTCGTGGTCGTCGGGCGCGGGCCAGCCGGGGAGCCGAGCGGGCGCCATACACTCTCCTGGCATGATTGTAGCAAGGCGTGGCGCGGGATGTAGCGATGCGAGAGGCCTGGCGGCTGTGGGGCTGGGATGGCCAGGCGATCTAGGCAGCGGCGGGTGCCGCGTGGTGTCGCGGCTATACTGTCAGCGCCGGGCTTGACAGTGTTGGGGTGGATACTGGTGCTCGTAGGGTGCCGGCCGTTGACACCCGCGGCGCCCACCGAGCGCTGGACCGCCGAGCTGGCCGAGACGAGCGTGACCGCCTTTCTGTTGGCGCGGAGCGATCCGCAGCTCCCGGCCGCGCCATTGGCGGCGCAGGGGACCGGGGTGTACGGCGCCCTGGTGGACGACGCGGGTGGCACCCGCATCTGGCAGGTGCGCCAGGTGTCTGCCGACGTGGTGGCACTGCCGATCTCCGCGGCCGAGCGGGCAGCGGACGTCCAGTTCAAGGCCGACGTGGTGATGCTGTTCGAGCAGCGCTATTGCACCGTGGCACGAGCTACTGGCACGTGGCGCTGCGAGCCGTGGCAGGCGGTGCGCTGTTGTGAGCAAGTCTGGCGCCTGACGCCGGACGGCTGGATCAGCGAGCGACCGCCCGTGCGGCAGTGAAGGTGGGTTCGCGGCTGCTGTCGTAACGGCCGCAGAATGCTTATACTGGGGCGGCGCCCAGTCCGCCGGTGCGGGGCAGAACACAAGGGGGCAGGAGTGGCGATGGCGACACTACGGCTGGATGTGGTAACGGCCGAGCGCGAGGTCTTCTCGGACGAAGTCGATTCGGTGGTGGCACCGGGGGTCGAGGGCGAGCTAGGCATCCTGCCGCGGCACGCGCCGTTGATCACCATGCTGCAGCCTGGCGTCATGCGGCTACGCAAGGGCGGGGAGGAGACGCTGATGGCGGTCAGCGGCGGCTTCCTGCAGGTGTTCAACGACCGCGTGCTGGTGCTGGCCGACACGGCGGAGCGCGCCGAGGAGATCGAGGAGAGCCGAGCCGAAGCCGCCCGCCAGCGTGCGCTGGCCGCCCTGCAGAACGCCCCGCCGGCCGAGGCCGAGGCGGCCCGCGCGGCCTTGCGCCGCTCGCTCGTACGGCTCCAGGTGGCCCGCCGCCGCGCGCGGAGGGTCGGCTCGTGAGCGCATCGCCCGGTGTGCGCCCGCCGGCCGCGGACGGTGCGCCCGCTGCCGTCCATAGCTGCATCGTCGTCGAAGGCGGGGTCCCCTTGCACGGCACGGTCGCCATCGGCGGCTCGAAGAACGCGGCCCTGCCGATCCTCGCGGCCTGTCTGCTGACCCCGGACCCGTGCACGATTACCAACCTTCCGGACATCGAGGACATCGACACGATGCTCCAGGTGCTCGTGACCCTGGGCATCGAGATCGAGCGCCTCGATCGCCATCGCGTCCGGGTTCGCGCCGCGACCATCGCCAACACACGGGTGCCCCTTAGCCTCGGCAAGCGGATGCGCGCCTCGTTCCTCGTGGTCGGTCCGCTGCTAGCGCGGCTGGGACGCGCCGAGGCGCCCCATCCAGGGGGCTGCGCGCTGGGCATGCGACCGGTCAACGTGGACGTCCACGGCTTCCGCCGGATGGGCGCGCAGGTCGTGCAGGAGGACGACTTCTACCGCGCCAGCGCGACCCGCCTGCACGGCGAGCGCGTGTACCTCGATTACCCGAGCCACACGGGAACCGAGAACCTCTTGATGGCCGCCTGCGGTGCCGAAGGGGTCACGACCATTCGCCACGCTTCCATCGAGCCCGAGGTAGCGGATCTGGCAACCTTCCTGCAGCGGATGGGGGCGCGCATCGAGGGCGTGGGCAACAGCACGCTGGTGGTCGAGGGCGGCCGGCCGCTGCACGGGGCCGATTACCGGGTGATGCCCGACCGGCTGGCCGCGGGCACCTACCTAATCGCGGGTGTGATCTCGGGCGGCGAGGTGCGCGTCGTCGACGTCGTCCCCGAGCACCTGGAGCCCGTGACCTACAAGCTGCGCGAGGCGGGCGCCCGCGTCGAGGAAGGGCCGGACTGGGTGCTGGCCGCGGCGCCCCCCGGCGGCTTGCGGAGCGTTGATGTCCAAGCCATCCACTACCCCGGCTTCCCGACCGACCTCCAGGCCGCGTTCGCCGCGCTGCTCACCCAGGCCCACGGGACCAGCATCATCCATGAGCGGGTGTTCGAGAACCGGCTCGAATACGCGGCCGAGTTGCGCGCGATGGGGGCTCGCATCGCCGTGGATGCCAGCGGCCAGCGCGCGCGGATCGATGGGCCGGCGCGGCTACACGGTGGGGCGGTCGTGTCGGCGCGGGACATCCGCGGCGGCGCGGCGGTAGTGCTGGCGGCTCTGGCGGCCGAGGGCCAGACGGTGATCCGCGACGCCTATCATGTCGATCGGGGCTACGAGGATCTCGTGGAGACCCTGGCGCGCCTTGGCGCGCGCATCCGTCGGGTGACGCCCGACTGGATCCGCTAGCTCCCCGCGATGTTCAAGCGCTATCTGGGCGTCGATCTGGGCTCCGCCAACCTGCGGCTGTACGTGCGCGGTCGTGGCGTGGTGCTGCACGAGCCCAGCGTGGTCGCCCACGGCGCCGCCGACGACCGGCTGTACGCGGTCGGGCATGAGGCGCGCGACATGGAGGAGCGGGCCCCGCCGCGCATCGCGGTCACTCGCCCTATTCGCAACGGGGTCGTCGCGGATTACGGGATCACGACCGCGCTGTTGCGCTCGCTGTTCCGGCACGCCGCGGGGCGGCTTGGCCTCGGCCGGCCCGTGGTGATGCTCGCTGCGCCAGCGGGCGTGACCACGGTAGAGAGCCGGGCGCTATGCGACGCCGCACTCCAGGCCGGCGCGCACGAGGTGTATCTCATCCCGTCGCCGCTCGCGGCCGCCATCGGCGCCAACGTGCCGATCGCCAATGCGAGCGGCAACCTGCTACTCGACCTCGGGGCCGGCACGACCCAGGCGGCGGTCCTGTCGCTGAACGACATCGTGGTCAGCCGCACGCTGCGCCACGGTGGTGAACGGCTCGATGCCTTGATCGCCGCGCACCTCAAGCGGCAGCACCACCTCCTGATCGGGCGCCACACCGCCGAGGAGATCAAGCTGCGCCTGGCCAGCGCCGTGCGGCTGCCCGAGGACATGTCCGTGGAGGTCAAGGGCCTGGACGTGACGAGCGGCCTGCCCCGCACCGTCCAAGTCACCTCGTGGGAGATCACCGCTGCGCTCCGCGAGGGCCTGCAAGGCATTTTGGACACAGTGCGCACCGTCCTCGAGCAGACGCCGCCGGAGCTGGCCTCGGACATCGTGGACAAGGGCATCCTGCTGACGGGTGGCGGCGCGCTGCTCCGCAACCTCGACCAGTTGCTCACCAGCGAGATCGGCGTGCCCGCCGCTCTGGCCGAGGATCCGCTCACCTGTGTGGCGCTTGGCGCGGGCCGTGCCCTGGAGCACCTCGACGTGTTTCAGGACAGCCTCCTGCCCGTCGGGAGCAGCTAGGGCATGACGCTCACGCGACGGTGGGCCAGTCGCAACGTCCTCGCGCTCGGCTTCACCAGCCTGCTCACCGACATCTCCTCGGAGATGATCACGGCCGCGTTGCCCATCTACTTGATCTACTACCTGCGGCTCAGCCCCCTCGAATTCGGCCTCGTCGATGGTCTCTATCAAGGAGTGACCGCGCTGGTGCGCGTCGCAGGCGGCGCCCTTGGCGATCGGGCCGGACGCTACAAGGAGGTCGCGGTGGTGGGCTACGCGGTCTCGGCAGTCTGTAAGCTGGGATTGCTCGCTGTGGGCGGCGTGTGGACGGGGATCGCCGGCGTGGTGCTCGTGGACCGGCTGGGCAAGGGTCTGCGCACGGCCCCGCGCGACGCGCTCATCTCGCTCAGCGTGCCGCGTTCGCGGCTGGCCACGGCCTTCGGCACCCACCGCGCGCTGGACGCCGTGGGCGCGCTGCTCGGCCCGGTCGTGACCTTCGGCATCCTGGCGCTGGCGCCGAACGGCTTCGACGCGGTGTTCGTGGCCAGTTTCTGCTTCGCCGTGCTCGGTGTGGGAGTGATCGTGCTGTTCGCCGAGAACCGGGCGGGGGCTGTCGAGAAGGCAGCCCTCCATCCCCTGACGCTACTGTCATCCGGAGGGCTGCTGCGGGACGGGTTCGGTCGGCTGGTCGGCCTGGCCAGTTTGCTAGCGCTGCTCACCATCAGCGACGGGTTT
The DNA here is from genome assembly GCA_019686175.1 of Chloroflexota bacterium. Lineage (GTDB taxonomy): Bacteria > Chloroflexota > UBA6077 > UBA6077 > JAJPHF01 > JADGHJ01. The sequence goes on along the minus strand of JADGHJ010000155.1, from coordinate 2,353 downwards.
CTCTACCTGGCGCTACAGCGCCGCGGGGCCGTGACGGTGGGAGTGTTGCCGCTGCTGTACGTGGGCACAGCGCTGGTCACGCTCGCGCTCAACATCCCGCTCGGCCGCTTGGCGGATCGCTGGGGCCGCGAGCGCGTGTTCCTGGCCGGCTATATCGGCCTGGCCGGCGCCTACCTGGTGGTGTTGAGCCCTGGTCTCGCGTGGCCGGGCGCCGTTGCGTCCCTGGTGCTCCTGGGCGGCTACTACGCGGCCACCGACGGTGTGCTAGCGGCCCTGGCCAGTGCGCAGCTACCGTCTGCCGTGCGCGGCAGCGGCCTCGCCCTGTTGGCCACGGCCACCGGCCTGGCCCGCCTAGGCAGCTCGGTGGGATTCGGGGCGCTGTGGACCTGGTGGGGCCTGGAGGTGACGGTGCTGGTGTACCTGGCTGGGCTCACGGGCGCGATCGTGCTGGCGGTGCTGACCCTCCGCCCGCCTCGGAGCAGGCGCGATGTCGGCCCGGCGCTCGCCTGACCGCCGTGCGCGGGGGCGGGCGTCTCGCCGCCTCGCGGTGTTCGCGGCTCTCTGTGTCCTCTGCCTCCTGATCGGCGGCGGGTATGTTACCTTGGCTGCGCGGCGGGCCAGCGCTCCGCCTGCTACATCGGCCCCGGTCGATCGGGCGGCTCTCGCGGCGCTTAGCGTCCAGCCGCACCTGCTGTTTCTCAGCACCGCGGTCGGGCCGAGTTACGGCAAGGTGGCCCTGGCATCGCTCGACGCGCCCGCGGGCGAGCGGGTGCCCACCGCGCTCCAGTGCGATCGCGTCTACTTCGCCGGGGGCAACGGCTTCTGCCTAGGCAACAACGTCGTGGGCGGGTTCCTGTCCAGCTACAGCGCCTACTCGTTCGCCGATGACTACATGCCGCGGTTCACTTTCAACGAGACGGGGATTCCGAGCCGTGTGCGGGTGAGCCCTGATGGGCGCCTGGCGGCCAGCACGGTGTTTGTCGCGGGGCACGGCTACGACGACGCCGGCTTCTCTACCTACACGGCGCTGCGCGATCTGACCACGGGGGAGTTGCTGGGCGATCTGGAGCAGTTCGCCGTGTGGCGCGACGGCGCGCGCTTCGAGCCGGTCGATCGCAACTTCTGGGGCGTGACCTTCACGCCCGACAGCCAGCGGTTCTACGCCACGATGGGCACCGGCGGGCAGACGTATCTGGTGGAGGGCCAGATCGCGGCGCGCGAGATGCGAGTCTCGCGACCCGGGGTGGAGTGCCCGTCGCTGTCGCCTGACGGCACCCGGCTCGCGTACAAGCGCCAGGTCGGCAGCGCCGGCCGGCCGCACTGGACGTTGCACGTCCTCGACCTCACCACGGGGGCAGAGACCGCGCTGACGGCCGAGACGCGCAGCGTGGACGATCAAGTGGAGTGGCTCGACGACAGCCACCTGCTGTACGCGCTGGCGCCCAACGGCCCGTCCCGTGGGCCGGAGGCCAGCATCTGGCGGCTCCCACTGAGCGGTGACCCGCCCACGCTCTTCGTGCCCAACGCCTACTCGCCGGCCGTCGTGCGGCCGGCCGCCAGCGCTCAGGGGCGGACGCCCACGTGGAGCGCGACGGTGCCACCGCCCAGCAGCTCGTAGCGCACGGCGACGAATCCTGCCGTCCGCAGCAGCTTCGCCAGCGCTTCCGGCCCCGGAAACTGTGCTACCGACTCGGGCAGATAGGTGTAGGCGCGGGCGCTGCCGGCCAGCAGCCCGCCCAATATCGGTACCCAGTAGCGGAAGTAGGCGCGGAATACCGGTCGGAATAGTGGCGCGCGAGGCCAGGTCAGCTCCAGGCACACCACCCGCCCGCCGGGCTTCAGCACCCGCGCCTGCTCGCGGAACGCTGCCAGCCGGTCGGCCACGTTGCGGATAGTAAACGCCGAGGTCACACAGTCGAAAGTATCCGCGGGGAAGGGCAGCGCCTGCGCATCGGCCCGGACGAAGCGAATGCGCGCCCCCGTCGACGACGTGCCGCGGGCCGCCCGGGCGAGCATCGGCGCCGCGAAGTCGACGCCGATCACCTGAGCGTTCGGCGCCGCGCGGGCAAGGGCGCGGGCGAGCGCGCCCGTGCCCGTGCCGACATCCAGGGCCCACCCGCCGGCAGGCAGGGCGGCCGCGGCCACCGCACGCCGTCGCCAGCCCGCGTCCAGGCCGAAGGTCATGAGCGTGTTCAGCAGGTCGTAGCGCGCCGCGATCTGGCCGAACATGGCGGCCACCGTGGCGGGCCGCGTGGGGTCCGGCAGCGTGCTGGACGGGACCATCATGCGGTGCTTCCCTTCCCTTGCTCCTCCCACGTCTGCGGAAGGGGCCGGGGGTGGGGGCGGAAGCGAT
>JADGHJ010000154.1 GCA_019686175.1 Chloroflexota bacterium | reverse complement strand
GGCCCCCCCCGCCTATCCCGCGCTGCGGGCCGCCCCGCCCGCGGCCCACGCCGATCTGGCCAGCGTGCGCAAGCTGGGCTACGCGGGTGCTTCGATGACCACCAGTCTCGAGGAGCGCTGTCGCGAGCGGTTCCAGCCCGAGGTGTTCATCAACCACTACGGCAGCACCGAGATCTACACTTTCACTGTCAACGACGACCTGGTGCGCAAGCCGGGCTGCGCCGGCCGGCCGGGCCTACACTCGCGGATGCGGGTCGTGCGGCCCGACCCGGAGCGCAACGCGCGGCCGGACGAGCTGGTGCCCGACGGCGAGGTGGGCGAGCTGATCGCCTGGCTGGGCTCCGACGAGGCGTTCGCTGGCTACTGGCACCGGCCCGATGCCGACGCGCGCGCGATCCGCGACGGCTGGTACTTCACGGGCGACCTCGGCTACCGCGATGCGGAGGGCGACTACTGGGTGACCGGCCGCGTGGACGACATGATCATCAGCGGCGGCGAGAACGTGTATCCCATCGAAGTCGAGGACGTGCTGGCACGCCATCCCGACGTGGCCGAGGTGGCCGTCGTGGGGCTGCCCGACGAGAAGTGGGGGCAGGTGGTCACCGCGTTCGTGGTGCCGCGCCGGCCCGACCTCACCGCCGCCGAGCTGGACGCCTACTGCCGCGCCAGCCCAGACCTGGCCGACTTCAAACGCCCGCGGCGAGTGGTGTTCGTGCGAGCCATCCCGAAGAGCCCGGTGGGCAAGATCCTGCGGCGCCTGCTGCTCGCCGGCGAGTACGAGGTGCTGACCTGACCCGCGCCGCGGGGAAGGGAACGGCTGCCCAGGCGTGGGGGCACCCGGGCAGCCGCGGCCTTGGGGGTAGGCCACCAGTAGCCTACTGAGGTGCCGTGCCAGCTGACAACAATTGCACAGGATTGCAAGAACCGCCAGCTAGTCGCCGCGGGGCGCGGCGGCTAGCGCCGTCGCCAGATCGGCGAGGATGTCCGTCGCGGCCTCGATGCCCACCGATAGGCGCACGAGCCCTTCCGTAATGCCCAGCGCCGCGCGCTCGGCCGCCGGCACGTGGCGGTGCGACGTGCGCGCCGGGTACGACACGGTGGTCGCCACGTCGCCGAGGCTGGGCACGAAGGGGATGAGGCGCAGGTGGTCGAGGAAGGCCCGCACCGCTGGCGCGCCGCCGCGCAGCTCGAACGACACCATGGCGCCGTAGCCGTGGGGGTAGAGCTGGCGGGCGAGGGCGTGCTGAGGGTGACCGGGCAGGCCCGGGTAGTAGACGCGCGCCACCTCGGGCCGGCTGGCGAGGAACTCGGCGACCGCCAGCGCGTTCTGGCAGGCGCGCTCCATGCGCAGGGCGAGCGTGGCGAGCCCCTGGGCGGCTAGCCACGTGTCGAAGGCGCTGGCCGCCACGCCGAGGTGGGTTACGGTCTCGCGTACGCGCTCGATCAGCGCGCGGGGCCCGGCCACGATTCCCCCGAGCACCTGGCCCTGCCCCCCGAAGTACTTGCTGCTGGCGTGCCACACGAGGTCGCAGCCGTGGGCCAACGGCTGGATCAGGCAGGGCGTGGTGAAGGTGCTGTCGCAGAGCACCAGCCAGCCGCGAGCACGAGCCGCCGCTGCCAGCCGCGGCAGGTCGGTCACCTGAAGCAGCGGGTTGGTCAAGGTCTCCAGCAGCAGCGCCCGCGTGGTGGGCCGCGCCGCGCTCTCGAGCGCGCCGGGGCGGGCGAGGTCGACGAACTCCACCGCGAAGCCCAGGCGTGCGAGCTCGGCCGTGAGCAGCGTGTAGGTTCCCCCGTAGCTGTGGCGGTCCACGAGCAGGTGGTCGCCCGGGTGCAGGAGGGCGAGCAGGGTGGCCGCGAGCGCTGTGAGCCCCGAGCTCGTGGCCACGGCGGCTTCCGCGCCCTCTAATTCGGCCACGGTCGTCTCGAGGATGGCGTGGTTAGGGCCGCCGTAGCGATAGTAGAAATAGCCGGGCCGCTCGCCAGCGTAGATCGCCTCGAGCTGGTCGAGGCTCGCGAACTGGTACGCCACGCTCTGGTACAGCGGCGGCGCCACTGGCCGGTTGTCGGCGGCCGGCAGGCGCCGCGCGATGTGCGCCAGACGGGTGGCGGGGGCGAGTGACTGCTGCGGAGCGTCCATGGCGCGGTTCCCCTCAGATCAGAATCGCGGCGGGAGAGAAGCTCTTGAACATCGATGGCGCCGCCACGCTGATGTTCTCCCCGGTCGGCTGGCTCATCGTGTACGTCTGGGTGTTCACCTGCCTGACGGCGGTGCAGCTCACGGTGCGCCTGATCCGTCGTTGGGACTTGCGTGAGACGGCCATCGCGGCGCTGTGGCTCACCATCGTGGCGCTGCTGGTGAGTCTAGTGTACGTGCATCTGGTGAACAGTCTGGCTGATCCGGCCACTATCGCACGCCTACGCGAGCAGGGCGAGGTCGCCGGGAGCGGGGAGCGGCTGGTGCAGCTCTACCTGGTGAACCAGCGGCTGCGCTGGATCTGGCTGGCAGCGATACCGCTGGCGGTGGCGAGCTGGGTCGTGGCCCGGCGTGTGCTGGCCATGCGGCCCCGCTCGGCGCTGGTGTGTGCGCTGGCGATGGCCGTCCTGATCGCGCCGTGGCACACGCTGTTCCTGACGTAACGGTCAGGCGGCGCGGCGGAGGTCGGCCAGCCCGCGCCGGTAGAGATCGAAGGCTGTGGCCCGCGGGACACCCAGCGCGCGAGCCACTTCAGCGAACGGCCGACACTCGACCACATGCAGCCACACGGCGGCACGTGCCCGCGGCTCGACCTGGGCCAGCAGGGCGGCGCAGTACAGGGCGGCGTCCCAATCGGCAGCCTCGGGGTCGGTGGTGCGCTCGAGCGCCATAAGGAGCCGGTCATGCGGCCACGAGTACTCGGCATGCGCGCGGCTGCGGCGCGCGGGCGCCTGAGCGCGCAGGTAGCGCGCGAGCGCCCAGGGGAACACCCGCCCGAGGTAGGCCAGGAACGGGATGCCCGGCCGCGGCTGCCAGCGGCGCGCCAGCTCGGCGAGCAGCAGCCAGCTCTCCTGGTGGAGGTCGGCGGGCTGTAGGGCCGCCGGCAGCCCCTGCCGCACGAGGCGGCCGACCGCCGCCCGTAGGATCGGCTCGGCCGCCTCGTGCAGCGGGCCGAGCGCTGTCCCGTCGCCCGCCTGGAATCGCCGCGCCAGCGCATCCGCGTCCACGGCCACCGTAGCGGCCGAACCCTGCGTCGCCATGCGTCCCCCTCCGCCCTCCGCAAGCGTGTGCGAACATTTGTTCTAATTGTAGCGCGGGGAGCAACCGCGTCAAGGAGGCCGGGCATTACAGCCGCGTGACGGTCCGACCTAGCGGCGCGCGCCGGTGAGGTCCCAGTACGCCACGGCGCAGCCCACCACCCAGTCGCGCACCGGCTCATAAGCGAGCGGCTCCGCCGGGTGGCCGTCGACCGCGGCCATCACCGTCAGCCAGTTGCGAATTTCCTGGCCGCCGTTGCCGCCCTCGCGCTCGATGTCCTCACTGGTGAGGCTGGCGATCTCCGCCAGGCGCCCCTGGCGCATCAACTCGAGCAGGTGGCGGTCCCAGGCCTCGTTGATCTCGCCCATGCGCTTGACCCCGATCCAGTGCGACAGCGCGCCGACCGCGATCAGGGCGAACCGCTCGGGCCGCGGCCACTCGCGGATCGCCTGGCCCAGGAAGCGCCCTAGCTCGGCGCACCGGCGCGGCGTAGGCAGCGGTGGCTGCACGCAGTTCTGGAGCAGCAGCGTTACCGGGAGGTCCATCTCGGGTCGCAGGCGCGACAGCGGGATCATCACGCCGTGGTCGGGCTCGTACTCCTGCGAGGAGGCCAGGTCGAAGTGGGCGTCGAGGGCGCGCTGCAGGAAGTAGGCGCCGAACTCGGGGTAGCCGCGCAGGTGGTAGCGCGGCATCGGCATGTGCCGCTCGAATGGCCCCTCCATCTCTTCCGGATAGGCGATGCAGAAGGTGGGCCAGTTGTTGAAGAAGAAGTTCTGGATGTGGTCGTTGCACACGACCACCAGGGCGTCCGGCCGCGCGGCGGCCAGGCGCGCGCGGGCCTCGTCCATCGCCCGCAGCCAGCGCTCCTTCATCCCTGCCGCGTCGGGCTCGGGGCGCATCACCACACCGGGGGCGTGCGCGCAGGCCACGGCGGCCACGATCTCAGCCATTGTCATGCCTCCGGGGCGTCGGGCGCCCTATGCTAGCTCGAGCTGGCGGATCAGCTCTTCGTTCGACATGCCACGTCGGACGGTGTAGAAGCGCAGCAGGTACGGCTGCGTGCCGAGGCGCGACAGGGCGGTGGCATCGACGTCGATGACCGCGCGCGCCTCCTCGGCCGAGAGATGATACCGATCGGTGACCGCCCCGGGGTTGGCCATGAACTCGTCGAACAGCTCGGGCTTCATCTGCAGGTCGAACAGCAGCTTGTTGATGCGATAGGCGCTCATTCGCTCTCCTCCCGTCGAGCGCTGCCGGGATCAGGGCTCCTCTGCTCGTATCATGGGCCACCGGCCGCACGGGGGCAAGCCAAGCTTGCCGTTTGCAGGCCCGTGCACTAGAGTAGACTCCTCAGAAGCATGCGTGTCCTGGCGCGTCGTTCCCCACCTCGCCGGGACATGCCGCCCGAGGAGTGCCTATGCTGGCAGCCCGTACCAGCCCGTCCGTGCTCCCGCCGAGCCGCCCCATGGCGCTGGGGACGCACGGAGTCGTCGCCGCCGGTCACGCGCTCGCCACCCAGGCGGGACTACGCGTGCTCCAGGACGGGGGCAACGCGATCGACGCCGCGCTGGCGGCCAGTGCGGTGCTGACGGTGGTGCGGCCGCAATCCTGCAGCATCGGCGGCGACCTGTTCGCGCTGGTCCACGACGGGCGCAGCGGCGAGGTGGTGGCGGTCAACGCCAGCGGTCCGGCGCCGCGCGCCGCTACCGTGGAATGGTTCCGCGCCCGTGGCTACACCACGATTCCCGAGCACGGGGTAGCGGCCGTCGAGGTGCCGGGGCTGGTCGACGGCTGGACGCTGCTGCACGAGCGCTTCGCCACCCGTCCCCTGGACGAGCTGCTGGCGCCGGCCATCGCGCTGGCAGAAGATGGCTTCCCCGTCTACCCGAACCTGGCGGCGGAGACCGCCCGTCACGCTGCCCTGCTCGCCCAGAGCCCGGCCACGGCCGCCCTGTTCCTGCCCGGTGGCGCCCCGCTGCGCACGGGCGCGTTGCTGGTCCAGCGCGACCTCGCGCGCATGCTGCGCTTGATCGCGCGGCACGGTCGCGCGGCCTTCTACGGCGGCGAGATCGGCGAGCGGATCGGTAGCTACGTCCAGCGCGCGGGCGGCCTGCTGGCGCCGGAGGATCTGGCCGAGCCGTGTGGGGCGTTCCGCACGCCGCTGCAGGTGACGTACCGCGGCCACACCGTCTACGAGACGCCGCCGGTGTCGCAGGGGTTCATCCTGCTGGAGGAACTGTTGATCGCCGAGGGGTTCGACCTGGCGGCGATGGGCCACAACCGCGCGCCGACCATCCACCACATGGTGGAGGCCAAGAAGCTGGCGTTCGCCGACCGCCTGGCGTACCTCGGGGATCCGGCCTATGTGCCGCTACCGCTCGACGCCTTGCTGGCGCCGGAGCGGGCCGCCCGCCAACGCGCGCGCATCGATCCCAGGCGCGCGGCGCGCGAGCCGGTGGCGGCGCTCGACCTGCGGCCGGGCGGTGGGGACACCACGTACCTGTGCGCTGTGGATGCCGAGGGCAACGCGGCCTCTGTGATCCAGAGCGTGTACAGCGCGTGGGGCAGCGGGGTGGTGGTACCCGACACGGGGATCCTGCTGAACAACCGGCTGTACGCCTTCTGGCTGGCGGACGGGCACCCGAACCAACTGGCGCCGGGCAAGCGGACGATGCACACGCTCAACGCGTTCCTGGTCAAGCGTGGGGCGGAGCTATATATGGTTGGTGGTACCCCCGGTGCCGACGATCAAGTGCAGACCAACTTCCAGGTGCTGGTCAGCATCATCGACCACGGCCTCGATGTGCAGCGCGCGCTCGATGCTACCAAGTGGTCGAGCCGGCCTGGCACGCTGGAGCGCGACCGCGACCGCCCATACGTGCTGGCGGTGGAGCCGCGGCTCGATGGCGCGGAGGTGACGGCGCTGGCAGCGCTGGGCCATGAGATCGAAGTCGTCCCCGACTTCACGATCGGGGCGCACGAGGCGATTGTCCGCGATCCGGCGACCGGGGTGCTGATGGGTGGGGCGGCTCCCACCCGCGACGGGGTCGCACTCGGCTGGTAAGCTGGCGCCAGCGGCGGAGGAGAACGTGAGCGAGCCGGTCCGGCTCTCGCGGCGGCGCATGCTGTACCTGTTGGCCGGTTTGGCGGCGGCGAGCGGGTGTCGCCACGGCGTTGGGGGTGGCCCGACAGTGTCGCGCGCTGGTGCGGAGGCTGTCGCGCCGAGCGAGCCGGCCATCACCATCGTTGTGCCCTGGGCCCCCGGTGGCGCCAGCGATCTGCTGATGCGGACCACCGCCGACGCGCTCCAGCGTGTGCTGGGCCAGCCGGTGGTGGTGCAGAACGTGACCGGGGCGGGCGGCACGATCGGCGCCCGTCAGGTGCTCACGGCGCCCCCGGACGGTCACACGCTGCTCGCGGCCCACGAATCGCTGATCACCGCCTATTACACCGGGATCGCGGTCTTCTCCTGGCGCGACTTCGAGCCCGTGGCACTACTGTTCTCCTCGCCCGAGGTGATCGTGACCCGGGCGACCGCCCCGTGGCGCACGTTCGATGCGTTGATCGGCTACGCCCGCCAGCAGCCCGATGTGGTGCGCTGGGGGGCGACGTTCGGGTCGACCAGCCACTTCCTCCCCAGCGAGATCATGTACCGGACCGGCGCGCGGTTCCGGCTGGTCGGCTACGAGGGTATCGTGGAGCGCCTGAACGCGCTGCTGGCCGAGCAGATCGATGTGGCTACCTGTCCGGCCGCCAACCTCCTGCAGCTCCCCCAGGCCGAACAACTGCGTGCGCTCGCCATCGCCGGCGTGGAGCGCGACCAGACACTCACGGACGTACCGACACTCCGCGAGTACGGTGTCGATGTGACCTTCACCACCAATCGCGGCCTGTTCGCGCCGCGGGGGACGCCTGAGGCCGTGCTGCAGCGCTTGGAGCAGGCGGTCGAGCGCGCCCTGGGCGATCCGGAGCTGTTGCAGCGCGTACAGGGCGAGCTCCACACCCACATCCACTTCCTCCGGCGAGCCGAGTACCGGGCCCAGCTCGAACGCTGGGACAGCACGACCCATCTCCTGGCGGAGCAGATCGGCTTCGCACGGGCGGGGCGTCGCGGACACGTCGGGCGGGCCGGCCGCGCCAGCCAGCGCGAGGGACGCTGCTGTCCCACGGAGAGTGAGTAGGTGTACGTGAACACCGCGTCGCCGACCGGCGCGCCGCTGGCGCTAGGCCTTATTGGCTACGGGGCGATCGGGCGCCCGCTGGCGGCGGCGGTGCTGGCGGGGGCCGCCGGCCCCGTGCGGCTCGCGGCGGTGCTAGTGCGCGAGCCGGCGCGCCACACCCCCGCGCCGGAGGGGGCCGTGCTCACGGACGACCCCGCCGAGTTCCTCCGCCGTCCGCTCGACCTAGTGGTGGAGGCGGCGGGCCATGCGGCCCTGCGAGCGCACGGCGAGGCGGTGCTGGCGGCCGGCTGCGACCTGATGGTGGTGAGCGTGGGAGCCTTCGCCGACGACGCGCTGCTGGAGCGTCTGCTAGCCGCCGCGCGGCGGGCGGGGCGCCAGATCCTGGTGCCCTCGGGCGCCATCGCCGGGCTCGATGTCATCAGCGCAGCGGCTGTGGGCGGGCTCGACGAGGTGCGCATCACCACGCGCAAGCCCCCCGCCGCCTGGCGAGGTACGCCCGGCGAGGCACAGGCGCTGGCGGCCAGCGAGCCCGCGCTGCTGTTCGAGGGGCCGGCGCGCGAGGGGGTGGTGCTGTTCCCTCAGAACGTAAACGTGGCGGCCGCGCTCGCGCTGGCGGGGGTGGGCCTGGATGCGACGCGCATGCGCGTGTACGCCGACCCCACCGTGACACACAACACCCACGAGGTGTACGCGCGGGGCGCGTTCGGCGAGGTGCATCTCACCCTACGCAACGTGCCGACGCCCGAGAACCCGAAGACCGGCCGCATCGTGGTGATGAGCGTGCTGAAGGCGGTGCGCAACCGGCGCGCGGCGCTGGTCGTGGGCCTGTAAATGCCAGCGGGTCCCCGGGGCGCGTCCCCGGGACCCGCTGCGGTGCCGCTCGCCCCGTGGCTAACGGATGATCACGACGTTGGTGCTGTTGCCGGCGTTGGTGGGCACCACGCTGATGCGCCCGGCGGCCGACAGCGGCAGGATGGTCAGGCTGGTACGCGCGCCACCCAGGCCGAAGATGTTGGGAATGGTGCTGGTGTTCGTCGACGACACCGTGCTGAACGGCGCGTAGTTGAGCGCGTTGAAGGTGAACCCGACCCCGCTCTGCACGCCGTACAGCGGCTCACCCGTGACCGCGCCGTACGGGTAGTAGTAGCTCGGCGGCACGCCGAACGGGCCGGTGGCTGGAGGAGCGAAGCCCGGCGCGCCAGCCACCCAGGGCGCGTAGCCCGGGACGGTACCGAACGGATACCCGCCGAAGGCGTAGGCCCCGTATAGCCCGTAGGCGCCGTAGCCGTAGTCGGGAACCCCACAGCACGGCCAGCCGTAGCCCGGCCCTTGCGCGGCGGCGCTCCCGGCCACGGCCGCGCTCAGCCCACAAGCCAAGACCGCTCCAAGTACGAATCGGCGCATCTGCTCCCCTCACCTTCTCGCGGCGCCGACCGCCAGTAGGCGCGGCAGCGCGGCGCGTGCCCCAGGGGGCCACACTCCATCAAACGGAACCGGCGTCGGAACGTTACAGGGGCGTTAGAGCCCTAGCTGGGCCCGGTAGCGACCCTGGTAGCGCGCGCGCCCCACGCACTCCATGAAGATGAACTGGCAGACCGCGATGCCCGGGTGGATCGCCAGCGGGAACGGCCCGGCGTTGTACATCTCCAGCACCTGCCGGTTGTCGATCCCCGGTTGCATGAAGCCCGCGGTGCTGTGGATCATCAGCCCCACGCGGGCGAAGCGGCTGCGCCCCTCCAGCCAGCCGCACAGGTCGTCGGGCAGCGTCAGCCGCTCGCGTGTGATCCCCAGCGCGGCCTCCCCGGGCATGAGCACGAAGTAGTCGTCGATCTCCAGCAGTTCGGTGACCGACGCGGGCTCGACCTCCTCGGTGACGTGGAACACGGCGTGCACCTTCTTGAACACGCGGAATTGGCGGTCCAGGTGCAGGTCCACCGAGGCCGGGCCGACCTGCGCCGGGTCGAACGGCTCGATCCGTAGCGAGCCCTCTGCGATCCGCGCGAGGATCGCCTCACGCGTCAGAACCCCCATGGGATCCTCCAGTTGCAGCGGGATTGGCCGCCACGTCCACTGGCGGCTCAGGTGCGCTCAGAGCGGGAGCCGGGCGTGGGCTCCGGGGCCGCGGGCGGCTCGACAGCCACCACCGGCCCCGGAGAGGCGACGTCCAACGGCTGAGCGGGCGCGCTGCGACGCAGCCGCAGAGAGGGACGGCGGAAGCGCCACGGCTCCCTGGCCGCCGGTGGGGGGGCGCCCAGGGTGCGCCGATACACTTCCGTCCCCACCACCCAGAGGAAGCCCGCGATCGGCACGGCGAACATGGCGCCGAGGAGGCCGCCCAGTTCGAGGCCGGCGAGCAGGGCCAGGATCGCCGCCAGGGGGTGGATGCCCACCGCATGGCCCGAGATGCGCGGCACCAGGACGTGGTTCTCGAACTGCTGCACGGCGATGAAGAACAGCAGCGTCCACCAGATCATCGGGTACGGTTGGAACAGAGCCACGCCCAGGGCGGGCAGCGCGCCCAGGATCGGCCCGAACATCGGTACCAGCTCGAACAGGCCAGCGATCACCCCAAGCACGATCGCATACGGCATGCCGAGCACCTGCAGCCCCACGGTCACAATGATCGCGAGGCTCACGGCCAGGAGGAGCTGCCCGCGCAGGTAGCCGCCGAGTACCCGGACGAGGCTCTCCTCCACGAACGTGACTTTGCCGTGGTGGCTGGCCGGTACAAGGCTCAGGGCCGCGGCTCGGGCGCGGGGGGCCACCAGCAGCAGGTAGAAGGAGGTCACCACCACCACGATCGTATCGATCACGCTGCTGGCTAGGGACGATAGGAGCCGCAAGCTGTCGCCCAGCAGCAGCGAGCCGCCGGCGCCGGTGAGGCGCGTGACCTCTGCCTGTAGCGTCCCCACCACCCCGCCCAGCCCGAACCCTGCGAGCCACTGGTCCAGCTCGACTTGACGGGCCTGGAGA
>JADGHJ010000153.1 GCA_019686175.1 Chloroflexota bacterium | reverse complement strand
ATCCTGAAGCGGGCAGGTGAAGGGGGCCGAGGGGCGCGGTGTCGGCACGTGTGGGGATGGTGCCAGCCATGTTCCAGGGGTACGGCGCTCTACGGCGCGCCGCGCTCTTGAGCGGGAGGCTGGCCGAGCGGCTGGATCGCGCGCTCCAGATCCACCGGCGCGGCCAGCAGCCCGTTGTCCAGCAGGTACGCTTGGAGGGCGAGGAGGCTGGGCAGGTGGGGCGTCGGGTCGGCCGGGTAACCGATGGTCCAGAGCGCGCGGGCGCGGTAGGGCTCGTCGAGCCGGAGGGCCTGCGCCAGTTCGGCCTCCACGAGGCGCCGCTCGGCGGGGTCGCGGCGGGCTGCCGCCAGCACCCGTTGGCCCTGGAGATAGGCGGCCAGCCAGCGGGCGACGAGATGTGCGCGCTGCGCCACACTGTTGGGCGACGCGGCGATCAGAGCCAAGTCCTGGCCTGGGTCCAGCGCGTCAACCCCCAGCCAGCGGCGGGCGCGGCCCTCGGCGACCAGGCGGCTAGCCTCGGGTTCCAGGACGTACGCGACAGCGACCTCGCCGTTGGCCAGCGCCGCGGCCGCGTCCGCGGGGAGCAGGTGCCGCCAAGCGATGTCCTCGCTGCTGAGGCCCAGCGCGTCGAGTGCCAGCAGGCCGTTGAGCCCGCCCGCGCCGGCCAGGTCGGCGGCGAACGGCTTGCCACGCAGCGCCTGGGCGCTGGGCATGGGGACCTGGCGGCTCACGAGTAGCGCCGCCGCGCTCTGGTCGGGCAAGGCGCGTCCGGCCGATGCGACTAGCCGCGGCGCGGTCGGCATGGCGCGCAAGCTCTCGAACAGATCGGCGCTGGGCAGCACTGCTCCCACGTCGATCTGGCCAGCGAGCAGCGGGGTGAGCACACTTGTGATGCGGGGCAGCGCGACCACCTCGATGGTGAGGCCCTGCTCGACGAAGTAGCCGCGCTGCAGTGCCAAGTACAGGGGGGCGTCGAACAGCGTGCCGCCGCTACCGACCTTGACCAGTGGCGCGACCTCGCCCGAGGGCGGCACGCCGGTTAGCTCGCTGCTCGCAGGTCCGCAGCCAGACAGCAAGGTCATGGCAGCCAGGACGACCAGCAGCAGGCGGGCGGGGCCCTGCGCCAGAGCCAGCATGGGATGGCGGAGGCGAGGGATCATCGCGCCGTGCTAACCATCGGCCATGGCCGAGGACGGCCTGGCCGCGCTGTCGTCGGGTGTCGCGAGGGCCGGCGCATCCTGGCCGGGGGTGGATGTCATGGCAGAGACAGCGACCGGACAGAGCACGGGCTGCGAGGTTGGTACATGCGCCCAGGGTGGCACGACGACCGAATCCGCGCCACCGGGTCCGCCCGCGGCCACCACGACCAGGTCTGCCTCGCGCAGCAGCGCGGGATAGCGGTGGGCGTCGCCGGGTGTAAGGGCACCCGGAAGAAGGCCGGCCTCTTTGAGCGCCGCTACCGGCCGCCGGGCGTGCTCGGCGAGGAATGCACGGACGTCGGCCTTGCTCCAGCCGGCGCGCTCGAGGGCGGCGCGATGGACGGGGCCCAACACCACCACGTGCGCGCCCTGGTAGTGCGCGGTAGCGCTCAGCGCATCGGCCACGGGCCGCAGCACCTCTTCGGGGCTGCCCGTCGGCCGGGTGCGTACGAGGTGCGGGGCGCCGGCGAGCACGGCCGTCACCGCGCTCGTCTCGGCCGACAGGCCGCGCTCGACGTGCAGTGGCTCCCAGTTGGTGCCCTCCTCGTCCTCCGCGATGCAGTACGTAAACTGGCCGGGGTGGCCGAAAGAGGTGGCCTCGGTGCCGTCGGGGCGCCCGTCGCAGGTGTTCCGTAGCAGCAGGCTCAGCGCCCGCCCGATCGTGGCGTTGGCGCGTGCGCCCGGCCCGAAGAGCCCCGCGCCCGCGTTCAGGTCGATCAGGCGGCGCACGGGGCCATTGACGATCAGCAGCGGCGCCACGCCCGCAGCATCGCGCCACGCGGCGGCCAGCCCGAACGCCGGCGCGGTGACGGCGCGCACGGCGGCGACCAGCACCGGGAGGTAGCTGGGCAGGCAGCCGGCCAGCACGGCGTTGATCGCCAGCTTCTCGGCCGTGATCACGCGCTCCTGCTCGGGGAGGGCGCCCACAACGGTATCGGGGGGGAGCTCCAGGGCGCCGAGAAAGGCCTGGACCCGCTCGGGCGTAGGGGGCACGACGGGCAGCCCGTCGGTCCAGCCCTGCTCGAAGCAGAACTCGATCGCTTCCAGCAGGTCGGCGAGCGTGAGGTGAGCGGATGCCGGCTCGGCCACGATCTCCTCGCCAGGCCTCGCGAGGCCGTGCAGTCCGAGCGGCATTCTAGCGGCGTCGGCGGCATCCGGCAACCAATCGCGGACGCTGGTCCCAGGGGATCAGGGAGTGGCCGCGGCTGGCCGGGGCCGGAGCGCGGGCAGCACCTCGCGGGCGAACAGCCGCAGCGAGCGCTCGACCTGGTCGTGGCGCAGGTGCCCGAAGGCGAAGATGCCCACGAAGCCGTCGAGGCCGAGCAGTGCCTGCAGGCGCTCTAGCTTGGCGCGCACGCGTGCCGGATCGCCGAACAGGGTGAAATCGCCCGCGTCGAGCGCTGCGAAGTCGTGCGGGCCGAGCCGGCGCAGCGCCTTGCCCGTGTGGTGGCGCCAGCCCTCGGGCGACGGCGTGGGGTAGGCGGGGTCGCCCGAGAAGTACTGGAAGAAGCGGTAGTAGGCGGGCTCGGCCTCGGCGAGGGCCTGCTCGGTCGTCTCGGCCACGTACACGGCACGGAACAGCCGGACGCTGCCGCGCCCGCCCGTGGCGCCGTTGTGGGCGACGAGGCCACGGTAGAGCTGGACGGCGCGCTGCGTGTCGGCCACGGGGTTCCACATCTGCGCGATGCCCAGCCCGCGCGCCGCCGCCCAGCGCACGGTGTCCTCCGAGGTAGCAGCCACGTACATGGGTGGGTGTGGCCGCTGGAGCGGGCGGGGCATGAGCGGGATGTCGGCGTAGCGGAAGAACTGCCCCTGGTGGTCGAACCGCTCCTGCGTGAGTGCTTTGAGCAGGATCTCGGCAGTCTCGAAGAAGCGCGGCTTCGCCTCCTCGAGCGGCACTCCGTAGCGGCCGTACTCGCGCGCCACCCCGCTGCCGATGCCGACGTTCAGCCGGCCGTGGGTGAGGTGATCGAGCATGGCGATCTCCTCGGCCAGGCGCAGCGGCTGGTAGAACGGCAGGGTGTTGATCATGTTGCCGACCCGCACCCGCCGCGTGCGGGCCGCGAGGGTGGCCAGGATGAGGTTGGGCGAGGGTAGCAGCCCGTAGGGCGAGAAGTGGTGCTCGGCCAGCCACACCTCGTCGAACCCTAGCTCCTCGGCCAGCTCGATCTCCGCCAGGCACGCGTCATAGGTGGCGGTGACCGGCTCCCCGCGATCCTGGAAGTACCAGAACGACCCGAACAGCATCTCGTCCTCCTCGTCAGTACCCGGCCCTACCAAGGGGAAGGTAGCACAGGAGGCGCGGCCCGCCCGGTGCTGCGGTCAGGCACGAGCTGGCAGCCCCAGCAGCGCACGGGCGTTGTCCTCGAACAGGCGGCGGCGCTCGGCCTCGCTCACCGCCAGCTCATCGACCGCCGCGATGGTCTCGCGCACGAACAGCTCGCCGCCCTCGGCGCCGTACGGCATATCGGTGCCGAACAGGATGTGGTCGACGCCGAAGAACGCGATGGCGCAGTGGAGCGGGTGGTGTGCGCCGGAGAACACCGTGTCGCCGTAGAAGCGCCGGTAGGCGGCCAGCGCCCGCTCGGGCGTGTACTCGTCGGGCACGCCGATGCTCTTGCGCTCCTCAGGGATGTCGAGGTGCAGCACCAGGCGTCCGGCCAGGTGCGGGACGATCCCGCCGGCGTGGTGGGTGAGCACGCGCAGGGTGGGGTAGCGGTCCATAATCCCCGAGAAGATCAGGCGCGACATGCATACCGAGGTCTCATACGGCCAGCCGAGCTTCATGAACATGCCGTACTTGGACTGCTGCTCGGTGGGGTAGTCGGGGTGGTCGGCGGTGCGCGTGGGGTGGAGCCACAGCAGGCGGTCGAGTGCGGCCACCCGGGCGAAGAACGGCTCGAAGCGCGGCTCGTCGAGCGGGTGGCCGGCGACGTTGGTATAGAGCTGCACGCCCAGCGCGCCGAGCTGGGTGACAGCGCGCTCCAGTTCTACCAGCGCCGAGTCCACGTCCAGCAGTGAGACGGAGGCCGCGAAGCCCAGGAAGCGGTCCGGGTGGCGGTGCACCAGCTCGGCCATCTCGTCGTTGGCCAGGGCCATCAGATCGCGTGCCACGGCGGCATCGTTGGTCAGTTCCTCGATGGGCGGCCCGGACAGCGTGAGCACCTGCACATAGCCCGGGTAGCGGTCCATCAGTCGGAAGCGAGCGTCCAGGTCCCAGAGGACGGGGCGCACGGCGGTGTTGGGCCGCTTGGGGTAGGCGGGCGCGATCTCGCCCAGGCGGGCGAAGTAGCGCGGCGGGTGGATGTGGGGAAACACATCGATCTTCAGCTCGCTGCCCATCTCGCTCCTCTCCGCGGCGGGTGGGTCGGGGCACCGGTTCACAGCCCGAGGATGCGCTCGGCGTTGGCGTGGAACACCTTCTCCAGGATGGCGTCCGCGTAGCCCAGCTCGCCCCACTCGCGGAGCAGCCGCTCGTAGGGGATGCTCGGGTAGTCGCTGCCGAACATGATCTTGTCCTGCAGCCGCCCGCGGATGTCGCGCTTGAGTGGCTCGGGGAAGTACTTGGGCGCCCAGCCCGACAGCTCCCAGTAGACGTTGCCCTTGTGCAATGCTACGGCGATCATCTCCTCCACCCACGGCCAGCCCGGGTGCGCGGCGACGATCGTTAGCTGGGGAAAGTCGGCCGCGAGCTGGTCCACCGCCAGCGGGTGCGCGTGACGGATCACCGCGCCGTGGCCGCCCGGCATGCCGGCGCCCATGCCGGTGGTGCCCACATCGATCATCACCGGCACGCGCAGGGCGTTGATGGTCTCCCACAGCGGGTACAGGCGCCGGTCGTCGACGCTGTAGCGCCCCATGATGGGGTGGAAGTGGAAGCCGAGCAGGCGCAGCTCGCGGATGGCGCGCTCCGCTTCCTGAATAGCGTCGGGCTTGAACGGGTCCACGGCGCCCCAGGCCTGAAGGATGCGGCCCGGGTGGCGGTCGCGCATCCCCGCCACGTAGTCGTTGCTGCACGGCGGCGCGCCGACCACGGTCTCGATGTCGAACGCCACCAGCACGACCTCGACGCCCGCGCGGGTGAAGTCGGCGACCACCTCTTCCTCGCTCTTGGCTACCCACTCGTGGCGCCAGTAGCGGGCCAGCTCGGCGGGGTACGGCCCCTGGGAGGCGATCCACTCCTGGGTGCCGGGGTAGGCGTGCAGGTCGATGATCCGCATCGCGCGCTCCTTCCGCGGGGGTGCGGCCGGGTCAGACGTGCTGGCGCTCGGCCTCCAGCTTGCGGGTGATCATCTCCACCAGCGTCTTCTTGGACACCTTGCCGAAGGTCGACAGCGGCAGGTCGGGCAGCACCTCCAGCCGCTCCGGCAGCTTGTGCTTGGCGATCTCCTTCCCGCTCAGGAACTGCACCAGCTCCTCGAAGGTAAGCGTCTGGCCCGTGCGAAGCACGACGCAGGCGCACATGCGCTCGCCGAGCACCGGATCGGGCATCGGGATGCAGGCCACGTTCTGCACCGCCGGATGCTGCAGGATAAGGTTCTCGATCTCCTCGGCGCTGATCTTCTCGCCGCCGCGGTTGATCAGGTCCTTCTTGCGCCCCTCGACCATGTAGGCGCCCGACGGGTGCCGCCGCATCAGGTCGCCGGAGCGGTAGAAGCCGTCGGTGGTGAAGGCGCGGGCGTTGTACTCCGGTACGCCGAAGTAGCCGCGCAGCGTGTAGGGGCCGCGGGCCAGCAGCTCGCCCACCTCGCCGTCGGGCACCTCGTTGTCCTCATCGTCGACCAGGCGCACCTCGTCGTCCGGCGAGACGGGCCGGCCGACCGTTTCGAGCTGCACCTCCTCGGGGTCGTCGCGCCGCACAAACATCAGCAGGCCCTCGGCCATGCCGAAGTTCTCCTGCACGAACACGCCCGGGATGAGCGCGCGGGCGCGCAGGCGGATCTCGGGCTGGAGCCGCTGGCCGCCGCTCTGGATCACCTGGAGCGAGGAGAGGTCGAACTGCTCGATCAGCGGGTCGTTGAGCCAGCGGATGAGCAGCGCCGGCACCACCTTCACGTGTGTGACGCGGTGCCGCTCGATCAGCGGGAACACGTCGGCCGGTCGCGTGCTGGTGCTCAGCACGATGCGGCCGCCGTGCAGCAGGTAACCCTGCACGCCCGGGCAGGCCAGCGCGAGGTTGTGGGCGATGGGGACGACGATCAGCACGCAGCTCTCGGGGCCTACTCCGGTGACCTGCGCGGCCATCTTCGAGTTGTAGATGTAGTCGTTGTGCGTGCGCGGGATCAGCTTCGGCACGCCGGTGGTGCCGCCCGAGAGCTGGAACACGGCGGGATCCGTGGGGTCGATGGCGATGCCCTCCAGCTCGGCCGCATCGCGGTGGCTCGGCCGCTCGATTAGTTCCTGCAGCGCGACGAAGCCCGATGGCGCCTCGCCGAGCAGGATGCCGTGTCGCAAGGTGGGACATTCGGCGCGCAAGCGCTCGAGCAGCGGGGCGAAGGCGAAGTCGCCCTGGCGATCGGGCGCCACGCAGGCCACGGCGCCCGCGAGTTGCACGAACTGGCTCACCTCGTGGTAGCGGTGGCTGGGCAGCGCGGCGATGGGGATGGCGCCGAGTTTCTGGAGCGCGCAGTAGAGCACCACGAACTCCAGTACGTTGGGGAGCTGCACCACTACGCGGTCCAGCGGCTGCAGCCCGAGGTCCCGCAGGTTGAGGGCCAACCGCGTGGAGGCCGCGTCGAGCTGGGCGTAGGTGAGCGTGCGTTCGCCGTCGATCACCGCCACGCGGTCGGCGTAGCGCACGAACCGCTCGCGGAGCTGGTCAGCGATGGAGCGATCTTCCCAGTAGCCGCGCTCGCGGTAGCGGGACGCGAACTCGGGGGGAAAGGGGACCACGCCTTCGAGCATCGGTGTCTCTCCTGGTCGGGCGCGCCGCGGAGTGGCGGGGCGCTCAGGTCGAGCTGCTGTAGCCGCCGTCGACGACGATCACCTCGCCGGTGACGAAGTGGTTGCTCTGGATCAGGCTGAGCATCGTCTCGGCCACATCGTCCGGGGTCACGCAGCGCTGCAGCGGCGTCATCCGGGCGCGGCGGGCCATGAGGCTGTCGTAGTTCTCGCCCAGCATGCGGCGCATCCAGTCGCCCTCCATCCAGCCGGGCGCTACGGCGTTGACACGCACTTCCGGCGCCAGGGCCAGCGCCAGGGTCTTCGTGAGGTTCACTACGGCCGCTTTGCTGGCGGCGTACGGGAGCGGCTGCGGGCCGGGCCGGAGGCCGACGATGCTGGCGGTGTTGACGATGCAGCCGCGGGCAGCCTTCAGCAGCGGCGCGGCGGCGCGCGTGACAAGGAACACGCCGCGCACGTTGACGGCGAACACGCGGTCCCACTGCTCGACGGTCAGCGCCTCGAAGTCTTTGGGCGGCACAGGCACGGTAGTGCCAGCATTGTTGATGAGCACATCCAGCCGGCCGAAGCGCTCGCGGCAGGCGGCGAGCATGGCGCGGACCTCGGCGTCCTCGCTGACGTCCGCCCGGAACAGCAGGGTGCGCGCGCCTGCAGCCTCGGCCTCGGCGGCGGTGGCGCGCGCGGCCTCCTCGCTGCGGCTGTAGTTGATCACGACCTGGTAGCCGGCGCGGGCCAGCGCCAGCACCGCGCTGCGTCCAATTCCCGTGGCCGCGCCGGTGACCAGCGCAACCGGCCGCTGCTCGTGCATGCGCAGAAGGTCCTCTCCGGGCGCCCGCGGCACGCAGGCCCTCTCGGTCCCTTGGCCGCACGGAGATCGCCCTGACACTGCTCCTGGCTGCAAAGGATAGGCTTAGAACGCGTCGAAGTCCAATAGACGGTCGGCAACCGAATGATCGGCCACAACCGATGCTAGCGGCGCCCCAATCGCTTGACGCGCCGGGTGCGGTGGCCCATAGTTGCGGCCAGCATCGCCACGCTGAGACCACGAACTTTGTGTGTCCCAAGGGGGAGGGTGATGGGAGCGCGTCGTGCCGGACTTCTGCTGCTGATCGCGACTGCGGTGCTAAGCGGCTGCGCACCATCCGCCTCCCCCGGCAGCCCGGCGGCGCCGACTGCCCCGACGGTGAGCGGCCCGGCCAGCGCGGCCCCTGCCCAGGCCCCCGTCCAGCGCCCGCACGTGCGCTACGCGTCGCAGTTCAGCAGCGGCGATACGCCGGCATTCATCGCCGCCGAGCGCGGCTACTTCCAGCAGGAGGGGGTGGACCTCGAGTTCGTGCGCTTCAGCAACGCCTCGGAGATGATCCCGGCGCTGGCCACGGGGCAAGTGGAGGCAGGCTCGGCCGGCTCGAACCCCGCCACGTGGAACTCGGTGGCGCGGGGCATCCCGCTGAAGTTGGTGCTCGATCGCGGCACCTTCCGGCCGGGCTGGGGCGACCAAGCGCTAGCGATCCGCAAGGCGGTGTACGACGCCCGGCCGGTGCAGAGCCTCGCCGACGTGCGCGGGATGACCATCGCCGCCACGCCGCCCGGCAAGGGGACGGCTAGCGGGTGCGTCCTGGCCTCCGGGCTCCAGCGGGCCGGGCTCACCCTGGACGATATCAACTTGCAGGCGATCAACTTCCCGGACATGCTGGCGGCGCTGGCCAACGGCGCGATCGACGGGGCGATGCTCAACGAGCCGTTCCTGGCGCGCGCGCTCGGTCAGGGCACCGCGGTGCGGGCCGTAGACATCGACCAGATGTACCCGAACTTCACGATCAGCGCGGTCGTGTTTGGCCCGCAGCTCTACGAGCAGCGCGCGGCGGCGAAGGGGTTCGTACGCGCGTACATCCGCGGCATCCGCGACTTTCTGGCTGCGCGGGCGGGCAGCGGGTCGCTGTCCAACGACGAGGTGGACGCCATCATCGCCAAGTACACCGGCATCGAGCCGGCGTTCGTCCGCGAGATGAGCCCCCCGGGGTTCAATCCGAACGGCCTGCCGAACCGCGACGCGCTCCTGTACTGCTACCACTTCTTCCGCAACGAGGGGATGATTCCGGAGCCAGCCTCGGAGCAGGCGCTAGCCGCCGTGTGGGGCACCGACCTGGTGGAGGAGGTGCTGGCGGAGATCGGCCGCCTGCCCGAGCCGTAGCGGCGGGCGATGCCTCGCGGGCGATCGTTTCCGGGCGAACTTCCGATCATCGCAGGCCCGCCGGGGCGCCTATACTGCCCGGCGACGGAGTGGGGCAATGACCGAGTGTGGTCCCCGGGCTACGAGCAGGGAGTGAGAGCATGCCAGTGCGAAGCGGCGCGGAGTTTCTGGCCGGCCTGCGGGACGGCCGCGAGGTGTGGCTGCACGGCGAGCGCGTGCCCGACGTCACCGCGCACCCGCTGCTAGGCCGCTGCGCACGCACGCTGGCCGAGCTATACGACCTGCAGCACGACCCGATGCTGCGGTCGCGCTTGACCTACGCGTCGCCGACCACGGGCGACCCCGTGGGCCTGTCGTTCATCCAGCCGCGCAGCGTCGACGACCTAGTGCGCCGTCGCGAGATGTTCTGGGTCTGGGCAGACCACGCGCACGGCATGCTGGGGCGCAGCCCCGACTACATGAACGCCATCCTGGCGGGCTGCGCCATGGCGGCCGACTACTTCGGCCGGGGTGGCGCCGAGTATGCCGAGCGGCTCGTGGCCTACTACGAGTGGTTCCGCGAGCGCGACCTGTGCGCCACGCATACCTTCGGCACCTTCCGCCCCAATCGGGCGCGGGGCGAGGCACAGCAAGAGGATCCCACGGTGCCGCTGCATATCGTGGGCGAGAGCGCCGAGGGGCTGGTGGTGAGCGGGGCGCGGAACATGGCCACGCTGGCGCCGTTCGCCGACGAGATGCTGGTGTTCCCGGCCCCTATGAAGTGGCAGGCGGGCGACGCCGACCGCTACGCGCTGGCGTTCGCGGTGCCGATTGCCACGCCCGGCTTGCGGCTGTTGTGCCGCGAGAGCTTCGACTATGGGCGGCCCCTCGCGGATCACCCGCTCGCCGGGCGCTACGAGGAGATGGACTGCGTGGCGATCTTCCACGAGGTGGTGGTGCCGTGGGAGCGCGTGTTCATCAAGGGTGACGCCGGGTTGTGCAACGGCCTGTTCCGCGAGACGCACGCGTTCGACCACGGGATCCACCAGTTCCTCGTGAAGGATTGGGTCAAGGCAGAGTTCATCCTGGGGGTGGCGGCGCTGGTCGCGGAGGAGTCGGGG
>JADGHJ010000152.1 GCA_019686175.1 Chloroflexota bacterium | reverse complement strand
GGGCACCGACGCGCTGCATCTCGCGCTGCGCGCGTGCGGCGTGGGGCCGGGCGATGAAGTGATCACGGTCGCCTTCACGGCGGTTCCCACCATCAACGCTATCTCGTTGGCGGGGGCGCGCCCGGTGTTCGTGGACGTCGATCCCGCGACGCGCACTATGGATCCCGCGCAGGTCGAGGCCGCGCTGACGCCCCGTACCCGCGCCCTGTTGCCGGTGCACCTGTATGGTCACGCCGCCGACATGGCGCCGCTGCAAGCCATCGCGCAGCGCCACGGCCTCTGGCTCATCGAGGACGCCGCCCAGGCGCACGGGACCACCTACCGCGGTCAGCGCACGGGGACGCTGGGCCATCTGGCGGCGTTCAGCTTCTACCCGACGAAGAACCTGGGTGCCTACGGCGATGCCGGGGCGGTGGTGACCAACGACGACGCCCTCGCCGCGCGGCTGCGCCTGCTCCGCAACTACGGCCAGACCGACCGCTACCACCATCAGATCGAAGGGGTGAACTCGCGGCTCGACGAGGTCCAGGCGGCGATCCTGCGGGTCAAGCTGCGTCACCTCGACGCTTGGAACGCGGCGCGCCGCGAGCGGGCAGCGCGGTACTCGGCGGCTCTCGCGGGGCTGACCACTCCCCGCGAGGCCTCGTGGACGCACCATACCTACCACCTCTACGTGGTGGAGGTGCCCCAACGGACGCGCGTGCAACAGGCTCTCAGTGAGGCGGGGATCGGCACGCTCGTGCACTATCCGGTGCCCGCTCACTTGCAGCCGGCATACGCGCATTTGGGTGTCGCGCGCGGCACCTTGCCGGTGAGCGAGCGCCTCGGCGATACCGTGCTCTCGCTGCCGCTGTATCCAGAGCTGCCACTGGAGCAGGTGGACCGGGTGGCTGCGCTGCTGCGCGCGATACTGGCCCGCCTCGACTGATCGCAACGGAGGGAGGGGCCGCGAGAAGCGGATGGACCCAGATCAATACGCCCTGATGGCGCGCGTCGAGCAGGTCCACTGGTGGTACCGCGGGATGCGTGCCGTGGTGGCCGCGCTACTCGATGGCGCGCTTCCTCCTGCTCCGGGGGGCGTGCGCATCCTGGATGCGGGCTGTGGCACCGGCGGCACGACCGTCTGGCTGCGGCGGTTCGGGGGCGTGGTGGGCGTAGACCTCGCTCCCGAAGCCGGGCGCTTCTGGGCGGAGCGAGGAGTGCGGCATGCCGCCCGTGCTTCGGTGGCAGCCCTCCCGTTTCCAGCGGCCACCTTCGACCTCGTGACCTGCTTCGACGTGCTGTACCATCGTCACGTGTCCGATGATGTCGCGGTGCTCGAGGAGTTCTGGCGGGTGCTGCGGCCCGGGGGGCTGGTCCTCATCCGAGTGCCCGCCTACGCCTGGCTGGAGGGCGCCCACGACGTCGCGGTGCAGACGCGCCACCGCTACACGCGGCGCGAGCTGGTGGCCGCGTTGCACCGCGCCCGGTTCGTGGTCCTGCGAGCCACCTATGCCAATAGCGCGCTGTTCCCGTTGGCCGTGATGAAGCGCCTGGGTGAGCGTTGGTGGGGCCCCTCGCAGGCGGAGATGGCCGTGCCACCGGCTCCCATGAACCGGCTGCTCCACGCCGTGCTGGCCACCGAGGCCCGCGTGCTCCGTCGCTGCGCACTGCCCGTGGGGCTCTCGGTACTGGCGCTGGCTCGCAAGCCGCCCCTGAGAGCGCAATCCTGTGGCATGGGAGCGGAGGCCGCGTGAGCAAGAAGCGGGCGCGCAAGCGCGCGCAGCACCGCCGGCGCCCGACAGCCGATGCGCCGTCGCCGCGTCCCGACTCGACTGCTACCGCAGCTCGCGCCGCGCCAGGCCCCGCGTCCCGTCGTTCGGCGCTCGATGTGGTGGCCATGGTGCCGGCTAGCAATGGATCCATCCCCGACGCAGCGGCGGTCTTGAGCGAAGACTCGGCCGCTCCGGCGAGACTCCCGGCCCCGACCGCGCCGGCGTCCCCGAGCGCGTGGTGGCGGTGGCGTCCACCCACGGCGGTGCCTGGGCGCGTGGCGGATGCGATTGCGCTTGGGCTCGTGGCCCTCGCGGCCACGGCGCTGATGGCCGAGGCGTTCCTGTTCGGCCAAGTGCACTACGAGCGCGACACTTACCTGTTCTACTATCCCGTCTACCAGTTCTTCGCCGCCCACCTGAAGCAGGGCCAGATCCCGCTCTGGATGCCGCACCTGTTCAGCGGCTATCCACTGTACGCCGACGGCGAGACGGGGATGCTCTACCCGCTGCACTGGCTGTTCTTCGGCCTGCTGCCCACGCCCGCGGCGTTCATCGCGCTCCGCTGGCTGCATCTCGTGCTGGCCGGGGCGTTCATGTACGCCTGGATGCGTGTCCTAGCGCTGCGCCGGCTGGCGGCCCTGTTGGCCGCCCAGACCTTCGCTTTCAGCAGCTTCATCGTCGGCCAGATTCACCACGAGAATCTGGTGCGCACAACGGTGTGGCTCCCGCTGGTGCTGTGCTGGGTCGAGGTAGCCTACCGTCAGCGGGGCCGCGGACGGGTGCTGGCGGTCCTCGCGGCCGGGCTCACGCTCGGCGTCCAGTTGTTGGCGCTGCACGTGCAGCCGGCGCTGATGACGCTGATCGCGCTGGCCCTGTACGCGGCGTTCCGGACCTTCTGGCCGCCGGTGGGCGTGGATCCACCCCCGCGCGGTTGGCGGGAGCGTGGGCACTGGGCCGCGCGACGCGTCGGAGTCAGCGCGGCGATGACCGCAGGAGCCGTGGCCACCGGCATCTCCCTGGCCATGGCGCAGCTCTGGCCGCTGTACGAGCTGGGCATCCAGACCTTCCGGGGGGTAGGGGCGCCGTTCGCCTTCGCGACCACCTACTCCATCCACCCTACGCAGTTGATCACGCTGCTGTTCCCGTACTTCTTCCGTGGTGGGGCGGGGGGCTCGTGGCAGCTGTGGGCTGGCTGGGAGACGTTGGTCTACATCGGAATCGCGCCGTTGGTGCTGGCACTGGTGGCCCTGGCGGCCGCACGCCGGCGCGAGGTCGCCTTCTTCGGCTTCCTCGCGCTGTTCGGCGCGCTGCTGGCGTTCGGGGACTACTCGCCGCTACCGCTCCTGGAGTTGCTGTGGAATCTCCCAGGTTTCTCGGCGCTGCGCGTGCCCGGCCGGTACAGCTTGCTGCTGGTGGTCGCGCTGGCTGTGCTGGCCGGCTACGGCCTGGATTGGGTGGAGCGTGCGGCGCGGCAGGGGGCGATGGCCCCCGGGCAGCGGTCCCGCGGGCTACTGCTGGCGGCCCTGGGCGTGAATGGTAGCGTACTGGCGCTGCTCGTGGCGTTTGTGGTGGCGCGGGCCTGGCTGGAAGCGAACCAGCCCCAGGCGCGGGCGCTGCTCGAGGCGACCTACATGGCGTTGCGTCGCGGCTTCCGTGAGCTGACCACCGATGCCGTGTACTCCGGGCTCCTGTTCTCGCTGGACCTCGGCACGCGTCGCACGGCTTTCGCCTTCGCGCTGCTGTTCGCGGTGGGGGCGCTGCTGCTGCTGTGCTGGGTCGCCGCCCACCGCGCGGCAGCGGTGCGGGCGGCGCTCGTGGCGTTGGCCGCGGCCGACCTAGTGCTCTGGGCGCGCAGCTTCCATCCGCGCCAGACGCTGGAGGCCTTGATGGCGCCGCCGCCCGCGGCGCAGTACCTCATGCAGCAGCAAAGGGGCTCCTTGGGCCGAGTGTGGGTGTCCACCGACTCGCTCCGTGAGCTGGAGTACAATCGCCCGGCGGCCTGGGGGCTGCTGCAGGCTGGCGGCTATAGCTCCCTGGAGCCCCAGCGCCAGGCGGAGTACTCGGCCACGGTCGCCAATACACCGGCCGAACTGCTGAGCCTGTGGGACGTGCGCTGGATCGTCGAGCCAGCGCGCTGGCGTGGCCTGCCAGTGTACAAGGAGACCAGCTACTACCCGGGCCGGCCGCTGCTGGATGCTGGGGCTGGCAATCCGGCCGCCGATGTGACCTTCCGGATCGAACGGCCGGCCACCGATGTGCGGCTCATCGCTGCGCTGGCCTATGCTGAAGCAATCCCGCAGGGCGCGCGACTCGGCGAGTTGGTCGCCACAACCGATCGTGGCGAGCAGATCGAGCTGCCGCTGCTCGCGGGGGTGCACGTATCGGAGTGGGCGATCGACCGCGCCGACGTGCGTGCGCGGGTGCGCCACGCTCGGGCAGAGGTGGCCTACACCTTTACCGGTCGGGAGGAGGGGGTAGGGGAGTATCCCCAGTACTACTTCTACAGCGCGCATCCCTTGCCCCGTCGCGAGTACATTCGCTCGCTGCGCGTGCGCTATCGCTACGGCGACGGGGTGCTGCGCGTATTCGGCTTGGCGCTCCACGACGCCGCGCTGGGCACGACGCATCAGGTCGGGCCGCTCGATCGCAGCGAGTATCGCCCCGTGTACCAGGACGACCGGGTGCGTGTGTACGAGAACGAGGCCGCGTTCGGCCGGGCCTTCGTAGTGCACGGCGCCATGCTGCCGCGCCCCAGCTTGCCAGCGCTGTACAGCATGTACATGGACCCCTTCGACCCGCGGACCGAGGTCCTGTTAGACGAGCCGCCCCCCACGGACGCCTGGGCACCCAGCGCGGCGCCGCCTGTGCGCGAGGTGGGTGTCGGGACGCCACCCCCGCCCGCGCAGTCGACTGCCCAGATCCTGCAGTACACCAACGAGCGAATAGTGGTGCGCGTGAACGCCGAGCGCCCCGGGTTCCTCGTGCTGAGTGACCTGTACCATCCGGGCTGGCGGGCGCGGGTCGACACGGCCGAAGCGCCCGTGCTGCGAGGCGACTATCTGTTCCGCGCCGTGCCGGTGGCGGCTGGCGAGCACACGGTCGAGCTGGTCTACGACCCGGACTCCGTACGGTGGGGAAGAGTGATCAGCCTCGGCGCCCTCGCGCTAGTGGTGGCGTTGGGGATGGCGACCTGGAGGGCGCCGGCGCTCCTGTGGCACTGGCGTGACTATGTGCGCCCGGTGTGAACGGCTCTGCTGCCTATTGAGGCTCCTCCTCGCGCTTGCGCCGCCGGCCGGCCGGAGGCTCCTTGGGCGTATCCTCACCGAGCGAGGGCAGGCGCAGCTCGCTCGCCTCGCTGGCGGCGGGCAGGTCCTCATCCGTGCGAGGCGCGCAGCGCAGCTGCTCGATGCGCTGCTGGTGCGCGGTGAGCCAGCAGACCAATACGACGCCACTGCCTTTCCCAGACGGGGACGCAGCGGCGAACAAGCCACGGATCTGGTCCGGCTCGATGCTCAGCCCGTTCAAGTACGCCTCGGCCTCCGCTGGCGACGGAAAGTGCACAACGCGCCAACGTTTCATTCACCAGCCTCCACCCTGGCTGTCCACAGATTACTTAGCTGCCGCCATCCGCCCGCGAGAGCACGGCAGCGCTCACATGCCCCCCTCGCGCCGTCCGGCCGATGGCGACGCGCTGTCGGGCATGGTTTGCTGGGCGTGGAGAGTCGCGGCCCGCGCAGGCCGCTGCCGGCCATGGTGGGCCACACGCCAGGCCCGCCGCACCCGCCGTTAGGTCACGGGACAGTGGTGCGGCGTCGGAGCAGGCCACGCGACCTGCTGCTGCGGCGGCACCGCGCACAAATCGCCGGCAGCTTATCTTAACACACGCTCGCTCCCGTCCGCCCCTCAAGCGGTGGCTGTCGGGCGGCGCGGGGCGCCTAGCAGCCTTTACACTCTAATACAGTCTAAGCCAGCAGGCCTCGTGCGCGTGGCAACACCCGGCACGTGGTCCACTTCTGCGGAGGCGTCACGTGGTGTGGCGGGTCGGCGTGGTCGGCTATCCCATCCAGCACAGCATCTCCCCGGCCATCCACCAGGCGGCGTTCGACGCGCTCGGCATTCCGGCGCGCTACGAGCGTTGGGCGGTCCCGCCGGCCGACTTGCCCGCGTGGGTCGCCTCTCTGCGTAACGCGCAAACCCTCGGTGCGAACGTCACCGTGCCTCACAAGGAGGCGGTGATGCCGTTGCTCGATACGTTCAGTTCCACCGCTCATGCCATCGGGGCGGTCAACACTATTGTCCAGCGGGACGGGCAATTGCACGGGGACAACACCGACGCGGCCGGCTTCCTGCGCGGCCTGGCGGATATCGGCGGTGTGCCCGCTGGGGCCCCGGCGGTGCTGCTGGGGGCCGGGGGCGCGGCGCGGGCCGTCGCCTACGCGCTGCTCCAGGCCAGGATCGGCCCCCTGAGCATCTTCAACCGTCACCCGGAACGGGCGCGGGCGCTCGCCGCGGACTTGGGCCGGGGCGCTTCCGTGGAGGCGTTCGCGCTCGACGCGCCGGAGCGCAGGGAGCGTCTGGCGCGCTGCGCACTGCTGGTCAACACGACCGCCGTCGGCCTGCACGGCGAGCGGCTGCTTCCCCCCGAGGAGGTGCCGACCCACGCGTTGGTGGTAGACATCATCTATAATCCGCCCGAGACCCCGCTGCTCGCCGATGCCGCGCGCCGTGGGGCGCGGACGCTGAACGGACTGCCGATGCTCGTGTATCAGGCGGCGCTGGCCTTCGAGCGGTGGACCGGGCGCCAGCCTCCGCTCGATCGCATGTTCGCGGCCGCTCGGGCGGCGTTGGGATGACCCGTCGGCCGCGCAACCTCGTACTGGTGGGCCTCAGCGGCACCGGCAAGAGTCGCGTCGGCCGGCTGGTGGCCGAGCGACTGCGCTGGCGCTTCGTGGATACCGACGCGGAGATCCAGCGCCGCGAGGGCCGAACCGTCCAGGAGATCTTCGCGGCGGCCGGCGAGGCGCACTTTCGGGCCCTGGAGCGCGAGGCCGTGGCGCACGCGGTGCGCGGGACGGGGGCTGTGATCGCCACCGGTGGCGGGGCGTTGCTCGACGAGGCGAATCGCCGCGCCCTGTTCAACAACAACCTGGTCATCTGCCTGCGTGCGAGCCCCGAGGAGCTCGCCGCCCGACTGGCGCACACTCGGGAGCGGCGCCCCTTGCTAGAAGGGACCGATTTGCTCACGGCGCTGCGGGGGCTAGCGGCCCGGCGGGCGCCCCTGTACGCGCTGGCGCACGAGACGATCGATACGGATGGTCGCACGCTGGGCGAGGTGGCCTGCGCGGTGGTCGAGGTGTTTCGCCGTTATGCCTGATATCCGCCGCTTCGACGTTCGCGCTCCATCGCGCACCTATCCCGTCGTGGTCGGGCCGGGCGCGCTCGACGAGCTGCCGGCTCTGCTCAGGGAAACGGGAGTACGCGGTCGCCTCTGGCTGGTGGCCGACGCTGCCGTGGAGCGTCGGTATGCGCCTCGCCTCATCGAGGCGCTGCGCGAGGCGGGCTATCTCGTCGAGCTACAGACCGTGCCCGGCGGTGAGGAGAGCAAGTCCTTGGCCCAGGCGGCCGCCCTGTACGACTGGCTGCTGGCCGGGCGTGTCGAGCGCGGCGATGCCCTGTTGGCGCTCGGCGGCGGGGTGGTTGGCGATCTGGGCGGCTTCGTGGCAGCGACCATCCTGCGTGGGATCGCCTTCGTACCGCTGCCGACGACGCTGCTGGCCCAAGTCGACGCCAGCATCGGTGGGAAGGTGGCGGTCAATCACCCCCGCGGCAAGAATCTCATCGGCGCGTTCCACCAACCCCGCCTGGTCGTGGCCGACACGGCGACCCTGGCCAGCCTCCCGCCACGCGAGCGCGCCGCGGGCTGGGCCGAGGTCATCAAGGCGGGGATGATCTTGGACGCCGAGTTGTTCGCCTTGCTGGAGCGGGAAGTCGAGGCCCTGCTGCGCCTGGCCCCTGCGCCCACGGCCGCGGCCATTGGGCGCGCCATGGCGTTGAAGGCTGCCGTGGTCAGCGAGGATGAACAGGAAAGCGGTCGGCGCGCCATCTTGAACTATGGTCACACCGTTGGCCACGGTATCGAGGCGGCTACCCGCTATGCGCGCTACCTGCATGGCGAGGCGGTGGCCGTGGGCATGGTGGCCGCGGCGAGCATCGCGGTCGAACTGGGGCTGCTGGCGCCGGAGGCCGCAGAGCGCCAGAACGCGCTCCTCACGCGCTTCGGACTGCCTATCCAGGTACCGGAGGCGGATGCCGGCGCCGTACGGGCCGCGATGACGCTCGACAAGAAGGCGGTGGCCGGCCGCCTCACCTGGATCTTGCCCACCGCGATCGGCCGGGTCACGATCTGCCGCGATGTGCCCGAGGTGGTGGTGGACCGCGCCCTGGCGCGGGTGTTGGGACCGGGCTGAGGCCATGGCGACCCGCCAACGCCGCGCGCTGGTGCTGCACGGGCCCAACTTGAATCTTACCGGACGCCGTGAGCCGCACATCTACGGCACCACGACGCTCGCCGAGATCGACGCGGCGCTGCAAGCCCGGGCGGCCAGCCGCGGCTGGACCCTGGCGATCTGCCAGTCCAACCACGAGGGCGTGCTCGTCGACTTCTTGCACGAGCATTTCGGGGCCTGCGAGGGCATCATCATCAATCCCGGCGCGCTGACCCACTACGGGCTCGCGCTGCGCGACGCCCTGGCCGCCATGGCCGTGCCAGTGATCGAGGTCCACCTGAGCAATATCCATGCGCGCGAGCCCTGGCGCCGCCGCTCGGTGATCGCCGAGCTCGCGCGCGGGCAGATCATCGGCCTGGGCTGGTACGGCTACCTCTTGGCCCTGGACGCGCTCGACCACCTGGTGCCTGGTCCCGACGAGCCCTGAGCAGCGCGGTCGTGGGGGCTCCCCGGGAATACCCGGCCCAGGCGTCGCATCACGACTGCATCACGGTTCGGGATCGCGACGGGCGGCAAGGCTCGTCCGGCGGGCGCCGCCGCCCGGTTACGTGGGAAACTGCGCGTGGGCGCGAACCGACCGATTATAATGGCGCGGCCCCTCCGCGGCGGCCCGACTTGTTGTCTGCCCAAGGGGCGCATGCTGGCGCGGGCGACGTGGCAGGAGGTGGCGTGGACGACGCCATCCGGCGAGGAGGTTTCCAAACGAGCCTGCCATCCACGGCTTCGGGTTGGCCGACCGCTACCCCCACTGCGACCACTCCACCGGCAGCTTCCACCGCGCCGACCTGGGGCCGCACCGCCTTGATCCTGCTGGGCTCGCTGTTCCTGGGGATGTTCGTGGGCGGTAGCCTGCTGGTCGGTGCGTTCGCGCTGTGGCAGCTCAGTACTCGCCAGACCGCGGCCGCCGCGATGGTACCGGTCCCCGTGCGCGACGTACTCGTCAACCTTACGGGGGGCGGCGCCAATCTCCCGGAGCGCGTGCGGGGGCCGGGCGCGCTGTTCTTCCTGCCTGATTGGGAGGGGACGGAGCCGTTCAATATCCTGCTGCTGGGCGTGGACCAGCGCGACGATGAGGCGGCTGCCGGACTGCCGGCTCGCTCGGACACCCTGATCGTGGTGCGGATCGACCCCCGCAACAAGAGCGCGGGCATGGTGTCCTTCCCCCGCGATCTATGGGTGGAGATTCCCGGCTATGGCCAGGGCAAGCTGAACACCGCCTACACCTATGGTGAGCTGAACAAGGTGGAGGGCGGTGGTCCCGGTCTGGCGAAGCGTACGCTCGAGCACAATTTCGGGGTGCGAATCGATTTCTGGGCACGGGTGGACTTCCACGGGTTCGAGCGCATTATCGACACGCTGGGCGGCATCGTGGTCGATGTCGAGCGGCCAATCAAGGATGACGAGTATCCCACCGACGACTACGGGATCGAGCGCCTGTATGTTCCCGCGGGGCTCCAATTCATGGATGGCCACATGGCGCTGCGCTACGCGCGGTCCCGCCACAGCGACAACGACTTCGGCCGGATGCGCCGCCAGCAGCGCGTCCTGTTCGCCGTGCGCCAGCGTGCGCTGCAGTTGAACATGCTGCCGCGCGCGCCGGAGCTCGCGGCGCAAGCGCGCGAGATGGTGTCCACGGATCTGAGCTTCGGGCAGCTCATCCGGCTGGCCAAGCTCGCGCAGCAGATCGACTCCGATCGCGTGCGCAGCATGTTGATCGATAGCCAGTTCGTGCGGGAGAGTGTCGGGCCGGGCGGCATGTCGATCCTCGTGGGGGACAAGGAGCGCATCCGGCGCGGCCTGTTCCAGCTCGTGGCGGGTATGAACCCGATGGAGCCCGCGCGCATCGAGGTGCTCAACGGCAGCGGCCGAGTCGGCCTGGCGGCCGAGACGGCGCGCTACCTCATGAACCTGGGCTACGAGGTCACGCGTATCGACGACGCCGACCGCAGCGACTACCAGGAGACGGTGCTGGAAGTGTTCGGCCGGCGACATAGCCTCGCCGACGATCTGGCCGCCACCCTGCGGCTGTCGCGTTGGATCGCGCGCGATGCTAAAGATGCCAGCGATACGGCCGACGTGCGCATCATTGTGGGCCGCGACTTCCAGCTCCCCCAGGTCGCCCCCTCGCCCGCCACCAACC
>JADGHJ010000151.1 GCA_019686175.1 Chloroflexota bacterium | reverse complement strand
CCCCCCAGCGCACCCGCCCCTGCTCGCGCACCGGCTCGACCGTACACCGCGTGCGGCTGCGGTTGATGTCGATCGGCAGGATCGGCACCCCCCGGCGACGCGCCTCGTTGACGATCACCTCCGGCGAGTAGAACCCCATCGGCTGGTTGTTCAGCAGCGCCGCGTAGAACTCCGCCGGATAGTAGCAGCGCAGCCACGCCGACTGATACGTCAGCAGCGCGAACGCGGCCGCGTGCGACTTGCAGAACCCGTACGCCGCAAATCCGCGCAGCAGGTCGAACACTTGCTGCGCCGTGGCCGCCGCGATCCCCTGGCGCACCGCCCCCGCCACGAACCGCTCGCGCAGCGCCTCCAGCGCGGCCCGCGACCGCTTGCGGCTCAGCGCCCGCCGCAGCGCATCCGCCTCGGCCGCGCTGAACCCCGCGATCTCGATCGCCACCCGCAGGCACTGCTCCTGGTACAAGATCACCCCCAGCGTCTCCTCCAGCACCGGCACCAGCCGCGGGTGCGGGTAGCGCACCGGCTCCTCACCGCGCTTGCGGCGCACGTAGGGGTGCACCATGTTGCCCTGCAGCGGCCCCGGGCGGATGATCGCCACCTGGGCGATCAGGTCGGTAAAGCAGCGCGGCCGCGTGCGCGGCAGGCTCTGCTGCTGCGCGCGGCTCTCGATCTGGAACACGCCGATGGTGTCCGCCCGACAGATCTGGTCGTATACTGCAGGGTCGTCCAGCGGCAGCGCCGCCAGGTCCGGCCGTCGCCCCGTGCGGGCCTCGATCAGCGCCGTCGCCTCGTCGAGCAGCGACAGCATGCCCAGGCTCAAAAGATCGATCTTGATCAGCCCGGCGTCCTGCACCCCGTCCTTGTCCCACTGCGTCACCACCCGGCCCGCCATGCGCGCCGGCTCCAGGGGCACCAGCTCGGATAGCGGGCAGGCGCTGATCACCATGCCGCCCACGTGCTGCGACAGGTGGCGCGGGTAGTCCCGCAGCGCCGCGCTCAGCTCGCCCAGCAGCCGCCAGCGCTTGGCGTCCACCCCCGGTGGTGCTGCGGGCAGCGCCACCGCCTGCGCCCGCTCCTGCTCCCGCGCCAGCCGCGTGACCAGCGCCGCCGGCAGCCCCAGCGCCCGGCCCACGTCGCGCAGCGCGCTGCGCGCCTGGTAGGTCACGTGCGTGCTCACCAGCGCGGCGCGATCGCGGCCGTAGCGTTCGTAGACGTACTGCAACACCGCCTCGCGGTGCTCGCGCGCGAAGTCGATGTCGATGTCCGGCAGCGTGGCCAGCTCCTCGTTCAGGAACCGCCCCACGAACAGCCGGTGGCGGATCGGGTCGACATTCGTCAGCCCCAGCACGTAGGCCACGATCGAGTTGGCCGCCGAGCCGCGCCCCTGCGCCGGAATGCGCTGCCGCCGCGCGAACGCCATCAAGTCCCACACGATCAGGAAGTAGCCGGCGAGCCCATGGCGCGCGATCAGCCCCAGCTCGTGGCGCAGCCGCGCGCCCACCTCGCCCTCCAGCGTCCCGTAGCGGGCCAGCGCCCCCTCGCGGCAGCGCGCCGCCAGGTAGCTGTCCGCCGTCTCGCCAGGCGGCAGCGGAAACTCGGGGAACCGATACGCCGTCAGCGCGCACCGCGCCACCTCGCCGGCCGCCGCGCAGCGCTCGGCGATCGCCAGCGTGGCGCGCAGCGCCTCCGGCAGCTCGGCGAATAGCCGCGCCATCTGCGCCGGGCTTTTCAGATAGTACTCCGCATTCGGCCGCCGCAGGGGGTGCGCGGCGTCGAGCGGGGTGCGGTGGCGCACGCACACCAGCACGTCGTGCAGCCGAAACCGCTCGCGCACGTGGTAGTGCACGTTGTTGGTGGCCACCACCCCCAGCCCCAGCCGGCGGGCCAGCGCCACCTGCGCCCGCAGCAGCGCCCGCTCGCCCGGCAGGTAGTGCCGCTGCAGCTCGATCCAGCACCGCTCGGGGCCGAACACCTCGCGCAGCCAGCGCGCAGCCGCCTCGGCCTCCGCCGCCCGCCCCGCCAGCAGCGGCGCGGCCACGATCCCCCGCCGGCACCCCGACAGCGCCAGCAGGCCCGCGCTGTGCGCCGCCACCTGCGCGAGGGTCACCGCCGCCTCGCCCTTTGGCCGCGCCTGCCGCCCCAGCGTGAGCAGCCGACACAGATGGCGATACCCCGTGTCGTCGGTGGCCAGCAGCGTGAGGTGCTGGCCCGTGGTCAGGGTCAACTCGGCGCCGACGAGCGGCGGCACGCCGACCACCTCGGCCAGGCGGCAGAAGGTGGGGGCGCCGTACAGCCCGTCGTGGTCGGTCAGCGCCAGGGCGCGCAGGCCGAGCGCGCGCGCCTGCGTGACCAGCTCCTCGACCGTCGAGGCGCCCTCCAGCAGCGAGTAGTGGCTGTGGCAGTGCAGCTCGGCGTACTCCGCCCGCGCGCTGTGTGCTGCTGCTACTGCTCGCACCTGGGGCGGCGGGGAGGGCGGTGTTGGCTCGACCGCGCGCGGGGGCGCTGCGTGCGTCCACCAGCGGTCGGCGAGGCAGTCGTGGAACAGGGTCAGGTAGCGGCCGTCGTCCAGCACGACGGTGAAGTAGTCGCGGGCGATCTCCGGCTCGCGCCACCACTCGTCGTCCAGCCGCCACCGCTCCACCACGGCCACCACGCGCCGCCAGCGCCCGCGCCAGCCCACCGCGCGCGGCAGTGCTCCGTCCGGCCCCTGCTCTGCCGCGACCGCCAGCGGCCGCGGGGCCTGCGGACTCGCGAGCTCAGGCATACTCGCCCAGCAGGTAGCGCCGCTCGGGCAGCCGGTGGTGCGGGTCCAGCGGCAACACGCGCCACAGCAGGCCGCGGCCGCAGCGCAGGCGCACCTGCTGGGCCGCGGCCGCCAGCGCTGCGCGCCGGGCCTGCGCCGCCTCGCTGCCTGAGCGTGCGAGTGGTGGGGGCAGTGCGAGCGGCGTCGCCGGCAGGGGGCCCACCGCGTTCAGCGCCAGCCGCACGCCCACCACCGCTGCCGGCAGTACCACGCGGCCCAGCGTCGCGGCCAGCAGCCGCCGCCACACCGCCAGCGCGGCGGTCGGCCGGGGCGGCACCACGCACTGCTGCCATTGCGCCCCGTTCTCCAGGACCAGCACCACCTCCAGGCGGCCCGCCGCCCGCCCCGGCGGCAGCGCGGCCAGCAGGCGCGCCAGTAGCGCCGGCCGCGCGGGGCCCTCCTCCGTCACCAGCGCCAGCAGCCGCCCGCGGTCCGCGCAGGGCGCCTCCAGCTCCCGCTCCACCCACGGCGCGCACGGCGGCTCGCGCGGCACCACCGGCCGCGTATCGCGCCCCCGCGCGATCAGCCAGGCCAGCCGCCCCTCCGGCCCGAACTGTGCCTGCACCGGCCCCAGCGGCCGCGCCGCCAGCGCCCCGATGGTGTGCAGGCCGAGCTGCTCCAACCGCGCGCGCAGCGCCGCGGAGACCGGCAGCAGCGCGACCGGCAGCGGCGCCAGGTACGGCGCACTCGCGCCCGCCGGCACCTGCTCCACCGTCCCCCCGCGCGCGCGGCGGGCGGCGATCAGCGCCGGCCCCCGCCCGTCCGCCACTCCGATCGCCGCTCGATAGCCGGTCGCCGCGACCACCGCGGCCAGCAGCCGCGCCAGCTCCTGGCGCTCGGATGCCGCGGGGCGTCCGGCCGGCACGCGCCACAGCGCCCCTACCGGGTCATTGCCGAGCGGCTCGAGGGCCACGTGTGCCTCCAGCGCCGCGTACAGCCGCTCCGCCGGAGCGCGCCTGAGGGCAGGAGCCAGCCCGCCCGCCATGGTGCACCCGGCCGAGGCGCCTGCCGTGCGCAGCACCGCCACCCGCGGTGGCGTCGCTTCCCAGAGCAGCAGATGCGCATGCCGCGGCATCGCCCGCCTCTCCTCCTCCGCGCCGAGCGGAACACGTCGGGGATCGCGGCTCTCGGCCCGGCGCCCAGCGGCCGCCCAGTCGTACCCGCGCAGCCCTCCCGCGCATGGACAGTGGCCGCCGTCCTCTGCCTCTGTTTCGCACAGATGTTCCATCATTAGTGGCCGCTCTCCGCTGGCCGTTGTCCGGGGTGGGCTGCCGACCCGCTGTCAACGCCCTCGTTCAATCATGAGGAAAAGAACGGGAGCGTGCCCTGTCGTCCTCTAGACAGTTGCGCATTCATCGACGGGGCGAACGTGGTCTGGCCCGGTTGTCCCAAACGGCCCCCACAGTGCGGGCGCGGGGCATGGCGGGCCTGCGATTGTTCACGGCAGGCGGCACGATGCCCGACCAAGTGCTCTGGCTGGCGACCCCGCCACTTACCCCGCGTGGGCGCGCCCAGGAGCTGGGCACCCCGATCTGCGTGCAGATGCGGCTGGCGGGAGTGTCGGCGCTGCAGCAGCTCCTTGATTGCTCCCCCTATATGCGCGTGATCCTCGATCGCTTCGCGCGCCCGCCCAGGGCGACGGTCCCCCTGCGCTGCTGCCTGGCCGCTGTTCGCGCTGATGGCGAACCAACGGGTGGTATGTCAAGCTGACCAGGGTGACCTACGCCGATGCGGCGCGCGGCCGCTCGACATCACGGGCATTGTTGGAGCACTTGGTGGGAGCGTTCGGCGCCGAGCAGCTCGCCTGGGGGTCGAATTTTCCGCCTCCCCGGCGCTGTACCCGGTCCGCCTCCACGGCTAGGAGGCGACCACGCGACGCTTGCATTGGTCGCGGGTGGGGCGTCGGTGGTTCGCGCGCCCGCTGCCGGTCTGCTCCACGGATGTGCTATCATGGGCCACCTCGAAGGGCGCGTCGCGAACTGGCAGCGGCCAGTGTCGGAGGCTCTGGACGGCCAGGCGGGCGGGCGACGGCGGGGAAACGGAGCGCTACATGCGACGTATGAGCCTGTGCCTCGTGTCTAGCCTGCTCCTCCTGCTCCTAGCTTGCCAGCCCACGAGTACGCCTGGCGGCCATCCGCCGCCAACCGCTCCGGCGACAATCACCACGAGTCCCGCGCCGACTAGCACGGTCCGGGCTGTGGCCGGCACCCCGGACCGGGAGGCGATCGGTGGCCTACCAGCCGCGCTGAGTCCTCCCGTTGCCGTGTCTGTCGGCGTGCTGTCTAGCATCTCCGACTCGGGGATTTATATCGGGCTCGCCCGAGGCTACTACCGAGAGCTCGGGTTGGATGTCCACGTGGAGACCATTACCGATCCCAACACGATCGGGACCATGGTCAGCACCAACCAGCTGGACGTCGGTGGCTACGGGGTGAACACCAATCCCTTCTTGGCCGCGGCGCGGGGAATCAACCTCAAACTCGTCGCCGACAAGGCGACGCTGCGCCCGGGCTTCGAGGGCTTCGTCACGCTGGTCGCTCGCAGGGAACTGCTTGATAGCGGCCAGATTCGCTCGTGGGCCGATCTGCGCGGCCGTCGGGTGGCCAAATTGGCGCCATGTGACTCCAACGAGCCGAATCTCGAGAAGGCGCTGGAGCAAGGAGGATTGACTCGTGGTGACATCGAGGTCAGCTACATGGGCTTCCCGGATATGATTCCTGCGCTTGCCAACGGTGCTGTCGACGTGGCCGTGCTCATCGAGCCGTTCGTCGCGGTGGTGAAGGAGCGCGGCATCGCGGGGCCGATTCCCGGCAGCGATCAGCTGTATCCCAACCAGCAGGTCGCGGCCATCTACTATTCGCCGAGCTTCGCCCAGAACATCGAGGCAGGGCGGCGCTTCATGATCGGATATCTACGAGCTGTACGCGATTACAACGATGCATTCACCAAGGGGATCAATCGTGCTGAGATCGTCCAGATCTTGACACAGTATACTCCAGTGAAGGATGCGGCGTTGTACGACAAGCTCGTGCCCGCCGGGCTGGATCCCAACGGTCGAGTGAACGTTGCTGGCATCCGTGATGACGTAGCCCTGTGGACGCGTATCGGATGCGCGCAGGGCGAGGTTGCCGATGTGAACCAGGTGGTGGATCAGAGCTTCGTCGATTACGCGGTGCGTGTCTTGGGCATCTATCGCTAGCAGCATGTGATCACTCAATGGCGAGCTACGGAGAGCAGATATGGGGGACAACGGCCGCCGTTGCAACCCGCTGTTTAACCGCAATCGTCTCAAGCTCGGCGTCTTTGCGACGAATGTCAGCAACGGCTGCGCGATCACTTTGGCGGAGGGGCGCTTCGAGACGACCTGGGCCAACACGCGGGCGGTCAATACGCTCGCTGACCAGGCGGGTCTTGAGGCGCTGGTGCCCGTGGCACGGTGGAAGGGGTTTGGGGGGCCGAGTAACTTCAACGGCACGTGCTTCGAGACGTTCACCTGGGCGGCCGGCCTCGCCGCCCAGACCACCCAGGCAGCCGTGTTCGCCACGGCACATGTCCCCACGATCCACCCGATCGTGGCCGCGAAGCAGGGCACGACCGTCGACCACATCTCGGGGGGCCGTTTCGCCCTGAACGTGGTGTGCGGCTGGTTTCGCCCCGAGCTGGAAATGTTTGGCGCGCCGGTCCTGGAGCACGATGAGGCGTACGCGTATGCTGCCGAGTGGCTCCAGGTCGTACGCCTACTATGGACAGCGGAGGGAGAGGTCGACTATACTGGCCGATTCTTCACGATCCGGCGCGGCTTCCATGAGCCCAAGCCCGTGCAGCGCCCGTTCCCGCCGGTGATGAGCGCGGGCTCGTCGCCAGTTGGGCGGCGCTTCGCGGCGCAGTACGCCGATATGGCGTTCACCCAGCTGCGGCCGGCCGAGTTCGAGGAAGCACGAGCGGAGATCGCGGCGCTGCGCCGGCTGGCCCGGGAAGAATTCGGGCGCGAGCTGCAGGTCTGGACGACGGCGTATGTCGTCTGCCGCCCCACAGAGCGTGAGGCACGCGAGTACTTGCACTACTATGTCTACGAGAGGGGGGACTGGGAAGCCGTAGAGAACCTCACCCGGATCATGGGCATGCAGAAGCGGCACCTGACTCCGGCGCGGCTGGAGCAGCTCAAGGCCCAGTTTGTGGCCGGTTGGGGAGGATTCCCGCTGGTGGGAACCCCCGAGCAGATCGTGGAGGCGCTACTGCAGGCGGCCCGCGTGGGGGTCGATGGCGTAACTCTCTCCTGGGTCAGCTATGAGGCGGAGTTGCGGCAATGGACCACGGAGGTCCTGCCGCTGCTGGAGCAGGCGGGGCTGCGGGAGCCGGTCAAGCGGACTGATGCACTGTCGGGCCGAGACGCCCTGAGTAGCCATGCTCGCTAGCCGGGGCTGCCGCCGGAGCCCACCCGGTCGCCGCCATGCTGCCGCAGGATGCTCTCCGCCTGCCCTGCGGCTTCGTCGGCCACCTCCACGGTGAGCAGGATATCGCCCTGGCTGACCCGAGCCTCGTACTCCCGCGCCTCGGCCGCCGAGAAGCCCCAGCCAGTGAGGACGCCGAGGAGTCCGCCTGCGACGAGCCCGACGCCAGCGCCGACTGCCGCCGTCGTGCCCGCGACGCCCAGGGCGGCCGCGAGAGGGCCGGCCGCCAGCACCGGGCCGATTCCGGGGATGCTCAGGGCACCAATGCCTACCAGCCAGCCCGCCGCGCCTCCTAGTATGGCCCCCAGGGTGCCACCACCAGCCGCGCTGGCCGGCACGTCGGTTCGGGTCGCTCGGGCCAAGTCCCCTGCACTGGTTGGACTGGCCACGAATCCAACGCGGTCTGGATCGAAGCCGGCGCGCTGGAGCTGTTCGATGGCGGCTTCCGCCTGCGACTGGGTGCGGAAGAGCCCGGCTACGGTTTTCATCAGCGCCTCCCCCCTTGGCAGATCTTGGTGCTGCTGGCAGGGGCAGGTCTCCTTCCCCCACACACGCGCGGCCATCCACCCTCACGTCCCGGCCTCCCGCAGAGTGCATGCCGCTGTCCCGGACCATGGTGCCGCCTTCAGCCCTGACCTCTGGTTGGAGCACACTCGCTCATCGGGACCCTGGTCGCACCCCTCGCCCGCTCGCACGCCGCACTTGCCGACCGCGCTCTCGGGACGGCACGCGGTCTGCGGTGCTGCTAGTAGGTCTAGAGTGAGGAGGAGCAGCGCGGGCCGTCGCCTCTGGAGGTGGCCTTATCGGCGTGGGGTGCCCTTCGTCAGTACACGGCACGCGTTGCACCGTTGGAGGCGAGATGTTCTCCCCACCATTTCGCGATCGCTACGACGCCGGCCGGTTCCTCGCCACGAAGCTCACGGCGTTTGCCAACCGGCCGGAAGTGCTCGTGCTCGCGCTCCCGCGCGGCGGGGTGCCGGTGGCGTTCGAGGTGGCGCGGGCGCTGCATGCGCCGTTGGATGTCTTCCTGGTGCGCAAGCTAGGCGTGCCGGGGCATCGGGAACTGGCGATGGGCGCCATTGCCTCGGGCGGCGTCCGCGTGTTGAACGTCGACCTGATCCGTCGCCTGGGCATCGCCCCGCAGGCGGTCGAGGCGGTCATCGCCGAGGAGCAGGCGGAGCTGGCGCGGCGGGAGCGGACCTACCGCGGCGGTCGGCCCCCGCTGGAGGTACGGGGCCGCACAGTCATCCTGGTCGATGACGGCCTGGCGACCGGCTCCACGATGCGCGCGGCTGCCCAGGCGCTGCGCCAGCAGCAGGCCGGGCGGATTGTGGTGGCTGTGCCGATCGCACCCCCCGAGACCTGCACGGAGCTGGAGACGGAGGTCGACGAGGTCGTCTGCGCCCTCACGCCCGAGCCCTTCTACGCAGTCGGCCTCTGGTATCAGGACTTCTCGCAGACCACCGACGAAGAGGTCCATGACCTCCTGGCTCGGAGCGTCCAACCCCCGCCGGTCAGTGCGTCATCACGCTGACCCGGATGAACCGCAGAGGCGCGGCTCGCCGGAGACGACGTGAGGCGCGTCCAAGGAGGCGATGACGATGGACCGGAGATCCGTACAGGCGACCGAGCAGCTCGTCAGAGTTCCCGCTGCTGGGGTCACGCTCGAGGGCAACCTCGTTGTGCCTACCCAAGCGCGGGGCGTAGTACTGTTCGCCCATGGTAGCGGGAGCAGCCGGCACAGTCCCCGCAACCGCTACGTGGCGGGCGTGCTGCAGGAGGCCGCCCTCGCGACGCTGCTCATCGACCTCCTGACTCGGGAGGAGGAAGCGATCGACCTCAGAACCGCCCACCTGCGCTTCGACATCGGGTTGCTAGCCGAACGGCTCGTCGGCGCCTCCGACTGGCTCGCCCAGTACCCCGAGACGCAGCACTTCCGACTCGGCTACTTCGGCGCAAGCACTGGCGGTGGCGCTGCACTGGTGGCCGCGGCCCAGCGCCCGGAGCGCGTCGACGCCGTGGTGTCGCGCGGCGGCCGGCCC
Organism: Chloroflexota bacterium; assembly: GCA_019686175.1. Classification (GTDB taxonomy): domain Bacteria; phylum Chloroflexota; class UBA6077; order UBA6077; family JAJPHF01; genus JADGHJ01. The sequence continues at coordinate 1,112 of JADGHJ010000151.1, read as the reverse complement.
GATCTGGCTGGGCCCGCACTGGAGCAGGTCCGGGCGCCTACCCTCCTCATCGTCGGGGGCCACGACTTCCCAGTCCTCGAGATGAACCGCGCCGCGTTGGCCCAGCTGCGCTGTGAGAAGCGCTTGGAGATCGTCCCCGGCGCCACCCACCTGTTCGAGGAGCCTGGCGCCTTAGAGCAGGTGGCGCGCCTCGCCCGGGACTGGTTCGTGGCCCATCTGACGCCGCCAGGGCCGTCGCGGCTCCCACACGCCTAGCCAGGGCGTGCCAGGCTTGCGGCCCTTCTCAAGATGGCACACGGGCTGCAGTGGTGTAGCTTCGTGACCTGGTGAGCGGACGCTGCGCCGGTGAGTGGTCTCTGGCTACCAGGTGCCCTGCTGACCGTCCGACGGAGGGAGGTTCAAAATGGCCCAGGCGCAAGCCAAGCAGCAGTCAGAGCAGCGCACGGGTGTCTCGAACGTCGCGTACGATCTGGTAACGATCCTGCAGAACAAGCTCAAGGGCATCGCGGCGTTCGAGGAATACAAACTGGACGCCCAGGCGGCTGGCGACCAGGAGGTGCTCGACCTGTTGACCCGGTTGGAACAGCGCGAGCGCCAGGATGTCGACCAGTTGAAGCAGCTCGTCGTCCAGCGACTGCGCTAGCGGGAGGTTGGTAGCGCTCCTGGAGCGGTGCACGACTGTCGGCTGCCCACGGCGGTACGCGCCGGGGTCGACACCGGGAGCACACCAGCGACGCGCCTGAGAAGACTGGGTCCGGGAACTCCCTTCCGAGCACCTTCTCGGACCCAGTAGCGTGTTGTTCCCCTTCCTCGTGCTCACGCGGCGAGGAGTGAGTCGTGGCCCGGCGGAACGAAGAGGTCGCCGCACTCCTGGCGAATATCGCCAAGCTGCTGGCCGTGAAGGGCGAGGATCCCTACCGCATCCGGGCGTACGAAGAGGCGGCGCAGGTCATCAGCGCCGCAAGCGAAGACATCGAGGAGCTGCACCGGGCGGGCCGCCTCCGAACCCTCCGCGGCGTCGGCGAGTCCATCGCGGCCAAGGTGGCCGAGTACCTGGACACCGGCCGCTCCAGCTACTACGAGGAGCTGAAGCGGGAGGTGCCGATGCCGGC
>JADGHJ010000150.1 GCA_019686175.1 Chloroflexota bacterium | reverse complement strand
TCCCGGGTTGGCTCCGTTGGTTTTGGGGGGGGGGGCGGCGGCAGGGGGGGCCGGCCGCCCTGCTGGGCATATGGGGCCTGGCGCCACGACCGCCCCGGCCAGTCCCTGCTCAGGAACCGCCCGGCGCCGTCCCCTCCACCGAGTTTCACAGCGCCCTGCAGGCAGCGATGGCGGCCATGATGGCCGCGATGGAGGCGGCGCCCATGACGGGCGACCCCGAGCAGGACTTCCTGGCGATGATGATCCCCCACCACCAGGGCGCGATCGACATGGCCCGTCTGCTGTTGCAGTACGGGCGCGACCCGCTCGTCCGGCAGCTCGCGGAGGAGATCATCACTACGCAGCAGGTGGAGATCCAGTCGATGCAGAACCGGCTGGCGATCCTGCGCGCCGGCGCCGTCCCAGATCCGGCGGCCGAGCAGGCGCTGGGCGGCACCCGCGGCGGCGCCGCGCCGCCACCAGATGGCCACGCGGGCCACTGACGCACGCTGCACTACCACTTGACGTTCGGCGCCGCATAGTAGCCGCCGAGGCTGAGCGCCAGGATGCCGATCCGCTCGGGGTCCACATCGGGACGCATCTGCAGGTAGTCGACGGCTGCCCGCGCCGGCACCTCCCAGTCCGGGCGCAGGTGCAGCCCGCGCAGCCGCAGGCTCTCGCCGTTGCCGGGTCCATCGACCAGCAGGCAGCCGAGCCCGTAGTCGAGCAGGTGCCGGCCGGCCAGGAAGTAGCAGATCTCCTTGGTCACGTCGAGCCCGTCGAAGAACACCACCACCGGCGCGCGGTCGCGCTCATGGCGCAGCGGTGGGAAGTAGTAGGCCGGCAGGGCGGTGCCCTCGTAGGGGATCTCGACGCGCTCGCCCGGCGGGTACAGCAGCGGGCGCGCGGCCTCGAAGCAGCGCAGCGATGCCTCGAACGCCGCCCGCTTGCGCGGGTCGCTGGGCGGCAGCAGGCGGTCGGCCATCTGGTAGTAGTGGCAGGCGCGCAGCCAGCAGTCGCGGGCTCCGATCGGGTCGCCCCGGGCGGCGGCGTCGTTGGCCAGCGCCGCGAGGCGCTCGGCGAGCGCGTGCCAGGCGCGGTACCAGGCATCGACGTCGTCGCGCGCCGCGGCGTCCTGGAGCTGCCAGGCGACGTGGTGCAGCTCGCCGATCTCGCCGCCGCCCGCTGGCGCGGCGTTGAACACCAGCGCGGCCGCTAGCGACCACTTGTAGTTGGCGGGGAACACTCGGAACACGCCACTCCTCCGCGGACGACGCCGAAGCCGTTTGCCGCCGGGTGGAGCTGCGCCGTGAACCGCGGGTTCGCTCCGCAGGGCGGCCGCTGGCACAAACCTTCAGCAAAACCGCTCCAGGCTGCAACCCCGTGGACTGCCGCCGTGGCTCACGGACCAGGCCGAAGGGCTGTGTGGCCCGACCTGCTGGACGGCGAACGGCCACTCCGCGGGCTGCTCGAGGCGGCCGGGGCGTCAGCCCGGCCGCGGTGGCCTCTCCCGCCGCTCAGGAGTGCCCGTACCAGCGCTCGTCCAGCTCCGGGCTCTCGTCTGGCAGGAACTCGTGGTGGCAGAACGGGCAAATCAGGTCGTAGCCGGCGTGGCGCAGGGTCCAATCCACGTTGAACCGCTTGGCGCAGCTCGGGCACTTCACCCAGAAGACGCGGTCCATACGACAGCTCCTCCGCTACGGCTGGGACGCGGGCGTGCGCGGCTTGGTCACGAAACCGCCCTGCTCGATCCACTCGTCGAGCTTGATGCGCTCCATCACATCGGGCGGCATGCGGAACTTCTCGGGGAAAGCGACGTGCAGCGGACGCGTAGCATCGATCAAGATCCGCGTGTCCTGGAACGCCGAGGTGAACACGCTGATCGGGTAGCCGTGGATGATGTCCAGGTCGCGCCGCGGGTCCATGTAGGTGAGCATGGCCCACAGCACGTCCTCTTCCTTGAACACGTCGATGTCCGCATCGACGACCACGATCACCTCGAACGTCCACGACTCGGGCAGCGCGGCGATGGCCACCTCCTTGCCCTGCCCCTCGCGCGTCTTCTCGATGCTGATGTAGCAGGCCAGTCGGCCGCAGCCCGAGTAGGGCAGGTGTACGGCCTTGATGTTCCCGAAGCGGCGCTGCAGCGCGTTGTAGACGCTGCCCTCCTTGGGGATGGCGCCTAGGTTCCAGTGGCCGCGGTGGCCTGAAAAGATGTTCTGGTACCACGCCTGGCGGCGGTGGGTGACCGCGGTGATGTTGAGCACCGGCCGCAGGCACTGCGCCTGGTACAGCCGCGTGACCTCGCCGAACGGGTCCACCACCGTGCGCTCGCCCGGCGGGATCTCGCCCTCGATGAGGATCTCCGCATCGGCCGGGACGAGGAACTCGTGGCCCCACGTCTCGGAGGGGCACAGCCGCAGCGGCTCGCCCAGGAACGAGCCGATGGTGTGGTAGTCGTCCGCGTCGTACAGCGTCAGCGCCAGCGCGCCGAGGTAGAACGCCGGGTGGTGGCCGATGATCTGCACGTACGGCGCCGGCTGGCCGCGCTTCTCGTACTTGGCCAGGATGCGCTCGAGGTGCGGCGAGTGGATCGACACCCCGGCGCGGTTCGGCCCCTTGGGAAACTGCTTGATGAACGACACGTCGTACACGCCCGTGTCGGGGTCCTTCATCACCGCCGCCATGGTGATGACGGGGCTCAGGTCGGCCTCGAAGTGCTTGACGATCGGGAACTGACGGATGTCGATCTCCGAGCCGGTGCGCACGACCTGCTTGACTGGCGCGTCGGCGGCGGGGATCACCTGTGGAGCGATGGTCTGGCGCTCGCGGCGCGCATACTCCAGGCTCAGCTCGAGCTTCGACTGGGTGATGGGCAGGTCGAGGGCCAGCGCGCAGCGCTCCCGCGTCCCGTAGATATTGGAGACGATGGGGAACTCGGGCACCTCCTGGCCCAGCATGTTGATCGGCCGCTCGAACAGCACCATGGGGAACTGGCCCGCGTCGTCCAGGTGCTGCAGGATGGCCGTGACCTCGTACTCGGCCGCGCGCACCGGCCGCCGCACCGAGACCACCTGATCGGGGAACTCGGCGCTGATCCGGCTGATGAACCCGCTGAGATCCTTCGGCATGCACGCCTCCCCCGGCGAAAACGTCGCCCGTTGCAGCCGATTGTGCGGCCCGCGTTACGCGCCCGTCAAGCAGGCCGGGCACACGCCGAGGTCGTGAGGTACGACTTGCCCCCGTGCGAGCCTAGCGCGTGGCCCCGGAAACCCCGAGCCAGCACCTGGGCGGAGTTTCCGGGGCGTGGCTGCGCTCAGTACTGGTACGGCCCGAGGCGCTGGACCGCGTACTCGGCGAACGAGGTGTCGATCACCTGGTTCATGTCGGGGGGCTGCTGCGTCATCCCGTGGTCCACAAACCACTGCAGGTCGTCCTTCAGGCCCTGCACGTTCAGCTTGCCGTCGGGATTGAGCGCCGTGAAGCCCATCTTGTCGAACAGGCTCGCGTCGCGCAACGGCACGTGCTTCATGATCAGCTCGATCGTCTCCTGCTTGCGGATCCCCTTGCGCAGCGCGTCATTGTAGTCGCGTACCCCGCGCAGGAACGCCACCATCCAGCGCCGGCCAGCCTCGGGGTTGTTGCGGACGAACTGCGGCCCGAACAGCACCACGGAGAATTGCATGTTCGGGTAGTATTCATCCACGCCGTGCAGGAACACACCGAGCCCCTGCTCGATAGCGATGGCCTTGAACGGCTCGTTGTGCTGCGCCACGTCGACGCTGCGGTTGGCCAGCGCCGCGTTCATGTCCGAGTACGGGATCTGCACCAACTCGGCGTCCTGCATGGTCAGCCCACCGCGCTTGAGCGCCGCCTCGATGGCGATGTCGTTGGTGGTGCCGAACTGGTTGATGGCGATCCGACGCCCGCGCAGGTCCGGGTAGTCGCGGATCTGGTCGGCCAGGTCGCGGCGCACGACGAGCCCGATCCAGTTGGCTCCCGGGGGCATGCTGCCGCGATCAGCGACAATCTTGAGGGGGACATCGCGCGCGATGGCGTTGTACAGGCCGGCGCTGGCCGAGCCGCCGCCCACGTCGAGCTGGCCGGCGCCTAGCGGCGCGACCTGCGGCCCGGCGGAGTCGAAGGGCACCAGCTCGAGGTTGATGCCCTCTTCCAGGAAATAGCCCCGCTCCAAGGCGATGTAGGTGCCCGAGTCCGAAACGTTCGGCAGCACGCCGATGCGCACGGTGACGGGTGGCGACAGCGGGGAGGGCTTCTCTGGGGCGCTCGCGGCGGGTGCCGCGGTGGGCGAGGGCCCGGCCGGTTGCGTGGCCGGTGCCCGGGTAGCGGCCGCACCGCCTCCCGTGGGGCTACCGGGACTAGCGCAGGCGGCCACCAGCACCGCGCCTAACAGGGGCAACAGAGGACGTACCACCGAGATCACGGCAGCCACGGCGACTTCTCCTTGCCTGTTCTCCGCACCGCGTGTATGGGCCACGGGCCCGGCACTGGGCATATTATGACACCGTGACAGCATCCGGTACCGCTGGGCATGACAGCGAGGCCGAGGAGCGCTTCGCGCTGGAGCTGATCCCGGGCATGGGCCCTTTCTTCGAGCTGCAGACCACGGGCTACCAGTTCGAGCGCGTGGCCGGACCGATCGCCGATTGGCTGGCCGAGGCGCTGGGCACGCGCTAGTTTTCGATGCCAGACCCGTCTCCCGCCGTGTCCGCCCGCGCGGCCTCGCCCACAGGGGGGGAAGGGGCCCGCGTCTCCAGGAGACGCAGTAGCTCCTCGATCGCGCGGCTGACAGGCATGCCCCGCGGGCTGATCGCCCACAGCGGCCGGCGGAGGTCGAGCCCCTGCACCGCTACTGCGGCCAGCGTGCCGGCGCTCAGCTCGCGTCCCACGGTGATCCGCGGTACCCAGGCCACCCCGCCGCCCGCGAGCACCGCCTGCTTCAGTGCCTCGGTGCTGCCCAGCACCATCGCCGTGTCGAGACGGACTCCCGCTTGCTCCAGCGCCAGGTCGACGAATGCTTGGGTGCCCGAGGCTGGCTCGCGCCGCAGGATGGCGGTGCCCCGTAGCGCCTCCAGTGGGAGCGTGGCTATCCGCGCCCAGGGATGAGCGGGTGGCACGATCAGCACCATCTCGTCCATCGCGAACGGCCGCATCTCCAGCTCCGGATGCTGGACCGCGGCTTCCACGAGGCCTACCGGCACCTCGTCGGCCAGCACGCGCGCGACGATCTCGGCGGTGGTGCCGACGGCCACTTCCACCTGGATGGCCGGGTGCAGGCGGGCGAAGCGAACGAGCACCGGCGGCAGCAGGTAGATGCCGATGGTCGTGCTGGCCCCGACGCGCAGCCGGCCGCGCTCCAGGCCCTGGGTGGCGGCCACCGCGCGCTCCGCTTCGCGCAGCAGGTTGAACACCCGCTCGGTGTAGGCGAACAGTGCCTCGCCCGCATCGGTCAGGTACACGCGCCGGTGGCGCACGGCGAACAGCCGGGTGCCGAAGTGGCGCTCCAGCGCGCGGATGTGCGCGCTCACCGCTGGCTGCGACAGGTGCAGCCGACGGGCCGCCCGCGTGAAACCGCGCTCGGTCGCCACGTGGTGGAACGTGCGGAGATGGTAGAGATCGGCAAACTCGCTCATGATGCATCAGTCTAGCTGATGGATCTGGAGAACACTCGCGATTGCTTGGGCCCACTTCGGATCCCTACAGTGTGGGCGTGAAGCGAACCGCCTCCCACCTGTTAGTCGAGCGCCCGCCCCTGGCCGGCCTCGCGGCGCTGCCGTACTACCGTTGGCTCGTGGTCGGTACGGTGTGCGTCGGCGCGTTTCTCGGGCAGCTCGATGCGAGCATCGCCAGCCTGGTGCTGCCCACCCTCGAGGACGTGTTCCAGGCGCCGGTGGCGGCGGTAGAGTGGGTCGCCCTCGCCTACCTGCTCACGCTCGCGGCGCTGCTGGTGCCCGTCGGCCGGCTCGCCGATCTGATGGGCCGCAAGCTGCTGTACAGCGCCGGCTTCGTCGTGTTCAGCCTGGGGTCGGCGCTGTGCGGGCTGGCCCCGAGCCTGGGCTGGCTGATCGCCTGTCGAGTGCTGCAGGCCGTGGGCGCTGCCCTGCTGCAGGCGAACAGCGTGGCGATCATCACCGCCGCGGTGCGCCGGCGAGAGCTGGGCCGCGCCGTGGGCATCCAGGGAGCCGCGCAGGCCGTGGGATTGGCGGTGGGCCCCTCGGTGGGCGGCCTGCTTATCGCCGCCCTGGGCTGGCAGTGGGTGTTCTACATCGCGGTCCCGTTCGGGCTGGCCGGCGCCCTGCTCGGATGGCTGGTCCTGCCGGTCACCGTGCACGAGCCGCAGGCTGAGGCCGAGCGCTTCGACTGGCGCGGCGCGGGGCTGTTCGGCGCGACCATCGTCCTGGCCTTGCTCGCGCTCACCTATGGAAACCTCTGGGGGTGGACGAGCCCGCGGCTCGTGGCGACCGCCGGGAGCGCCCTCGCGCTGCTGGCGCTGTTCCTTGTGGCCGAGCGGCGCGCGCGCTTCCCGCTCGTCGACCTCGGCCTGTTCCGCCAGCGGGTGTTCAGCGCGGGTATCGCCGCCGGGCTACTGTCCTACGCCGTCTTGTTCGGCAGCCTGTACCTGCTCCCCTTCGAACTCCAGCGCCTGTTGGGCCATGGGCCGGCGGAGACCGGCCTGCTGCTGAGCCCCATCCCCATCGCTATCGGGCTCCTCGCCCCGCTCGGCGGCCTGCTCGCGGACCGTGTCGGCCCGCGGACGCCGACAGTAGCGGGGATGGTACTAGCGGGCGGCGCGCTGTTGGGCCTGGCGCTGGCGCCTGGTGCGCCGCTCGCACTCGTGCTGGGGCTGCTGGGGCTGCTGGGCGCGGGGCTGGGCGTCTTCACGCCAGCGAACAACAGCGCGATTATGGCCAGCGCCCCGCCCCGGCGGCGCGGCGTCGCGGCCGGCCTGCTGAACATGACGCGCAGCCTGGGTACGAGCCTGGGGGTGGCGACCGTGGGAACGCTGCTGCAAGTGCTCCTGGCCGCGCGGCTCGGCCACCCGGCGTCGAGCACCCTCGATGTGCCAGCGGACGCGCTGCAGCTGGCCTTCCAGGAGATCCTGGTCGTGCTGGCCGCCGTCGCCGCGCTGGCCGCGCTGCTCTCCGCTGCCCGTGGCGCACAGGTGCTGGCGGCCGCGAGCAGCGGCCCGGCGCCTGTCGTCGCATCGGGGCAGGTGGCGTCGCCCTCACCGCCCGACGAGGCGCCGAGCGTATCGGCGCGCTAACTGCCGCCGCGGCCCCTGCCGTCAGTCGTCGATACGAGGGCTATCGTTCTGGTGGAAGCGGTGCTGGCAGTACGGGCACAGCAGCAGCCAGTCGGTGTGGCGCAGATCGGTGTAGTGGCAGTAGAACCGGCCACTGCAGCGCGGGCAGGTCACCCAGAAGATACGGGCCATCGCTGCTCCCTCGGGCTCAGGCGCGCTCGGTGCCGACGCTCGTCGGCCGCGCGGCCAGCGCCAGGTAGGCGTCCAGGTCGATCCGGGCCAGCGCCTCCTCGGGCACCCGCACGCGCTCCTCGAAGGGGCGGTGCAGTGGCTTGGTGGCGTCGATGATCATCTTGGCGCTCATCACGTCGTCCTCCTGCGAGGGGTCGAGCGTGTTGCCCTTGCAGTGCCGGATGACGTTCACGTCGCGGTCGGCCTGCACCCGCGTGGCCACCGCCCAGAGCACCTGCTCCTCGTCGTACGGGTCGATGTCGGCGTCGACTACCACCACGTGCTTCAGGAAGTCGCACTCGCCAATGGCGATCAGCGCGGCCTGGTTGCTCTCGCCCTCCACGCGCTTGTCGATGCTGATGTAGCAGTGGTAGCGGCCGGTGCCCGACAGGGGCAGGTGCACGCCGCGCACCCCCGGCACCACGCCCTTGATACGGTTGTACAGGCTGCCCTCCTTGGGGAAGCTGCCCAGCGTCCACACGTCGCGGTGGCCCACGAAGATGTCCTGGTAGATGGCGTCGTGGCGCCCGGTCATGGCCGTGACGTCGATTACCCAGCGGAGCCGCTGCGGCCCGTAGTAGCCGGTGAACTCGCCGAACGGCCCCTCCACCTCGCGCACCCCGGGCGGTACCTCGCCCTCGATCACCAGGTCGGCGTCGGCTGGGACCAGGAAGCGGTCGCCCCACGTCTCGGAGGGCACCAGGCGCAGCGGCTCGTCCATCAAGGAGCCGGCGACGGCGTAGTCGTCGCGGCCGAACGGCCCGACGTTGAGCGCGCCGATGAAGAACGCCGGGTGGTGGCTGACGATCAGCGCGCAGGGCGTGGGCTCGCCGCGCCGCTCATGCTGGCGGGCGATCTGCCAGTTGTGGCGTGGCGACATGTGCAGCCCCAGCCGGCGCGGCCCCTGGTACATGGTGCGTAGAAAGGCCAGGTTATAGGCGCCGCTGTCGGGGTCGCGCATGGCCACTGCCATGTCGATGTACGGCGCCGGGTCCATCGCGTGGTGCCGCACGATCGGCAGGTCGCGCAGATCGCAGTCCGCCCCGCGGCGCACCCACTCCTTCACCGGCGCCGCCGTCCGCTCGACCACCACGGGCTCCAGCAGGCGCGCCTCGCGCCGCGCGTACTCCAGGCTCAGCTCCAGACGCGCTTGGCTCGGTGCAAGCCCGAGCGCGATGGCGCAGCGCTCGCGGGTGGCGTAGACGTTGGAGATCAAGGGGAACGGGGAGACGGTGCCGTGGAGCGTGCGCGGCCGCTCGAACAGCACCAGCGGGTAGCGCTGGCGGTTCTCCAGGTGCTGGAGGATCGCCGTCACCTCGAAGTTTGCCGGATCGACCTCGCGCGGAACGCGCACCAGCTCGTCCGGGTAGTGCTCCTCGAGGAGTCGCAGGAACGTCCGCAGGTCGCGTGCCATGACCGTCTCCCCCTGGCCGTCCGATGGGGCTCGCCCCGGGATGCTACGCCGGCCGCTGTCCTGCGCGCCAGCTACTCCACGACCCGGAGGGCTGGCAGGGTCAGGATCAGGCCCGCGACCGCCGCCACCACCAGGGCGGCCAGCACGCCCAGGCCGAGATGCGCGCCGAGGGCCGCCCCCGCGCCGCCCAGCAGCACGCCGCTGAACACGCGCGGCCCGTGCACGAGCATCCCATAGGTGCCCATCACGCGGCCACGCTTGTCGTCGGGCGCGAGGTGCTGGACCAGCGTCTGCGACATGGCGTTGGAGACGATGCTCCAGGCGCCCACGAACAGCATCAGCAGGAACGCCAGCCAGAACCACGGCGTGATGGCGAAGGCGAGCAGCAGCGCCGCCCACAGCAGCGAGGCGAAGCACAGCAGCAGCCCCTTGCGCCGCACGCGCCCTAGCGCGCCGAGGATCACCGCGCCGGTGATGGCGCCGGCTCCGTTGGCCGTGAGCAGCCAGGTGTAGGCGCGCGGGTCAGGATCCAGCTCCGCGGCGAAGGCGGGCATCATCGCCTGGAACCCGCCCAGCACCCCCATGGGGATACTGACGATCAGGATCGCCCCGAGCATCACGCGGTGCTGGAGGACGAAGCCGAGGCCCTCGAGTACCCCCTGGAGGCCCGTGGCACGCCTCACGGGAGCAGTCGTGCGCCGGGGACGCAGCAGCAGGAGCGCGATCGTGAACGGGATGTAGATGAGCACGTTGGCTAGCAGGCCGCCGCCCGGCCCGAGCGCCCACAGCAGGAACCCGCCCACCAGTGGGCCGAGAAACTGCGCCACGTTGCGGCTGCCGGCGGACAGGCTCAGTGCGCTCGCCAGCTCGTCCTTGCGCACGAGGTCGTGGATGAGGACCTGGCTGCTGGGCAACTGGACCACGCCGGAGAAGCCGTGCACCAGCAGCAGGATGACCATGTGCCAGAGTTGGAGGTGGCCGGTGAGGTACAGCAGGCCCAGCCCGCCCGAGCACAGCACATACAGCCCCTGCGAGACCTGGAGCAGCTTGCGGTTGTCGAACCGGTCGGCCCAGGCGCCGGCGAACGGCGAGAACAGGATGAAGGGCGCCCAGTGCGAGATCACCGCGTAGCCCAGCCAGAACGGCGAGTGGGTCAGCTCCCACAGCAGCCAGTAGCCGATGACATGCTCGATATTGTCGGCGACCATCGAGATGGTCGAGGTCAGCCAGTACCAGCGGTACGCGGGCACGCGCAGCGCGGGGAAGCGAGCAGCCGACGGCCCGGCCGCCGCAACAGCGATCGCTTGTGACACAGCCCCTCCCGGCAACCCCGTTTGGCATCAATTCGTCGGCAGTGTAGCATTCGCCGCTCGACACTTACAATCCGTAACGATGTGTCACGATCGAGCGGCACGACGGTCGGCACGACGCTTATGGGGAGAGCCCCTAGGACATCCTCGGGGCTCTCCCCACGTCCGCTACGGCCCAATGCCCAGACCATAGGGGAGCAGTTACTGGGG
>JADGHJ010000149.1 GCA_019686175.1 Chloroflexota bacterium | reverse complement strand
CGAGCTGACCATTGCGGAGGCGCTGGACCAGGGCAAGCCGCTGGTGGTGGTGTTCGCCACCCCGGGCTTCTGCACCAGCCAGACCTGCGGTCCGCAGCTCGAGATCGTCCACGGGTTGGCGCGGCGCTATGGTGCCCGCGCGAACTTCATCCACGTGGAGATCTTCAAGGACCCGGCGGCGCGCACGCCCAACGCGACGGTGCAGGAGTGGGGGTTGCCCAGTGAGCCCTGGGTGTTCGTGATCGACCGCACAGGGCACATCGTCGATCGCTTCGAGGGCATCACCACAGGCGAGGAGATCGAGCAGGCACTGCTGCCGACGCTCGGCAGCTAGTGCGCGCCGGTGGCGTCGGCGAGGCGCACGGCGACCAGGGTGTCGTCCTCCCGCACGAACGTCACGACCACGGGGTCGCCGAGGGCGGCGTGCTCGCGCAGATGACCGGGGGTCCAGTCGACCTCTGGCGCCACGCGGAACTGGAGGTCGCGGCCATCGTCGGCCCGCAGCGTCAGCGTGTCGGCGCGGGCGATCGAATGCGCCTCCACGGCCACCACCACGCCGCGCACCGTCTGGGGACCCCCGCCCGTGCAGGCGGCCCCCAATAGCGCGAGGGCGAGGAGTCCCGTCCACGCCTGGAGGGCCACACCCGGGCGCTGGCCGGGCTGGCGCCGCGCGGCGCTAGCCCGGCGGGAGGAACGCCACGGCATGGCGGGGGATGATCGCCGCGCGCATCGCGGCCTCCAGCTTGGCGCTGCTGATCCGGCGCGCGTAGCCGCTGCGCGCCGCAGTGAAGGCGGGGTCATTGTAGATGAAGTCGTCGCCGTCCACATCCCACAGGACAATGTAGTGGTCGAAGCTGGTGCCCGAGCCTTCGTGCCCCGGTAGCAGGCGGTACTTGGTGAGCACGATGACCGGGTTGCCCTGGCTGACCTCCTCGCGCAGGTCGGCGATACTCCAGGCGCGGAAGCGCCGGCCCTCGAACAGACCGCGGGTGGGCACGCCGAAGTCCTCGGCCACTCGGGCCAGATGGTCCAGCCCGGTCCCCGTGTACGAGCCCCAGGTTCCTTGGTACGTGTGGGAGCGGTAGCGCAGCTCCTCGGTGCTCTTCTGGATGCCGTAGGCCTCGAGGACCATCCCCAGGGCCGCGGGGCCGCAGTTGGAGCCTGCGAAGCGCGAGCCGTCGAGCTGGGTGCGGAACGGCACGACGCGCTTGCCGGGTGCGATGGCGGGTGCGGCGTTCGCGGGCCTCGCGGCGGTCAGCCCAGCCTCTTCGGGCCGCAGCTCTTGCGTGGGATCCGCGAAGGCGAGCGCGGGCGCGCCCATGACCCCCCACCAGAGCCCGAACGGATCGAGCGGGACCCGCGGGCGCTCGGCGATCTCCAGGAACTGGAGGGTCGAGCTGCGGGGGGTGGCGACCACCTCCATGGGACCGGAAAGGACACTGACTCCCAGGAATGCGAGCAGCGCCGCGTGCCCGAGCGTGCCAAGTAGTCGCGAGCGCGGCCGGGTGCGGCTCCAGCGCGGGGTGAGACGGATGGGCGGCCGCGGCTCCTCGCTGTCGAGGAGACCGATGACAGTACGCCGAGTGGGCCGGTAGGTGAGCAGGCGGGTCACGCCCTGGGAACTCTCCATCGGGCGGAAGAATACCGCACTGTGATGGATTTGTGAAGTCCCCGCGGTAACGTTCGCGCCGCCGCTCGCCGGCCGCCAGCGGGCCAGCCCACGTGCTAGACTGCCCGTGAGACTGTGGCGTGGCAGGAGGAGGGTTGCGATGGACAGCGCCGCTCGTCCCGATCGGCCAATGTCCGAGTTCGATCCGGCCCAGCAGCTTCCGGTCACTATCCGCGACGTGGAATACCGCCGCGACGGCGACACCGCCCTGCTCATCCGTCTGTACGAGCCCGAGGGGACGGGGCCTTTCCCGCTGCTGCTCGATGTCCACGGCGGCGCCTGGAACAGCAACGACCGCACGGCCAACGAACCGATGGCGCGCGCCCTGGCGAGCAGCGGCCTGGTCGTGGCCGCCGTGGATTTCCGTCAGGCGCCCGCGCACCAATACCCGATCGCGCTGCAGGACATCAACTACGCCGTTCGCTGGCTGAAGGCGCACGCCGCCGAGTTCCGCGCGACGCCTCAGCGCATGGGGGCGCTCGGCACGTCCAGTGGCGGCCACCTGGCGCTGCTGACGGCCATGCGGCCGGCCGATCCGCGCTACGCGGCGCTGCCGCTGGAGGGCGCCGTGGCCGACGCGCGGCTGGCGTACGTGGTCGCCTGCTGGCCGATCGTAGACCCCTACGCGCGCTACGAGTTCGCGCGGGAGACCAACCGCCCCGAGCTGATGGCGCGGAGCGAGGCGTTCTTCGGCTCTTTCGATGCCATGCACGAGGGCAACCCACAAGGCCTCCTGGATCGGGGCGAGCCGGCCGAGCTGCCGCCGGTCTTGGTCATCCAGGGGACGAACGACAACAACATCTCCGTGGCGATCGTGCAGCGCTTCGTGGACAGCTACCGCACCGCGGGCGGCGACATCGTCCTCGAGCTGTTCGAGGGCCAGCCCCACGGCTTCGGCAACCAGGCTACCGAGGCAGCCGCGCGCGCCATCGCGCGGATCAAGGCGTTCATCGCGCGGCAGGTGGCGCCGGCGACGACGCCCGCGGCGGGCTAAGGTCGCGCGCGGTAGTGCAATCGGGAGATGGGGCAGGGGCCACCAGACACCCGGCAGCGACTCGCTTGCGCGGGGCCCCCGCAATCGGGAGGGACGCATGCAGCCGGTACCGCGCCGCGTCGTCAAGTCGTACAACGTCCGCTTCCGCCTGCGCGAGATCTTCGAGGATGGCGAGGGAACGCCCTCGCTTGCAGGCGCGGTCGACCTCCACGCCCACGCCGCGCCCGGCACCGAGGACCCGCTGCTACTGGTCCAGCGGGCCTCCCAGGCCGGCATGGGCATCATTGTGCTCAAGAACTTGCGGCCCGACCAGCCGCCCCACGTCACCGCGGCCGCGGTGAAGGAGCAACTCGCCCGCTGGTGCGACGAGCAGGGCCTCGCACCCTGCACGGTGTACCATGGCAAGTTGACCGACCCGGGCGATGGGGGCCTCGACTTCAACTCGGTGCGCGAGGCGATCGATCACGGTGCCAAGGTGGTGTGGATGCCGGTGATCAGCAGCGCGCACAACCTGCACCGAGTAGGCTCGCCGCGGCGCGCGGTGAAGGCCGAGGATCTGCCGGGCTCCGTGATCGGCCCCCTGAGCTGGGAGGAGGCGCGGCAGCGTGGCCAGTACCTGCTCGACGAGCAGGGGCGGCTCAAGCCAGTGGTCAAAGAGATCCTCCAGCTCGTCGCTGATCGAGGGGTTACCCTGTCGTTCGCGCACAGCTCCAAGCCCGAGATGGAGGCGCTGGCCGAGGAGTGCGTGCGCCTGGGGTACCGACAAGCGTTCATCGACCATCCCTACGGCCCCCAGGTGGGGCTGGAGTTCGAGGACCTGAAGCCGTTCGCCGACGCCGGCATCTGGTTCAACTTCACCTACGACGAGATCTCGCCGCTGCTGGGCGTGGACCCGCAGGACATGTTCGACACGATCAAGGCGCTGGGGCCCGAGCACTTCACGCTGTCGAGCGACGGGGGCAACTACCTGCTGCCCAGCGCCGTGGACTCCTACGACATGCTGGTGCGCTACGGCCGGGCCTACGGACTGACCAATGCCGAGCTGCGCATGATTACGGTGGAGAATCCGCGCAAGGTGCTGGGTCTGCCCGTGCCGGCCGCGTCCTAGGGGCAGCGGGAGAGCCGGGCTCGGTGCGCTGGGGGTAAGGAGCTATTCGCCCCACCGCTATGGCTGTGGGAGCAGGCCGTTCTGGTGGGCCTCCAGGAGCCGGCGGTACGACTCGCGCTCGGTGCCGTCCGGGTCGAGGATCGCCCACCAGTACTCCTCCTGCTGGGAGGTCCAGCGCGGGTCGGGCATGGTCCACAGCACCATCACGCCGATCCAGGGCGCCCACTGCTCGCGCGCCATCCGGTAGGCACGCACCAGGTACTCGCCCTTCTGCTCCTCGCTGACCCGGTACCAGGCGTACGCGGGATTGATCGGATCGGTGGTCCAGCCGAACTCCATCATCCAGATCTGTTTGTCGGCATCCCCGTATTGGACCATGATCTCGCGGAGCTGCTCGGCGCGACGGAAGTAGAAGGACGGGTGGGGGTAGCGCGCCAGGCTCATCGGCACCGTCTCGGGGGGCGAGCCGTAGCCCGCGCCGTGCACGCCGAGTGCATCGAACCACGCCGCGGCGCCCGCCTGATACATCCAGTGGAGGTACACGTCGTCGGGCCGCGCGGTGTCGTCGTTCCAGCCTGTGGGACTCAGCGAGCCGCTGACCACGGTGACGTTGGGGTCGGCGCGCTTGGCCGCTTGATACGCGACCTGCAGCAAGCGTACGTACTCGGCCGCCTGCTGGCGGTTGACGGGAAGGTTGCCCCACTCTTTGTGCAGGTTCGGCTCGTTCCATACCTCGATGGCGTGGAGCCGCCCATACGGTGAGTCCGTGCGGTAGCGATTCACCAGCGCGTAGATGAAGTCGCCGTAGTCGTCGAAGTTGAGCGGTGGCCCGTGTGGGTTGCCGTCGGGACGTGCCCAGGCGGGCGCGACGTCGACCCGGGCGATCACCTTGACGCCCAGATCGTTGGAGGCGCGGATCACGCGGTCGGTCTCCTCCCAGTTGAACTGCCCCTTCCGCGTCTCCACCTCCGCCCAGGGGATGCGGGTCTTCTGCCACGTGAAGCCGGCGGCCGTGAGGCGGCGAAGGTGGGCGTTGGTCACGTCCGGGGCGCGCCACACGAAGAGGTTCATGCCGTACTCGGGGCTGGCCGCACGATAGGGCAGGTTGGGGCGCGGACCGCTGGGGATCGGCGGCGGCTGGAGCCGGGCCACGAAGATGTCCGTGTTGGAGACACGCTCGGCCTGAGGATTCCAGTGGAGTTCGCTGTTCCGGTAGTCGGTCCAGGCCAGCGTCCCCCCGCCGAGCGACGCCCAAA
This sequence comes from Chloroflexota bacterium, assembly GCA_019686175.1. Lineage (GTDB taxonomy): Bacteria > Chloroflexota > UBA6077 > UBA6077 > JAJPHF01 > JADGHJ01. Next base: position 5,462 of record JADGHJ010000149.1, on the reverse strand, counting down.
CTTCCGGCGCACGCGCGGGCACCCTGGCTACAGGCGTCTCCGCACCGCTGCTCAGGTCGTGTAGGACGATCCCCTCCCCGGCCACGTCTTGGAGGAGCAGGCGGTCGCCGTCCAGGGCGAGGACGCGGCGGCCCGCGAGGGATGGCAGCGGACTGCTCGCGCCCAGGTCGTACTGGGCGATGCGAGGCGCGCCGCCCGTGGTGTCCAGCCAGACCACCCGTGTGCCGGAGACCAGCGGCCGCTCGTACGTCCCCGGCTGTGGCGTGAGCACCGAGACGGTGCCCGCGCGCACGTCGGTGGCCATGATGCGCGCTCCGTCGGCGCTCTCCTCGCGCCATACGGCGATCGTGCCCGAGATGTCGGGCTGCGACTGGGCCGCCGGGCTATCGGAGAGAGGGAACTCGCGGCGGGTCTCCAGATCGTAGGCGTAGATCCGGCCGCGCTGAGGATGCTCGCGATAGTCTGTCCATACCACCAGCGTCCCACTGATGCGGGGCTCGACCTGTCGCCCCTCTACGGGCGAGAGGATGTAGTCGCGGTGGGTACGCAGATCGTACAGATTGATGTGCGGCTCGGGGAAGGGTGTGGTGGGCGTCTCACCCCGATGGTCGGCCCAGACGACGAAGGATCCGCTGATGGCCGGCGGCCCGACGGGGAGTGACCCCTCGCGCGAGAGCCGGAACTCGGCCCCTGACCGCAGGTCGTTGGCGCGGATGGCCGGCCGCTCCTCCATCTCGTCGAACCAGACGACGAAATCGCCGTCGACCGCGGGCCAGCGCTGGTTGCCGGGCGCGATGGCGACCGGATAGGGGAGCAGAGCGCTGGTGGTCTGGGCGCGGACGGCGGGGCGTACCGGCAGCGCCAGGACGAGAGACGCCAGGAGGAGCCCAAGCAGCAGAGCCCGCCTAGTCCACGCGCCGGTCCGCCTCTGCACCGCTCTCTCGGCCCTCCCCATGCCGCTCGCTACAGGCCGGCGTATTCTAGCAGAGTGCCGAGCGCCGCCTAGCGGTTTTCCGGAGGCGCGCCCGCCGACGCAGCGATGTGGCGCCGTGGCGCGCGTTCGTTGGCTGCTGGTATGCGGGGCTGGCTTGCCCCATACTGGAGCCGTCATCAGTCGGCGACCGGCTCATGGCAGAGGGAGGACCGCCATGTACACGCGCGCGGAGATCGCTCCGGGCATCCACCAGCTGCGCTTCTACGATGCCCAGCGTGGTATCGGGTTCAATCAGTACCTCATCGAGGCCGCGCAGCCCGCGCTAGTCTCCACGGGCGGCGTGGGCCAGTTCGAGGCGCTGTGGGGCGCACTGGCCGAGCGGCTCGATCCCCGTCGCCTGCGCTGGCTCGTGGTGCCGCACTTCGAGGCTGACGAGGCCGGGGCGGTGGCCGCGTTCCAGGCGCGCTGCCCCGAGGCCCGCCCGGTGTGCGCCGCGGTCGCCGCGCGCCAGCTCACGGGCTTCGGCCTCAGCGGCCGCCCCCACGTGGTGGCCGACGGCGATACACTCGACCTTGGTGGCTACCAGCTGCGTTTCTTGCTGGTGCCGTGGGAGATGCACCTGTGGCCGGGCCTGGTGGCGTTCGAGGAGACCAGGGGGGTACTGTTCAGCTCCGACCTGTTCGGGCAGCGTCTCGATCCCACGGGCGAGCAGCCCGCCGATCTCGCGGTGGCCATGGCACCGATGACGCAGGGGGCCGTGCCGGTGCGCGCGCTGCGCGATGAGATCTATGCGCGGCTGGCGGCCCTGCCAGTGCGGCTGATCGCCCCAGGGCACGGATTCGCGTTCCCTGTGGCGGGCGACTTCCAGACGGTGGCGGCCCGGGTGGAGGCGGCCGCCGTCGGCGCCTGACGCGGCTCGCGTGCGGCTCAGTGGCAGCCACTACGGCTTCCTCGTTGCCGCGGCCATCGCGGGCGGCGAGGGTGGCGTCGGCGTGCTGCTGGCCCCGTATCTCACGGCACTGGGCTACGGCGCGCCGGTCGTTGGGCTGTTCGTGGCGCTGTACGCCGTGGCCGGCCTGCTCTCGCGCTGGCCGGGCGGGCGGTGGTATCGTCCCGGGCGCGTGCGCCCGCTGCTCGCCGCGAGCTTGCTGATGGTGAGCCTCGCCAACCTGCTGTTCTCGCAGGTCGGTGACGCGCTGGCCCTGGGGGCGCTGCGGCTGTTCGGCGGGATCGGCTTCGGGCTGGGCACCACGGTGAACCTGGCCCAGTTCATCGACACGCTGCCGCCCCAGCGCTCGCGCGAGCGGGCCATGAGCCTGTACACTGCCGCGCTGGCCTCGGGGTTCATGATCGGGAACTTGCTGGCCGGGTGGTTCTCCGAGCGAGGCGGCTACAGCGCAGGATTCATTGCCGTGGCCATGCCGCCGCTGCTGGCGATCGCGGCCACTCCGCTCGCGCGGGAGCCGACGAGCGTGCGCGAGGGCCGCGGTGACGGCAAGGGGCTCCGCGCCTTGGCCAACGCGATCGGCGAGCCGCTGCTGCTGGTCGTGCTGATCGAGGCGTTCCTCCTGCACTTCCTGTTCGGGCTCCACTACGCGTACTGGGCGCTCTATTTCCTGGCTGTCGGGGCCTCGCTCGGCAGCCTGGGCGTGATCCGTGGGCTGTTCTCGGGCACGCAGGTGGTCTCGCGCGTCGGGTCGAGCTGGCTGTTCATCCGCCTCGGCTATCGGCGGGTGGCTGTGGCGGCGATGACCCTGCAGGTCGTGGCGATCGTCTTGATCCCGGCCACCACCAGCTTGCTGCTGCTCACAGGACTGTCGGTGTTGTACGGCGCGGCCCGCGGCATCGGGATGGTCGCCAACGCGCTCGGGCTGGCCGAGGCTTCCGATCACAGTACGGTTGGGCGCGGCTCCGCCTCCGGCCTGTTCAACGGTGCTGCGGACCTGGGTACCTTGGTCGGGCCGGTGATGGCGGGCCTGCTGGTCCAAGCGGTGGGCCTGAACGCGATGTTCGTCATCGCTCCGCTGGCTCTGTGGCTGTGCTACCTGGTGAGCCTGTGGCTGGTCTTGCGGCGCCAGCGCGCGACCATGCGCAGGCGCTGACCGCGCTACGGTACAATCTCTCCGATTGCTGCTTCGGAGATTGCTACGCTACAGGACGTTTGCGTGATGACCGCGCTAGAGGCGCCGCGCGCGCTGGCCGCGCTCGACCTGCTCCCGGCCGAGTGGGAGCAGGCGATGGCCGAGCTGGGCCAGCCGGCCTACCGCGCCCGGCAGGTGTTCCACGCCTTGCACGTCGAGGGCGCGCGAGCGTGGGAGGCCGTGACCACGCTCCCGCGCACTCTGCGCGTGGAGCTTGCGGCGCGCTTCCCGCTAGCCGCGCCAACTGTCGGGGCGCGCGCCGTCTCGGTCGATGGGACGGTGAAGTACCTGCTGGCGCTGCCGGACGGCCGCGAGATCGAGACGGTCCACATTCCGGACGGCGACCGTGTGACTGTCTGCGTCTCCTCGCAGGCGGGCTGCGCGCTGGCGTGTGCCTTCTGCGCCACGGGGCGGCTCGGGCTGCAACGCAACCTCACGGCCGGGGAGATCGTCGAGCAGGTGTACGTGGCGCGCCACGACGATCCGGCGCCGAACGTGGTGTTCATGGGGATGGGCGAGCCGCTGGCCAACTACGCCGCGGTCGTGCGCGCCCTGCGGCTGCTGATGGCTCCAGAGGGACTGCACCTCAGCCCCCGCCGCATCACCGTCAGCACCAGCGGCCTGCCCGACCGCATCCGCCGCCTGGCGCGCGAGGGCCTGGGCGTGCGCTTGGCGGTGTCGCTCCATGCCGCCGACGACGCCACCCGCTCGGCCCTCATGCCGATCAACGATCGCTATCCCCTGCGTGCGGTGCTCGAGGCGGCCGCGGAGTACGCGCAGCTCACTGGGCGCCGTGTGAGCTACGAGTACGTGATGCTGGCCGGGGTCAACGATCGGCCGCAGGACGCGGCGCGGCTGGCGCGGCTGCTACCCCGGCGCGACGCGCACGTGAACCTGATCCCCTACAACCCCACCGACGCGGAGTTCCGCGGCAGCCCGCCGGAGACGATCCGCGCCTTCGCGCGGGTGCTGGCAGAGCATGGCGTGCCGTGCAGTGTGCGGCGCAGCCGCGGGCGCGACGTGGAGGCGGCGTGCGGGCAGTTGGCCGGCGCGCGCCGGGGCGCGGTGGCGGCCGTGTCATGACCCTCCTGCTCACCAACGAGGACATCGCGCAGGTCCTCGACATGCCCACGGCGCTGGCCGCGTTGGAGCCGCTGTACCGCGACCTCGTGGCGGGCCGTGCCGTGCTTCGCCCGCAGACGCAAACGTATCTCCCGGGGCCGCTGCCGGGGAGCAGCTACTGCCTGAAAACCGTGGAGGGCGGCAGCGAGCGACTCGGCACAGTGGCGCTGCGGGTGACGTCCGACGTGCTGCGGGCCGAGACGGCCGGCGGCGTGGAGCGGCGGGTGAAGGTGCCGGCGGCGCCGGGCGGCAAGTTCCTGGGGCTGGTGCTGCTGTTCAGCACCGAGCACGGCGGGCTGCTGGCGATCCTGCCCGACGGGATCATCCAACACCTGCGGGTGGGCGCGGCCAGTGCGCTCGCCGCCCGCGAGATGGCGCGGCCCGACGCGCAAGTCGTCGGGCTGCTGGGTGCCGGCGGGCAGGCCGAGGCCCAGCTCCTGGCGCTGGCGCTGGTGCGCCCGCTGGCGGCGGTGCGAGTGTACAGCCCGCGGGCGGAGCGGCGCACGGCGTTCGCCGCGCGGATGCAGGCCCGTCTCGACGTGCCAGTGACCCCGGTGGACAACCCGCAGGAGGCGGTCGAGGGTACCGACATCGTGGCGGCGGCCACCAACAGCGCGACGCCCGTGCTCGACGCCGCCTGGCTGCGGCCGGGGCAGCACGTCGGGTTCATCCGCGAGTTCGAGATGAGCGACGCGGTGCTTGCCCGCGCCGATCGGGTGGTGGTGCACACGCGCCAGGGCGACATCGATCATCACACGCCGCGGGGCCAGGAGGCGCTGGCGCGGCTCCAGCGCGGGCGGGGGGTCGCGTGGGACCGCTACCCTGAGCTGGGCGAGGTGCTAGCGGGCGAGGCCGCCGGCCGCGGCCGCGCCGACGAGCTGACGCTGTTCATGAACAACTTCGGGATCGGCATCCAGTTCACGGCGCTGGCCACCCACGCATACCACCAGGCTCGCGAGCGCGGGCTGGGCCGCGAGCTGCCCGACGACTGGTTCCTGGAGACGATCCAGCCCTAGACGGCCGATTTCGTGACACCGCGCGCGACAGCTGGGTAAGCTGAGAAGAGCGCACGATCACGGTGAGGAGCGCAAGGCGCGCAGGGTGGGCACGGTCGGGCTACGGATCCGCACGGTGGTCGGAGGGCTGGCGCTGCTGGTGCTCACCGCCGGCTGCGGCTTTCCCCCGGCTCTCTTCACTGGGGGGGAGCGTCCGGCCCCGCTGCCAACGTTGCCGCCGCCCCGGCGCACCCCCCTCCCGGGTACGAC
>JADGHJ010000148.1 GCA_019686175.1 Chloroflexota bacterium | reverse complement strand
GGGCGAGAAGCTGGCGCGCCTCGTGCTCGGCGCAGTGCGGGCGCCCGTGTCCGTTGCGGTCTAGATCGGCGTTTGGCCTGGCGGAACCCAGCACCGCTGTGAACGGCGGGCTCCTCCCGCAGGACGGCCCAGTTCAACCAGTCCGCAACGGGCGGTAGTATGTGGTGAGTCCGCACCAAGCGCTCGTGGTCTGCCTGGAGGACATCACGGCGCCGGTACACGCCGTCCCTATATTCGTGGGCGCGGGTCGCGGCGCGGCTCCAGCCGGCGGAGGGCCGTTGGCACGTGATCCTCTGTCCGGGCGCGGGCCCATGCGGGGCTCAGGGAGCGAGCAACTTGCGCGCCTCGAACACGCAGTGCAGCGGGATCTCGGCGATCCAGGGGCCCTCGATGTCGGCAGCCACGAACTCCGGCGTGGGCTCGGGTTCCTCGAACGCCGTGACGGCGAAGCCAGCCGCCCGCAGAGCGCGGAAGTACCACGACAGGGGGCGGTGATAGGCGACGGTCGAGACCTGCTCGTGCCCGATACGCCAGAAGAAGCGGCCCTCGAACACCGCGCGGTAGCGCGTCACCTTGCGCCACACCGTGCCGGCGGTGGTGGGGCTGGTGCGCTCGATCTCCCAGGCGGCCCCGTTCACGACGTCGAAGCACGGATGGCATAGACTGGCGACCAAGCGGCCCTGCGGCCGGAGCACGCGCGCCGCCTCGCGCAGCGCACCCTCGGCGTCGGCAATGTCCATCAGCGCCATGTGACAGACGACGACGTCGAAGCTCCCGTCGGCCAAGCCTTCGAGGTTGGCGGCGTCGGCGACGTGATAGGTGATACCCAGGGGCGCCGTGGCCTCGCGACGCCGGGCGTGCCGGATAATCGCCTCCGCCGCATCGACGCCCGTAACGATCGCGCCCTCGCGCGCCAGTCGGCGGGCGAGGTAGCCGTTGCCGCACGCTAGATCGAGCACGCGCTGGCCACGCAGGTCGCCCAGCAAGGGCAACAGCGTGGGGTCGATCACAGCCCGATGCCAGAGATCGCCCTCGTCACCTAGCTTCTCGTCCCACCAGTCCGCAAGTCGTTCCCAGTCGGCTAGCTGGTCTCTCCGGTGCATAGTTCTCCGCGGTCCCGTCCCCGGGTCGGCGCCCGGGTGCACTGCCCTGGTCGGCATCTTCACTATAGCCGCGCGCGCTTGCCGCCGAAAATGCGTGCGCCCACCCCCACGCCGCTGGGGCGGGCGCACACGAGCGAACGGGATGGCGCGCCGACAGGCAGCTACTGCTCGTTGATCCGCGGCCGCCAGGTCGAGAAGCGTTCCTCGATCCGCTGCAGGACGGCGGTGAGTCCGACGCCAGCAAAGGTGATGAGGAGCACGCCGACGAACACGCGATCGGTCTGGAAGGTGGCGCCGGCCACCGTGATCAGATAGCCCACGCCCGCAGTGGCCGCATACATCTCACCGACGACCACGCCGATCAGCGCGCGACCCAGCGACAGGCGCAGCCCGGTCATCAGGTAGGGCACGGCGCTCGGCAGAATCAGGGTACGGAGCAACTGGAAATCATTGGCGCCGAACGAGCGCGCCGCCTTCAGGAGGTTGGGATCGACCGTGGTCACCCCGACGCGCGAGTACAACAGGACGTAGAAGATCGAGGACATGAAGATGACCGCGATCTTCGAATTCATGCCGATGCCGAACCAGATGATGAACAGGGGCAACAGGGCGACGCTCGGCGTGGCGTACAGGGCGGAGATGAACGGATCGAACACGTAGTTCAGGCGGCGGAACCAGCCCAGCGCCAACCCGAACGGGATGCCGACTCCGATGGCCACGAGCCAGCCGGCGACCAGCTCCTGGCCGCTGACGAAGATATCCTTCCAGATGCTCCCCTTGGCGATCGCCTGCCAGGCCGCGCCGAGATTGCCCGCGGCGAGCGCCGCGAACACGGCCTGGATGCCCCCCTCGAAGAACAACCGGTCGGCCGCGCGCAGGATTCGAGACGGCGAGCTGGTGAACATCGGGTTGATGATGCCGCTGGTGCCGACCCACTCCCAGAACAGCAAGAAGGCCACCACGGACACCAGACCGATGACCAGCCCTTCCTGAGATGCCATGAAGCGACGAAATGCGCCGGGTCGCGCGATCGCCACGGAGGGCGCAAGCGTGCGAACTTCGGTCTGCTGAGCCACGACGACGCTCTCTTTCCCCGAGCACCGCTCGGCGCTGCGGTCTCGTGCCCCGCTCCGGTGGCGAGGCGCACAAGAGCATCACCGCACACGGCGGCGACTTGCCAGCATTCTAGGGATGCGCCTCCATCCTGTCAAGGAGTGCCCAGCTAGTCCCGCGTTTTGGGACACGGCGGCCGCGAGCCTCGGCCGAGGCGCCTCGGCCCGTTGGGCGTTATTGGTATACGGTGTTGGGCACAATATCTCGTCGCCTGCTATAGTTCGGCTTCGGGCATGCCCCGTTCGGAGATCGAGGAGGAGGCGGGACCTTGGCTCGAATCAGCGTCGTGGGCGCGGGCTACGTTGGTCTGGTGACGGGCGCATGCTTCGCCGACCTCGGCAACCACGTGACTTGTATCGACATCGACGCCCGCAAGGTCGAGATGTTGGCTCGCGGCGAGCTGCCGATCTACGAGCCCCAGCTCGAGGAGCTGGTCCAGCGCAACCTCACGGCGGGGCGCCTCCGGTTCACCACCGACTATCGGGCGGGGCTGGACGGCGTCGAGTTCGTCTTCGTGGCGGTGAACACGCCGTCGGGCCAGGACGGCGAGGCCGACATGCGCCAGGTGCAGGCCGCCGCCCACAGCATCGCCGAGCACCTCGCCACCTCTGCCATCATCGTGAACAAGAGCACCATGCCCATCGGCACCGGCGACTGGGTGACCGGCATCTTGGAGAAGCGCCTCCCGCCCGGGGTCCAGTTCGCCGTGGTCTCCAACCCCGAGTTCCTGCGTGAGGGCGCGGCGGTTAGCGACTTCCTAAACCCCGACCGCGTGGTGCTCGGGGCCAGCGACCGCGCCGCCGCCGAGCGCGTCGCCGCGCTGTACGCGCCGCTCAAGTGCCCCATCATGATCACCGACATCCGCACGGCCGAGATGATCAAGTACGCCTCCAACGCCTTCCTGGCGGCCAAGATCTCGTTCATCAACGAGATCGCCGCCATCTGTGAGCGGCTGGGCGCCGACGTGCGGCAGGTGGCGCAGGGCATGGGCTACGACAAGCGCATCGGCGCCGCGTTCCTCGACGCCGGCATCGGCTACGGCGGCTCCTGTTTCCCCAAGGACGTGAAAGCCCTGGAGCACATGGCCAGCATCCACGGCACGCACCCCCAGCTCCTGCGCACCGTGATGGAGATCAACCGCGATCAGCGCCGGCGTGTCCTCCAGAAGCTGCGGCGCGAGCTGGGTCGGCTCGATGAGCGCACCATCGGCATCCTGGGGCTGGCCTTCAAACCGAACACCGACGACCTGCGCGAGGCCCCCGCCCTGGAGATCATCCACCTGCTGCGCCACGAGGGCGCCCGCGTGCGCGCCTACGATCCAGCCGCGATGGACCGCGCGCGCGAGTTGCTGCCTGACATCTACTACGGCCACGACGCCTACGACGCCGCCACCGGCTGTCACGCCGTCGTGCTGGTCACCGAATGGAACGAGTTCAAGCAGCTCGACCTCGCGCGTCTGCGCGACGTGATGCGCTACCCCTTCCTCGTCGACGGCCGCAATGTGTACGACCCCGCGGCGATGACCGCGCTCGGCTTCGTGTACTCCGGCGTCGGTCGCGGCCAGCCGGTGCACTACCCGGCCGGCGGTCGGCCTCCGGTGCCGGACCAGGTCGACGGCCAGATCACGGGAATCGTCGGTTAAGGCGGCCCCGCCCGCACCCGACCTCGCGTGCGCCGCGGGCGCTGTCGGCGCGGTCGCCTGTAACGCCCCAATCACTCCGCCAGCAGGTCCTGCCGCGGCGCTGGCCTGGTGTGGTATCCGAATGAGGAGGGGGCGGGCATGCGGGACCGACTGCGTGAGCAACTCTCGTTCCTGGACGACGACCTGCGCGGCACCTCGCCGGTGCGGCGCCAGTACCTGGAGTTCAAGCGCCGCTACCCCGACTGCGTGCTGCTGTTCCGGCTCGGCGACTTCTTCGAGACGTTCGACGACGACGCACGGCTAGTCGCCGCGGCGCTCGATCTCACCCTCACCCAGCGCGACCTCGGCCGTGGCGCGCGCGTGCCGATGGCCGGCATCCCCGCCCACGCCGCCGAGAGTTACATCGCCCGGCTACTCGCCCAGGGCCACCGTGTGGCCATCTGTGATCAGGTGGGCACCGTGCCCGAGCGCGGGCTAGTGCGCCGCGAGGTGGTGCGCGTGGTGACGCCCGGCACGCTGGTCGAGCCCAGCTTGCTCGCGGCCGAGGCGAACAACTACCTGGCCAGCGTGTGGCGCGCGCCCGCTGGCGGGGTGGGGCTGGCCTACGCCGACATCAGCACCGGCGAGCTGGCAGCGACCGAGCTGGCCGGCGACGACGCCCTCGACGCGCTGGCCGCGGAACTCGCGCGGCTAGCCCCAGCCGAGATCCTGGTGTCCCAGGGGGCCGCCGGCGCGGAAGACCCGGCGTTACGGGGGGCGGTACCCGAGGGCAGCCGCGTGACGGCCTGTCCGCCCGAGAGTTTCCAGCCCGAGCGGGCGCGTCGAGCCGTGCTGGAGCACTTCGGCGCGCCCCACTTGGCAGCGCTAGGCTTCGGCGATGGCACCACGGGCACACGCCCTGCCAGCGAGCGCCTTCCCGTCGCTGTGTCCGCGCTGGGCGCGCTGCTCGCTTACCTGCGCGAGACCCAAGCCGCGGCGCTGGCGCTGCTCGACCGGGTACACGTGTACGCCGTGAGCGGCGCGATGGTGCTCGACGCGGCCACCCGCCGTAACCTCGAGCTACTGGAGGGCGGGCGCAGCGGGGCCCGCGCCGACTCGCTGCTGGGCGTGCTCGATCATACCCGCACGCCGATGGGCGCCCGGCAGCTGCGCGCCTGGATCAGCCAGCCGCTGCGCGACCTGGCGCGGCTCCAGCGGCGGCAGGCAGCGGTAGCGGCGCTGGTGGAGGCGCCGCTGCGGCGGGCCGAGCTGCGCGACCTGCTGGGTCAGGCCGGGGACCTGGAGCGGCTGGCCGGCCGCGCGGCGCAGCGGCTGCTGGGGCCACGCGAGTGCCTCGCCCTGCGGCGGGGGCTGGAGGTCGTCCCCGCCGTGCGTGCCCTGCTAGCCGACCCGGCTCTGGCGCCCCTGGGGCCTGCGGCTGACCAGCTCGACCCCTGCACGACGGTGGACGACGCGATCGCCCGCACGCTCGCCGACGATCCCCCGGCGGTGTTCGGCGAGGGCACCATCCGCGCGGGCGTGAGCGCGCCGCTGGACGAGCGGCGCGCTCTGAGCGGCGACACCAAGCAGGTGCTCGCCCAGCTCGAACGGCGCGAGCGCGAGCGCACCGGCGTGCGCAGCCTGAAGATCGGCTACAACCGTGTCTTCGGCTACTACCTGGAGGTGTCCAACGCGGTCGCGAATAGCCCCACCGACCACTTCCAGCGCGCGCAGTTCGGTGCCGCCACGGTCGCCGAGCTCCTGGACAAGCTGGGCTACCAGCGCAAGCAGACGCTGGTCCACGCCGAGCGCTACGTCACGCCCGAGCTGAAGACCCTGGAGACGCGTCTCCAGAGCGCCCAGGAGGAGGCGCTAGAGCTGGAGCGACAGCTCTACCAGGCGCTGCTCGACGAGCTGGCCGCCGCGGCTCCCGCGATGCGGCGCACGGCGGCGGCGCTCGCCCGGCTCGATTGCCTGGCTGCCCTGGCCGAGGCGGCCGCGCGCTACGGCTACGTGCGGCCGGAGCTGCTGGCCGAAGGGCCGCTCGAGATCGAGCAGGGCCGGCACCCGGTGGTCGAGCGTCGGCTGCCCGCCGGGGCGTTCGTTCCCAACGACGCGCGGCTCGACAGCCAGGACTGCCAGATCGTGATCCTCACGGGTCCGAACATGGCCGGCAAGTCGACCTATCTGCGGCAGGTCGCGCTCATCGTGCTGATGGCACAGATCGGCAGCTTCGTGCCGGCGACGCGCGCCCGGTTGGGGCTGGTCGACCGCATCTTCACCCGCGTGGGCGCCCAGGACGACATCGCCAGCGGGCACAGCACGTTCATGGTGGAGATGGTGGAAACGGCGGCCATCCTGCGCGCTGCTACACGCCACAGCCTGGTGATCCTCGACGAGGTGGGCCGCGGCACGAGCACGTTCGACGGCATGGCCATCGCCCGTGCGGTCGTGGAGTACTTGCACGACCATCCGCGCCTCGGCGCGCGCACCCTGTTCGCCACGCACTATCACGAACTCGCCGACCTAGAGCGCACGCGCCCGCGCGTGAAGGCGTACCGCATGGCGGTGCTGGAGGAGGGCGAGCGGGTGGTGTTCGAGCACCGCGTCGAGCCCGGCGGGGCCGACCGCAGCTACGGCGTGCACGTGGCGCGGCTGGCGGGCCTGCCGCCGGCGGTAACGCGCCGTGCGGCCGAGCTGGTGCGCGAACTGGAGCAGCGCGGGGCGCTCGTCGCGTCGCCCGCGCCAGGGCCGGACAGCAACGGGCACGCGGCCGATTGCGCGACGCACCCGGTGCTGGCCGAGCTGCGGCGGCTCGATGTGCTGGCGCTGTCGCCCCTCGAGGCGCTAGCGAAGCTCCTGGATCTCCAGGAGCGGGCGCGCGAGGCGTGAGGCGGAGCCCCCTCTGGGCTAGGGGTGCTCAGCTCTCGCTGCTGCGGCGCCCGCGAGTTGGCTGGCGATAGCGTGCTGGTCCAGCCACACGTTTTCCCGGCTGATGCAACCGTCGCGGAACTCCCAGACGTGCAGCATACGGAACGCGATGCGGCGTCCCTGGCCCGGCACGCCGAACAGGGTGCCGGGCACCGTACCTCGCCACTCGTGCTCAATCACACAGAAGTCCTCGCCGTAATAGCTGCGGACCGGGACCATCTCCTCGGTCGCGATGTCGCGGACGAGCTGGGCGTAGAATCCCTGCGCGGCCGTCTTGCCGCGTAGTGGGCCGTGAGGCGCGCCCGCGATATCGTGCTCGACATCGTCGGTGTACACGGCGACGCACCCAGCGGGGTCCCCTGCCTGTTCGGCGGCCAAATGGGCGGCGATGAGTCGATCCATCTCCTGGCGGTTCATGGGCGCTATCCTCCGCGATGGCGATCGGGTGGTGCGGCGCGCACCCAGGATGCGGGCCATCGAGGCCAGGTTACTGGTGGTGTGAGGCCGCTCGAAACCCCGCGAGTTCGGGGACATGCCGGGCCGCTACCCCCTCAAATGAGGGGGTAGCTCCTGGAGGAAGTCGGTGTATACTACGGGCAATATCCGGCCAGTGGCCGGTGCTGTCGCGGCGTGGTGCGAGGGAGGCCGCCGTGCTGATCGATGCTCCACTCGCGACGCCCGCGGCCCGAGCCACGCGGGCCCGCCTCCTGGATCTGGCTCGCCGGCGCGCCGCGGACACGATGTTCCTCGACGAGCTGTCCCGTGAGCTGCGCCACCTCGTGCCGTTCACCGCTTCGTTCTGGGCAGCTAGTGACCCGCTCACCACGCTCGCTGTCTCGCCCGCTCGGGTCGAAAACCTAGGGCGGCAGTGCGCGCGCTGGTGGGAGCGCGAGTTCTTGGTCCAGGACTTCAATCTGTTCCGTGACCTGGCCCAAGCCAAACAGCCCGCGGCGTCCTTGGTCCGGGCGACCGGAGGGCAACCTGGGCGTAGCGCGCGGTACCGGGAGCTGCGGAGCGAGCTGGGCTATGGCGATGAGCTGCGGGGCGTCTTTCGCTGTGGGACCACCGTCTGGGGCTTGGTCTCGCTATGGCGAACGGCGGAGGAGCCGCCGTTCACCGCCGGGGAGGAGAAGCTGCTCGCCGAGTTGTCCACCCCTATCGCCGAGGCCTTCCGGCGCGCGACCCTGCTGCATACCAGTCATGGCGACGGGGCGACCGAGGCACCGGGACTGCTTGTATTCGATGACCACCTACGACTAGAGTCGTTCAACAGCCAGGCCGAGGCGTGGCTGAACGAGCTGACCCCGACGGTGCTCTGTGACGGGGACGCGTTGGACGCGGCGATTCCAACGGCGATACGCCCCGTGGTGGCGCGCGCCCACGCCGTCGCCGCCGGCATCGAGGAGGAAAGCGGGTGCGTTCGGGTCCGGACTCGGTCCGGCCGCTGGGTCGTCGTCCACGGGTTTCCCCTGCGCGGGGTGGCTCCTGGGTCCGGCCGGACCGCGGTGGTCATCGAGCCGGCCAAGGCCTCCGACATCGCCCCGCTGCTGGTCGCGGCGTACGGGCTCGGCCCCCGCGAGCAGCAGATTACTCAGATGATCGCGCGCGGGCTCAACACCTCGCGGATCGCGGACCAGCTGTGCCTGTCTCCGCACACGGTGCGCGACTACGTGAAGCTGATCCTCGACAAGGTCGGCGTCCGCAGCCGCGGCGAGCTGGTCGCGCATCTGTTCGCCGAGCACTACTGGGAGCCGTTGCGCGACGGGATCACCCGCGCGCCGCACGGTCCAGCCTGAACGTGGCAGGCCGCCGCGCTTGACGGGCTCGCGCGGATGTGCTCTACTCTCGGTCAACTCGCGCTGGACGAGAGCACATGCGCTGGGGCACTTGGCGAGCGCTGGCCATGGGGGCCGCGAGCGTCGCGGGCCTCGTTGCCTGCGCTGGCGCGTCGGAACCAGCGCCTGCAGCTCCGCCCTCGGCGGCACCGGTCCCCGCCGCTCGAACCGTCGCCTCGCCAGCGCCATCTCCTGCCACGTCTCTCCAGCCGGTACGCATCGCTCTCCAGGGCTCGATGAGCGATGCCGGCGTGTTCGTGGGGGTGGAGCAGGGCTACTTCCCTGAACTCGGGCTGGAAGTGGAGCCGGTGCCTGTCCGCGCGATCGCCGATATGGTACCCATGCTGCTCACCGGACAGGTCGAGGCGGCCGGCGTGGGCCTCAACGCCAGCACGCTGAACGCGGTGGGGCGCCAGGCGGGCGTGAAGCTGGTGGCCGAGAAAGGCTCGGTTACCCCTGGGCATGGGTACATCGCCTGGGTGGTCCGCAAGGAGCTGGTGGACAGCGGGCGCTTTCAAGACGACGCGGACGTGCGTGGCTTGCGGATGGGCATCAATCCGCCGCTTAACGCGACCCAGAGCGCGGTGGCCTTCCGCCGCCTGGCGATGCGCCTCCAGCTGGGCGAGGGCGACGTGGATCTGAGGCCCCTGCCCTTCCCGGATATCCTTGCGGCGCTCGGCGGTGGCGCGATCGACAGCGGCTTCCTCGTCGAGCCGCTCGTCTCGGCAGGCGAGCAGCGGGGCGTGCTGGTCCGCTGGCGGGGGCTCGACGAACTCTACCCGCGACTAGGCTTGGGCGCGATCGCTTACGCCACGACCTTCGCCGAGGCCGAGCCGTCCGCCGCTCGCCACTTCCTGGTCGGGTACCTACGCGGAGTTCGGCGCTATCTCGACGCGATGGACCACGGGCGGGGGCGCGACGAGGTGATCGCTGCCCTGATCGCGCACACCGATATCTAGGATCCGGCCGTCTACGAGCGGATGGTGCCCGCGGGGCTGGATCCCGATGGCCGCCTGGCACTCGATACCTTGCAGGACTCCATCGAGGTCTATCGGGCCGCTGGCGTGCTGAGCGAGGCGATCGACGCGGCCAGTGCTGTGGACCCTCAGTACGCGGAGTTTGCGCGCGAGCGGCTAGGCCCCTATCGTCCATAACCGCACGGCTCGGGCACACCGGCGAACAGCGCATAGCGAGGAGGGAACGATCATGGCGAAGATCCGACACGTGGCCATGATGGTCCGCGACGCCAAGCGCCTGCGCGACTTCTACGTGGAGGCGTTCGGCTTCGAGGAATGCTATCATTCCAAGTCCGACTCGTACATGGTGACCGATGGGCTGTTCAACCTGGCCTTGCTGAAGATTCGCAGCAGCGACTCGCCGGTCGTCGGCACGCACCGGGCGGATGGTGGCGAGGCGGACCAGCGGCCGGGGATCAACCACTTCGGCTTCGTGGTGGACAGTATCGACGCCGCGCTCGAGCGGGTGGGGCGCCAGCTCCAGCATGGCCAGAACCCCCAGGATGGGCGGCCCGCCGAGATGCGCGTCCACGACCCGTGGGGCAACAAGTTCGACCTGTCCTCGCGGGGCTATTTCGGCCGCGAGGAGCGGCGCCTCCCCGCCATCCGCCGGGTGATCCTCCAGGCCGACGATCCGGTGGCGGTCGCGGCGTTCTATCGCGACCGCCTCGACCTGACGGAGGAGGGTGGCGCCGACGGCGCGGTGTGGCTGAGCGATGGCTACATCCGCCTCGATGTCGTGGCGCGCCCGCTGCTGGCGAAGTCGGGCATCCAGGCGTTTGGCATCCAGGTGGACGACTGGGCGGCGCTCGCGCGCCGGCTACAAGCGATCGGCTATCCGGCGCCGACGCCCGACACGCCCAATGCCGAGATCGCGCTGCGCGACCCCGAGGGCAACCTGCTGTTCGTCTCCCAGGTGGGGTGGCCCTGCCGGGCGGGCGCGGGG
>JADGHJ010000005.1 GCA_019686175.1 Chloroflexota bacterium | reverse complement strand
AGTTGTGTATAAGAGCCTGGGCCTGCCGATAGTGGCGGTGGCAGGGGGCAACGTACCGTACCTGGTCACGGACGGGGTGGAGGGCCGCCTGCTCCCGCGCCCAGAGCCGGAGGCGCTGCGGACCGCACTGGCCGAGCTGGCGGTGGCGCCGGCCACGCGCTTGCAGATGGGGCAGGCGGCCCGGCGCCGCGCCCTCGCGCTGCCGCGCTGGACCGAGACGGCCGCCCGCTTCTTCGCGGCGCTCGCGGAGGCGGCTCAGTCGTAGGTGAGCACGACCTGCAGGGCGCTCTCCGGGCGCAGCTCCAGCATGGCGAAGGCGGTCGGCGCCTCGGCGAAGGGAATGCGATGCGAGATCAGCTCGGCCAGCGGCAGGCTGCGCAACAGCCCCTGGGCCACGGCGCGCCGCCGCTCGACCGTCCACCGCGGTGCCAGCGCCGGCGCGATGCGCCCCACTTGCGAGCTGACGAGGCGCACGCGCCCGCGGTGGAAGTGGCCGCCGAGCGAGAGCGTAACGGGCTTGGTGCCATACCACGAGGCGACGACGACGGTCCCCTCGTCGGCCACGGCCTCGATCGCCGCCCCGAGCGCGGATGGTGCTCCGCTGACCTCGATCGCCAGATCGGCGCCGCGGCCGGCCGTCAGGGCCCGCACCTCGGCGGTCAGGTCGTCCTCGGGCGCCAGGGCGAGGGTGACGCCCAGCCGGCGCGCCAGCGCCCGACGGGGCGGCAGCGGGTCGACGGTGATGATCTGCTCGACTCCACTGCGCTGGAGCACCTGGAGGATGAGCAAGCCCACCACACCCAGCCCGCTGAGCAGCACCGTCTCGCCCAGCCGCGGTGTCGCGTCGAGCACCACGTTGACGGCGGTCTCCAGGTTGGCGAGGAACACGCCCTCCTCAGGAGGCAGCCCAGGCGGCAGCGGCGTCACACTGTGCGCCGGCACGACGTAGTAGTCCTGGTGGGGATGCAGAGCGAACACGATGGTGCCCGGCACCAGGTCACGCACCGCCGCCCCAACCGCTAGGACGCGACCTACGCTCGCGTAGCCGTACTTGATAGGGTAGCGGAAGCTGCCGGCAAGCGTGGGGAGGTCGAGCGCCAGCTCCGGGGGCACCTGGCCCCGGTAGACCAGCAGCTCGGTGCCGGCGCTGATGCCCGAGGCCAGGGCGCGGACCGCCACATCGTGTGGTCCGAGGCGTGGCAGCGGCTCGGTGCGATACTCCGCCTGGCGGGGCCCCACCCACCACAGCGCGCGCGCCTCGGCCGGCAGGGTGAATAGCCGCTCGTGCGCAGCCACGACACTCGACCGCGTGGCGGACCGTCTGGGCATCAGCGAGACTCCGCCTCCTCCGGCGGCCCGAACGCCGGCTCGCGGGCATCGGCCAAGTCGCCCTCGAACAGCACGTCCGCTCCGCAGAGCCGGAACGCGCTGCGCTGGAAGGTCAGCGCTTCGGCCAGGCGAGTGATACCGAGATCGCCGACGGCCTCGACGCCGCTGCCGAGTACCTTGGGCGCCACGCAGACGACCAGACGGTGCACCAGCCGCTCGCGCAGCAACGTGGTGATCAGCCTAGCCCCGCCCTCGACCAGCACCGACTGGACGTTCTGACTCGCCAGCTCAGCCAACAGACGAGACAGGTCGACGCGCCCCGCGCCGTCGGGCGGCAGGGCGAGCACCCGGCCGCCCCGCGCCTCGAGCGCCCGGCACCGAGCGGCGTTGATGGGCGTCACGGCCGCTAGCCACGTCTGGCCCGGGCTGTCGAACAGCGCCGCGTCAGGGGGAGTGCGCAGCGCGCTGTCCGCCACGACCCGCAGCGGGTTGCGCCCCACGACCAGCCGCACCGTCAGTCGAGGATTGTCGCGCAAGACCGTGCCCACCCCCACGAGCACCGCGTCGTGCTGGGCGCGCAGGGCGTGCGCGTAGACCAGCGACGTCTCGCTGCTGATCCACTGCGACTCGCCGCTGCGGGTGGCGATGCGGCCATCGAGGGTCTGGGCATACTTCACGGTAACCCACGGCAAGCGGGGCGCCGGCTGTGGCATCGTCGCTCCCAGACCCTCACTGTCGCCCATTCTAGCACGCGCCGTGGCCTGTGCTAGGAGACCTCGACCCGCTGGCACGCCTGCGCCCGGTATAATCCCGGACGACACGCCACGCCAGACCCCTCCCCACACGGAGATCGCGGTGCGCGTTATTGGAACCGCCGGCCACGTGGACCACGGCAAGTCCACGCTCATCACCGCGCTCACGGGTATCGACCCCGACCGGCTGCGCGAAGAGAAAGAGCGCGGGATGACGATCGACCTCGGCTTCGCCTGGCTCACCCTGCCCAGCGGCCAGGAGGTGAGCATCATCGACGTGCCGGGCCACGAGCGGTTCATCAAGAACATGCTCGCGGGCGTGGGCGGCATCGACATCGCCCTGCTGGTGGTCGCGGCCGACGAGGGCATCATGCCCCAGACTCGCGAGCATCTCGCCATCCTCGACCTGCTGAACATCCGGGCGGGCGTCGTTGCCGTGACCAAGCGCGACCTGGTGGAAGACGACTGGCTGGAGCTGGTGCTCGCCGAGATCGAGGAGACGCTCGCGGGCACCACCCTGGCCGGAGCGCCGCTGGTGCCCGTCTCGGCGGTGACAGGCTACGGCCTGGACGCGCTGCGCACCACGCTCGACCAGCTCCTGCTCCGGGCGCCTGCCAAGCCCAACACCGGCTGGCCGCGCCTGCCCATCGACCGCGTGTTCACCATCGCCGGCTTCGGCACCGTCGTCACGGGCACGCTAGTGCACGGCGAGCTGCGGGTGGGCCAGGAGATCGAGATCGTCCCGGGCGGCAAGCGCGGGCGCGTACGCGGCCTGCAGAGCCACAAGCGGCGCGTGGAGGTGGTGCCCGCTGGCACGCGCGTGGCGGTCAACGTCTCGGGGCTGGGAACCGAGGACGTGCAGCGCGGCGACGTGCTGACTGCCCCCGGGTGGCTGCGGCCCACCCGCGCCATCGATGTCCGCCTGCGGCTGCTGGCCAGCGCGCCGCGGCCCCTGCCACACAACGCGCTGGTGATGTTCCACACGGGGGCGGTGGAGGCCATGGCCCGCGTGGGGCTCCTCGATCGCGACGCGCTGCAGCCGGGCGAGAGCGGCTGGGCAGTGCTGCGGCTGGACCAGGAGGTGGCGGTCGTGAAGGACGACTTGTTCATCGTCCGCCAGCCGTCGCCGAGCCTCACCCTCGGGGGCGGGGTGATCGTCGAGCCGTACCCGCGCCGGCACCGGCGGTTCCAGCCGCAGGTGCTCGCCACACTCGAGGTGCTGGAGCGCGGCCTGCCCGAGGAGATCGTTCTCGAGCAGCTCCAGAGCCGCGAGCCCGCCGACTACGCCACGCTCGAGAAGCGCTGCGCGCTGGCCGCCACCGAGACGCGCCGGGTCGTCGAGCAGCTCCTGGCCGAGCAGCGCGTCGTAGCGCTCGACACGGCGGCGGGCGAAGCAGCGCGGCTCACGCCTGCCACGGTGCTGATCTCCGCTGCGGGCTGGCAGCGCTTGGTCGGCCAGGTGGAGCGCGTCCTGGCCGCCTACCACCAGGAGTTCCCGCTGCGGCGTGGCATGGCCCGCGAGGAGCTGCGCACGCGGCTGGGGCTGGAGGCGCGGCTGTTCGCCCGGGCGCTCGGCGTCCTGCTGGCGCGCGGCCACGTGGTGGAGGAGGGGCCGGTGCTCGTGCGCCTGCCCGGCCACGAGGTGGTGTTTACCGCCCAGCAGGAGCAGCGGATTGCCGCGCTGCGCGAGCGGCTGCGCGCCGCCGGGGTGTCGCCGCCCTCGCGCGCCGAGCTGGAGGCTGCCGTCGGCCTGCCGCCGGAGGTGGTGCAAGCGCTGATCGAGCGCGGCGATCTCGTCGAGGTGGCGCCCGACCTGGTGTACCTGCGCGAGACGTACGACGAGCTGGTGGCGGCCGTGCGAGCCATGATCGCTGAGGAGGGCAGCGTCACGGTGGCCCGTTACCGCGACCGCTTCCAGACCAGCCGGAAGTACGCGCTGGCCCTCCTGGAACACCTCGACCAGGTGCGCGTGACGCGCCGGGTGGGCGACGAGCGCGTGCTGTATTGAGGCCCGGTGGCCGTCCGCACGTCTTAACCAACAGTCGATAGCCCGTGGGGCTCACCGCGTGCTACAGTGGACCTGCAACTATCCCCTGTCTGTGACACGATCGCTCTGGCGTGCTCGCGGCTGGGCGCTCACTGCCGTTGCACTGCGACGAGCGTGCTGCCGGTGGCCGCAGTAAAGGGAGGCGTGTGACGCTCGACCTGGGCCAGCTCGGCGCGCAGATCCGGGCGCTGGGCGCGCACCTCGCTGGTGACCAAGACCGCTACCAGGAGCGGCTGGCCGAGGCGCGCGCCCTGCTGGCAGCGGCCTCGGCGGCAGAGCTGACCGCGGCTGGCGAGGGCGGCGCCGCGCTGCCCCGCGAGGAGCCGCGCCACCGCGCGCCGTGCCCGCCGCTGCCCGCCGTGTACACGGCGCTGGCCGCCGACGGCTCCCAGATCGAGCCCGACCGCCACGCGCCGGCGCTGTGGTACCTGCTTAACATCGGCGCGGCGGCCATCGAGTACGGCGACGCCCCCCGTGCGGTGCTGACCAGCACGCCCACGCTGTACTACCGGCGGGAGGACCTGTATCTGACCCAAGGGAGTCGCGAGGCGCCCATCGAGGGCAATCGCCTGGAGCAGAAACGCCACGTGGCGGAGATGGTGCGGCTGGCTGAGCTAGCCACCGAGGCGCGCCAGCGCCGGGCGCCCGGCCCCGTGGCCCTGGCCGACGGGCAGCTGCTCCTGTGGAACCACCGCGTCGAAGACTTCGTACGCGACCAGTTCCTCGCGGAGTTCCAGCGCGCGCTCCAGCAGTTCATCGCCGCCGAGGTGCCCGTGGCGGGCTACATCAGCCGCTCGCGCGCCGCCGATGTCCTCGACCTGCTGCGGCGCCTGCCCGCGCATTATGAGGCGTGCCCGCGCTGTGCTGGCATGGCCCCCCAGCAGCCCTGCACCCTCGGTGGCCTGCACGACCGCGCGCTGTTCGCCGACCTGGCCGAGGGCGAGCGCTCGGCGCTGTTCGAGTCGCGCGTGCTGGCCGATCGTTACCCCGCCGACCTGCGGCCATGGTTCTGCTACCTCAACGTCGGCCGCGAGATCGTGCGCCTGGAGATCCTCGCCTGGGCGGCTGAGCGGGCCGAACTGCGCGCGCGGCTGCACGCCGTGGTGGTCGCGCAGTGCCGGCTCGGGCACGGTTACCCGGTAGTGCTGGCGCGCGCTCACGAACAGGCGGTGGTGACCGCGGGCGACCGACGCCGGGTGAACGAGTTGGTCGCCCGCGCGCTGGCCGCCCAAGGGCTGTCGGGGCAGCCGAGCGCCAAGCAGGCGGCCAAGCTGGTGCGCGCGGTGTAGCACAGGAGCAAACGAGGGCATGGGCGAGCGGCTCGGCGAGATCATCGAGGTGACCAGCCACGCGTTAGTCGCGCAGAGCACGCGCCTGCACCAGGCGCCACCGCTCGGCAGCTTCGTGCGGGCACCGAGCCCCACCGGAACCGTGTATGCCGTGGTGTGCGAGGCGCGCACCGCCAGTCTGGAAGCGAGCGGCCGTCCGATCGCCCGTGGCCACGCCGACGTCATCGACGAGCAGATCTACCACGCCAACCCCGACCTCGAGCTGGTGCTGCGCACGGAGTTCCAGGCGCTGTACGTGGGCCACGAGGCGGCCGATGGCCCGCGCCAGCACCTGCCGCCGCAGCCGCCGCCGCTGCACTACTCGGTCTACGCCTGCTCGGACGGAGACGTGCGTCGCTTCGTGGCGCGGCTCGACTACCTGCGAACGCTGCTGGCCGCCGGGCCGCCCCTGGCCGATGAATTAACTGCGGCCAACGTGCGCCTCGCGGCCGAGGTATTCGGCGACCGGCGCGAGGAGTTCCTCGTGCGCGCCGGGCGCACGCTGGCCCTGCTGCTCCGCGAGGACTACGATCGCCTGACGGCGCTGCTGCGGCGCCTGCGGGTGGAGGCGCGGCCATGATCGAGGCGCGGGGGCTGGCCAAACAGTTTGGCACGCGCACCGCCTTGCACAGCATCAGCTTCCAGGTGGCCGAGGGCGAGATCTACGGCCTGCTGGGCCGCAACGGCGCCGGCAAGACGACGACCGTCCGCATCCTTGCCTGCCTGCTGCGCCCCTCTGCCGGCACGGCGCGCGTGGCCGGCTACGACATCAGCACCGAGGCGGCGCAGGTCCGCGCCCGCGTGGGCATTCTCACCGAGGTGCCGGGGCTGTACGAGCGCCTCAACGCCTGGGAGTACCTCGACTTCTTCGGCGAGATGTACCGTTTGCCCGGTCCCGTGCGCCGGGCGCGGGCCGAGGAGCTGCTGCGGCTGCTCGGCCTGTGGGAGGTGCGACGGCAGCGGCTGCGCGCCTTCTCCAAGGGTATGAAGCAGAAGGTGGCTATCGCGCGCGCCCTGCTGCACCAGCCGCGCGTGCTGTTCTTCGACGAGCCGACCGCCGCGCTCGACCCCGAGTCGGCCAAGACCGTCCGCGACTACCTGCGCTACCTGGCCGAGGAAGGGCGCGTGACGGTGCTGCTGTGCACGCACAACTTGGCCGAGGCCGAGCAGCTCTGCCGGCGGCTGAGCATCGTGCGCGACGGGCGCCAGATCGCCGAGGGCACCCCGGCCGAGCTGAAGGCCCGCATCGGCCAGCGCATGGTGCTGCGGCTGCGCGATCCGCGCCCCGAGCTACTGCGCGAGCTCGCGGCCACCCCGGGCGTCGAGGGCGTCGAGCGGCTCGACGGCCGGGTGTACTTCCGGGCCAGCGCGCCCGACCAGGTCAACCCGCGAGTGGTGGCGCGACTCGTGGCCGCCGGGGCCGAGGTGATCGCCCTGGAGACCGAGGAGGTGAACCTGGAGGAGGTGTACCTGGCGCTCGTGCGCGGCCTCGACGCGAGCGGCCCAGCCGAGTCGAGCGCGGCGGCGCGTGCGGGGGAGATGGTATGCACCTGACCCTGGCGGTTACCCGGCGCGAGCTGCGCGAGGTGGTGCGCGACTTCAACTTGCTGTTCCCGATGCTGGCGCTGCCGGCGCTGATCGCCCTGATCGCTGCGGCAGCCGTGCTCGGCTCGGGCCGTGGGCCGGCGAATTTCATCGGTCAGGCGATCGGCGGGGCGCTGCTGGAGCAGGTGCCGGAGCAACAGCTGCGCCCGCTGCTGTACCTGGACGTGACCAACTTGGATCAGGCGATCCGCGTGATCATGAAGGCGCTGCTGATCCCCCTGTTCTGGGTCACCCCCGTGGCGCTGACCAGCACGGTGGCCGCCGATAGCTTCGTGGGCGAGAAGGAGCGCAACACGATCGAGCCGCTCTTGGCCACCCCGATCCGCGATGGCCAGTTGTTCGCCGCCAAGCTGGCCACGGCGGTCATCCCCGCCACTCTCGGCACCTGGTTCGGCATCGTCCTGTTCGGGCTGCTCACCGCGCGCTACCGCGGGCCGTATTTCCCCCACTTCGTCCTGGCCGACCCCGACTGGCTGTTCTCCATGTTGGTGGTCGTGCCGCTGATGGCGCTGCTGGCCGCGGCGGTGGCCGCCCTGATCTCCACGCGGGTGGCAACCTACCGCTCGGCGTACCAGCTCAACGGGCTGGTGGTGCTGCCCATCATCCTGCTGCTGGTGCCGCAGACGGTGGTGCTGTTCCTGTTCACGCCGTATGCGCTGCTGCTCATCGCGGGGCTGTTCGCGGCGCTCGACGCGGTGCTGGTCGCCCTCGCCATGCGGTTGTTCGACCGCGAGCGCATTGCCCGGGGCAAAGCATGAGGAGCGGCGGCCGGTTGTAGCGCGGCCGTGTCTCCCAGTCAGCACGCAGCGGCAAGGCCACCCGCTATAATGCCAGCCGAACGGGCGTTCCAGTTCGCCCTGCGGTCGTGCCAGTGGTCAACGTGAGTGGCGAGGGGGGAGCCATGCAGGAGGGCGGACGCCTCGGTATCGTCGTCGCCGGCTCGCTGAGCGAGGGGCTCAAAGTACGCCTCGACGCCGGCACCTCGGTCGAAGACATGCGGGTGGGCAAGTTCGTGAAGATCCGCGGCGAGCAGCATGACTTCTTCTGTCTAGTCACCGACGTGCTGCTGGACGCCGCCAATTCCCGCGTTCTGGCCGACCCGCCGCCGGAGGACGAGCCGTTCCTGCGCGCGGTGCTGGCCGGCACCGTGACCTATGGGCTGCTGCAGGTCGAGCCGCGGCTGATGCTGGCCCGGGACGTCGACACCTCGGCTGAGGCGGGGCCTCAGCCGGTCAAGACCATCCCCACGCACTTCTCGACGGCGTATGTGGCCAGCGAGGCCGACTTCGAGCGCGTGTTCGGCGCCGACGGCCCGGGGCGCTTCGCCATCGGCGAGCCGCTGGACATGGCGGTGCCCATCCGGCTGAATTTGCGCCGCTTCGTCGAGCGCAGCAACGGCGTGTTCGGCAAGTCGGGCACCGGCAAGAGCTTTCTCACCCGCCTGCTGCTGTGCGGCATCATCCAGCACCGCGTGGCCGCCAACCTGATCTTCGACATGCACAGCGAGTATGGCTGGGAGGCCCACACCGAGGAACACGGCGTACGTGCCAAGGGCCTCAAGCAACTGTTCCGCGGCCAGGTGTTCATCTACACTCTCGATCCGAAGTCGGCGCGCGAGCGGGGCGTCCCCTACGACGGCGAGCTGCGCATCGGCCGCGATGAGATCGACCTGGACGATATCGCGCTGCTGCACGACGAGCTACGGCTGCACCCTACCGCCATCGAGTCGGGCAGCCTGGTCGTGCAGCAGCATGGCGACCGCTGGCTCTCGGAGCTGCTGGCTATGGACGGGGACGCGCTGCGCGCCTTCTGCGATCGCCAGGGCGCTAACCTCCAGTCGCTGAGCGCGCTGCGGCGCAAGCTGCAGGCCAACATCGCCACCTTACCGTTCGTCGCCGATCGCGGCTACGGGCTGGACGAGATCGTCAAGCGGCTGGAACAGGGCCAGCACGTGGTGCTGGAGTTCGGCCAGCATCGCCGCCTGCTGCCGTATATGCTGGTGGCGAACATCATCACCCGTCTGATCCATCGGAAGTGGATCACCAAGACCGAGCAGTACCTGCGCAGCAAGGACGAGGGCCAGCGCCCGCAGCCGCTGATGATCACCATCGAGGAGGCCCATCGCTTCCTGAACCCCGAGGCGGCCCGCCAGACCAGCTTCGGCACCATCGCGCGGGAGCTGCGCAAGTTCTTCGTCACGCTGCTGGTGGTCGACCAGCGGCCGTCGGGCATCGACCCGGAGGTGCTCTCGCAGCTCGGCACGCGCGTGACGGCGCAACTCAACGACGAGCGCGACATCGACGCGATCTTCACGGGCGTGGCGGGCGGCAGCAAGTTGCGCCAGATGCTGGCCAGCCTCGACTCGCGCGAGCAGGCGCTGATCTTGGGCCACGCCGTGCCGATGCCCGTGATGTTCCGCGTGCGCAAGTACGATGAGGCGTTCTACGCCGCGCTCGACGCCTTCGGCGCCCAGCGTGAGCAGATAGTCCGCCCGGCGCCGCCAAGAGGTGGGGATCCCTCACCACGCCCCTCGACGGTCGACCCTCTCGCGCCGGACAACGTGGTCGAATTCCCGCAGCCGCGCGCGCCGCTCCCTAATGGCGACCGGCCGCGCGCCTATGACGAGCTGTTTCCAGACTGAGGCGGGGGGGAGCCGTGGTCAAGATCCTGCACCTCAGCGACGTGCACCTGGGCATGGAGAACTACGGGCGCGTGAACCCCGAGACAGGACTCAACTCGCGCCTGGAGGACTTCTGCGCCACGTTCGATGAAGCCATCGAGCGGGCGGTGCGCGAGCCGGTGGACGCCGTGCTGTTCTGCGGCGACGCCTACAAGCACCGCGACCCCAGCCCCACCCACCAGCGCGAGTTCGCACGGCGCATCCGGCGGCTCTCCGAGGCGGGCATCCCAACCGTGATCCTGGCGGGCAACCACGACCTGCCCAACGCCACGCCGCGCGCCTTCTCCACCGAGATCTTCGGCGTGCTGGGCCTGCCCCACGTGTACGTCTACCGCCGTATCGAGACCCTCCGGCTCGACACGCGCCGCGGCCCACTGCAAGTGGTCACCGTGCCGTGGGTCACCCGCAGCGCGCTGCTGTCGCGCGAGGAGTACCGCTCCCGCACCCTGCGCGAGCTGAACGAGATCCTGGTCGCGCGGGTGGAGGAACTGATCGGCAAGGCCGCCGAAGCGCTCGACCCGGCGATCCCAGCGGTGCTGGCCGGGCACTGCCACGTGTTCGGCGCCCGCATCGGCGCCGAGCGCTGGCTGGCGGTAGGTGACGACCCGATGGTAAGCCCCGGGGCGCTGCGCGACCCGCACTTCGACTACGTCGCGCTCGGCCATCTGCACAGCCAGCAGGTGCTGGGGGGCGAGCCGCCCATCGCCTACTCGGGCAGCATCAACCGCGTGGACTTCAGCGAGGAGGAGGAGCAGAAGGGCTTCTGGGTGGTGGACCTCCGCCGCGGGCGGGCCGACTTGGAGTTCGTGCCGGTCCACGCGCGGCCGTTCGTGACCATCACGGTGAAGCCGCGCGGCGAGGATCCCACGGACGAAGTACTGCGCCACATCGCGCGCCAGGCAGACCGCGTGCGCGACGCGGTGGTGCGGCTGATCGTCGAGCTCCAGCCCGAGCAGCAGGGCCGGCTCGACGAGCGCGCCGTGCGCCAGGCGCTGCGCGAGGCGTCGTTCGTGGCGCCGATCCAGCGGCGCGTGGAGACGCGCGAGCGGGCGCGCCTGCCGGGCATCCTCGAAGGGGCGCTGACGCCGCTGGAGGCCCTGCGCCGCTACCTCGAAGCAACCAACGTACCGCCCGGGCGGCGCGATGTGCTGCTCGAGTACGCGGAGCGGCTGCTGCGCGAGGAGCCGGTGCCGGCGCTGGAGAGCGCTGACTGAGCGCCCTGGCCTCGCGGCACGCTATCGAAACTCTGGAAGGCAGTGGGTAGATGATCCCGATCGCGCTGCGGCTCCGCAATTTCCTCTCGTACGGCGAGGATGTGCCGCCGCTGCTATTCGATGGCATCCACGTGGCCTGCATCATCGGCCCGAATGGCCACGGCAAGTCGGCGCTGCTCGACGCCATCACATGGGCGCTGTGGGGCGAGTGCCGCGCCCGCGCCAGCGACGACGTGATCCGTGCGGGCGCCCAGGAGGTGGAGGTCGAGTTCGAGTTCGCACTCGACACCGGCCGCTACCGCGTGCTGCGCAAGCGCAGCCGCGCCGGCCGCAGCAGCCTCGACCTGCACGTGGTGCAGCCCGACGGCCTCCGCTCGCTGACGGGCAACAGCATGCGTGACACGCAGCAACGGATCGTCGACCTGCTGGGCATGCGCTACGATACGTTCATCAACTCGGCATTTCTCCTCCAGGGCCGGGCCGACGAGTTCACGGTCAAGTCGCCGAACGAGCGCAAGCGCATCCTGGCCGAGATCCTCGAGCTGCAGCGCTACGACGAGTACGAGGCGCGCGCCCGCGAGGCGATGCGGCAGCGCGAGGACGCCATCCGCAACGCCGAGGCGGAGATCCAGCGGGTCGAGGCGGAACTGGAGGCCCGCGCAGAGCGGGAGGCCGAGGAGCGGCGGCTCAGCGAGCAGGTGCGCGAGTACGACCATGCCGTGCTCGACGCCCAGACCACCGTCCAGGTGCTGCGCGAGCGACAGATGAGTCTGAGCCGTATGCGCGCGGACCTGCAGAAGCTCAACGAGCGCATCGAGACGGCGCGCACGCAGCTCGATCGCGCCGAGCAGACGCTCCGAGAACATCGCGAGCACCTGGAGGCGGCCGAGCGGGTGCTAGCCAGAGCAGGAGAGATCGAGGCGGGCTACCAGGAGCTCCTCGATGTGCGCGCCCAATTGGCGGTGCTGGCCGAGCGGGCGGCGGCCGCATTAGACCTCCAGCGGCAGCGCGTGGTGCACGAGCGCACGGTGGCCAGTGCGCGCGCGGCGCTGGAGGCGCGGGTGAATCAACTCACGGAGCGGATCCGACGCCTGCAGCAGGACGCGACCCAGCGCCCCAAGCTCGAACAACAACTCCGGCAGGCCGAGCAGGCCCAGGAGCAGTGCGCCACGCTACAGGCGCGGCGCCAGATGGTGGCGGAGCAGTTGGCCCGGGCGCACGGCGAGCAGACCAGTCTAGAAGCACAGAACGCCCAGCTCCGCAAGCGGTTCCGCGAGGCCAAGGAGGCGCAGCGGGTCCTCGCCGAGGCCGCCCAATGCCCCTTCTGCCTCACCTCGCTCGATGGCGCCAATCGGCAGCACGCCATCGCGCGCTGCGAGCGGCAGAACCGCGAGCTGGCCGAGCAGGGCCGCACCAATAACGCGCGGCTCGCCGAGCTGAAGGCTGCGATCGCAGCGGCGGAGCAGGAGCTACAGCGGCTCGAGGCCGAGATCGAGCCGCTGGCCCAGGCCAGCGAGCGGCTTGGGCAGTGGCGCCAGGCGTTGCAGCAAGCGCTGAACGCCGAGATGGAGCTGACCGGCGTGCTCGCGGAGCGCGACGAGGCGGCGGCCGCGCTGGCGCGCGGCGACTATGCCTCGGAGGCGCAGGCCGCGCTGGTAGAGCTTGACGCGCGGCTCGCGGCGCTGAACTACGACTCGCAAACCCACGCCGCCCTGCGCCAGCGCCAGGACCAGCTCGCCCCGTGGGAAGAGCAGCACCGCCGGCTCGGGCAGATGCGCGAGATGGCACTGCGGGAGCGCGAGTTGCTTGCCCAAGCCGGCACCGCAGTGGAGGCGTGGCGCGCGCAGCTCACGGCCGACGAGGCGGAGGCGGCCTCGCTCGCGGCCGAGCTGGCCGAGCTACCCGCGCTCGAAAACCAGCTGGCCGCAGCACAGGACGCGCTGCGGCGAGCCGAGGACCAGCAGCGCCTGGCGCACCAGCGCCTGGGCGCCGTGCGGCAGCAGCTGCGGACCCTCGACTTCCTGGCCGGCGAGCGGGAACGACTCTTGGCGCAGCGGGCGCAGCTCCAGCACGAGCAGGGGATCTACCGCGACCTCGCCCTGGCGTTCGGCAAGCGCGGCATTCAGGCCATGATCATCGAAGCGGCGATCCCCGAGCTGGAGGCCGAGGCCAACGCCCTGTTGGCGCGCATGACCGACAACCGCATGCACTTGCTGCTGGAGACGCAGCGCGATACGCAAAAGGGCACAACGATCGAGACGCTGGATATCAAGCTGGCCGACGAGTTGGGCACGCGTGGCTACGAGCTGTTCAGCGGCGGCGAGGCGTTCCGCGCCAACTTCGCGCTGCGTGTGGCACTGGCCCGGCTGGTAGCGCGCCGCGCCGGCATCCCTTTGCAACTGCTGATCATCGACGAGGGCTTCGGCACGCAGGACGCCGAGGGAATCGAGCGCATCGTCGAGGCGATCAAGGCGATCCAGGACGACTTCGCCCGCGTGCTAGTAGTCACGCACCTCGCGGAGATGAAGGAGGTGTTCCCCGTCCGCATCGAGGTGCAAAAGACCCGTCAGGGCTCGCGGTTCCAGGTCGTCTGACATCCATGCATCTCTTGCCGGAGTCGAGGCCGCAGGGCATACTCTCGGCCATCGTGGTTCCCCGTGCTGGGGGAAGTCGCGTATCGGTCGGCCTGGATCGCAGAGGAGGATCACATGCGAGGATCTCTGCGTGCCTTGACCTCGTTCCTCGCTATCGGTAGCCTGGCAGTCGGCTTGCTCGCCTGTACCCCGCAGCCGGCCGCGAAGCCGAGTACCTCGGGCGCCGCCAACCCCGCGGTCAGTCAGGGAGCGTCTCCATCCCCCAGCGGTGCCGCAGAACCGATCCGCATCGGTGCCGTCGTCCCGCTCACCGGCCGCTATGCCTCGTTGGGCGCCATGGTGAAGGCAGGCTACGAGATCGGCGTCGAGGATGTCAACGCTGCCGGCGGGGTGAACGTGGGCGGCGTGCGCCGGCCGCTGGAGCTGCGGCTGCTCGACGACGAGTCGGATCCGGCCAAGACGGTGCAGCGGCTGGAGTCGCTCTACGCCCAGGACCGCGTGGTAGCCTATCTCGGCGGCGCGGGCTCGGACCTCCACGCCGCGGGCGCCGCCATCGGTGACAAGAACCGCATCCCTTATCTGGGTGTAGGCTTCGCCCTATACGATATCCACACGCGGGGCCTGAAGTACCTTTTCTCGCCGTTCCCCAAATCCCCAGGCATCGTGCAGGCCAGCTACGAGCTGCTGAACTCGCTGCCGGAGGCCGACCGGCCGCGCCGGGTGGCCCTGTTCTCCGAGAAGACCGATTGGGGCGCGGAGATGGGCCGCCTGTACGCCGAGCAGGCGCCGCGCTACGGCTACCAGATCGTGGTCAACGAGGAGTACGCGCCGGGCACCAAGGACTTCTCCGACCTGATCCTCAAGGCCAAAGCGGCCGGCGCCGAGGTTGTGTTCGGCGAGCCGAACCCGCCGGACGGCATGGCGCTAGTCAAGCAGATGAAGGAGCTAGACTTCAACCCCAAGTTCCTGATGCTCAGCCGCGCCCCGGACGGGCTGGTGTGGGCTGAGAACCTGGGCAAAGACGGCGACTACGTGGTGTACTCGCCCGGCTGGCATCACGCCGCCAAGTACCCGGGCGTGGCCGAGCTGACAGCGAAGCATCAGGCCAAGTACGGCCGGCCCGCCGACGTCCTCACGGGCCCCGCCTACGCGCTGATCCAGGTGTTGGTCGACGCCATGGAGCGCGCGGGCAAGCTCGACGGGGAGAGCCTCCGCCAGGCGATCGCCGACACGCACTTGCAGACCTCGGTGATTGGCCCGATCCGCTTCAACCCGGATGGCTCTGGCGTGGTCGACTATCTGCTGCCGCAATGGCAGAACGGCAAGAGCGAGCTGATCTGGCCACGCGAGCAGGCCAGCGCGCCGTTCGCCTACCCCGCGCCGCCGTTCGCCCAGCGGTAGCGCTGCAACCACGGGGCCAGCCCGCGATGCGCGCCCAATGCTGCTATTCGGTGTGGATCCGCCAGGAGGACCGCATGCGAGGATCACTCCGTGCTCTGGCCTCGTTTGTAGCGATCGGCATGCTGGCAGCCGGCCTACTGGCGGCGTGCAGCCCCCAGCCGGCGACCAAGCCGAGCGCGCCCGCCCCTGCCGCGGCCGCTACCACCGCTCGGGCAGCTCCGCCGCACGCCCAGAGCGGCGCAGGCGAGCCCATTCGCCTCGGCGCCGTGGTGCCACTCACCGGCCGCTATGCTTCGATCGGCGCGCCCGTGCGGAACGGCTACGAGCTGGCGATCGAGGACGTCAACGCCGCCGGCGGGGTGAACGTGGGCGGCGTGCGCCGGCCGCTGGAGCTGCGCCTGTACGACGACGAGTCAGACCCGACCAAGACGGTGCAGCGGCTGGAGACACTGTACGCCCAGGATCGAGTGGTAGTGTACATGGGCGGGGCCGGCTCGGACCTGCACGCCGCGGGCGCCGCCATCGGTGACAAGAACCGCATCCCTTATCTGGGTGTAGGCTTCGCGCTCTACGAGATCCACCAGCGCGGCCTGCGGTATCTCTTCTCCCCGTTCGTGAAGTCCCCGGGCATCGTGCAGGCGACCTACGAGCTGTTGAACTCGCTGCCCGAGGCCCAGCGGCCGCGGCGAGTGGCGTTGTTCGCCGAGAAGACCGACTGGGGGCTGGAGATGGCGCGCCTGTACGCCGAGCAGGCGCCGCGCTACGGCTACCAGATCGTGGCGAACGAGGAGTACGCCGTTGGGACGAGGGACTTCTCGGACCTCATCCAACGGGCCAAGGCGGCCGGCGCCGAGGCGGTAATGGCCAACCCCAATCCGCCCGATGGTATGGCGCTCGTGAAGCAGATGAAGGAGCTGGACTTCAACCCGCGCTTCTTGCACCTTAGCCGCGCCGCGGACGGCCAGGTGTGGGCCGACAACCTGGGTAGGGACGGCGACTACGTCGTCACCTCTCCCGGATGGCACCATGCCGCGAAGTTTCCCGGGGTGGCCGAGTTGACAGCGAAGCACCTGGCCAAGTACGGCAAGCTCCCCGAGGGAGCAACTGGACCCGCTTATGCCATCGTGCAAGTGGTGGTCGATGCGATCGAGCGCGCTGGCTCGCTCGATGGGGAGCGCCTGCGCCAGGCGATCGCCGAGACGAATCTGCAGACCTCGGTGGTAGGGCCGATCCGCTTCAACCCGGACGGCACGGGGGTTATGGAGTATCTCCTGCTCCAGTGGCAGAACGGCAAAAACGAGCTAATCTGGCCGCCTGAGCACGCGAGCGCGCCGTTCGCCTACCCCGCGCCGCCGTTCGCCCAGCGCTGACGCCGCGCGCACCAGAGCCGTGCGCGCGCTCTGCCCGCCATCGGGGGAGCGTGCGCACGGCCCCGAGCTGCGCCGCGGGCCACGCCGCGTCAGCCCGGCACCCGCGCCCCGGCTAGCAACGGTGCCACGGTGGTCAGGAACTGACGCAGTTGGCCGCGCTGATCGGTCGCGGCGAAGCGCAGGATCGGCGTCTGGCAACCGGCGCGCACGAACGCCAGGATCTTGGCGGCCACCATCTCGGGCGGCCCGTAGGCGACCCAGGCGTCGAGCACCGCGCGCGAGTAGTCGGTGCGGTAGTAGTGGTCCAGGTAGCGCTTGGCTGCGGCCACGGCCGTCTCGGGGTCGGGGTGCAGGTGCACCATCAGATGGTACGCCGACTCCAGCGCGGCCGGATCGCGGCCGGCAGCGCGCGCGAGTTCCTGGATCCGCCGCCACTGGGCACCGAACAGGGCAGCATCCACCGCGGTGCTCATCCAGCCGTCGGCCAGCCGCGCCACGCGCGCCAGCGCGCGGTCGAGCGCGGCGGGCGCCAGGGCAGTCGGGTCGGGATTGCTGGCGATCCAGATCGGCACGCGCGCCTGGGCGGGCTTCGGTTCGAACGCCACGCCCTCGAAGGCGTAGTAGCGGCCGTGGAAGCTGGCCCGCTCGTGCTCCCACACGGCCCGCAGCACCGCGATGCCTTCCTCCAGCCGGCCGACGCGCGAGCTGGGCTCGACCTGCATGGCCCGATACTCGTCGGCGAACGCACCGCCGCGCTGGGGGTTGCCGCCGAGGCACACGCACAGCACCGTGCGTCCGTTGGCCAGGCGGTCGAGGCTGGCCCACTGCGCGGCGAGTACCAGCGGGTGGCGCAGCGGGAAGCTCGCCAGGCAGGCCGGGCCCAGCCGCACGCGCGTGGTGCGCGCCGCCAGCGCGGACAGCAACACGATGGCCTCCAGCCGCGGCTTGGCCAGCAGGCTATCGCCGACCCACACCGACTCGAAGAAGCCCGACGCCTCGGCCTCCTCGGCCAGCGCCAGCAGCTCCGGCACGGTGGTCAGCCCCAGCAGCACGCCCCGGTTGGACAGGCTCAGCCCGTAACGCACCGGCCGCGTGGCAGTGGCAGTCATACAGTCCCCAGCAGGCTCAGGATGGTGTAGGCATATACACGGGCGGCGTCGCGCACGTGCGACAGCGCCACGAACTCCTCGGCCGTCACCTCGCTGCCCAGCCGGCGGATGCCTGGTCCGAACATCACCGTCGGGATGCCCACGTGGTTGGCGTAACCGGCGTCGAAGGTGTTCGGCAGGTAGAACGTCTCCAGCTCGCGGCCGAGCGTGGCCCGCGCGGCGGCCTGGAGCGCGCGCACGATCGGCGCGTCGGGCGGTACCTCGGCGGGGTACATGAGGGCGCCCGGCGCGACCTCCACCTGGTAGGGGCTGAGGTCGCCGATGGCGGTGCGGATCTCGGCCAGGGCGGCGTCGGGGTCTTCGCCGGGCAGCAGGCGGCGATCGACCGTGAGCACCGCCGTGTCGGGCAGCGTGTGCGGCGCGATCGGCGCGAACTGGACCTGGTAGAGTGTGGCCTGCGCCGCGCCGAGCTGGGGGTGGCGCGCCGCGAGCTGGAGCGCGCGCAGACGCGTCTGCACCTCGTAGGCGCCGTCGATGGCGCTCAGCCCCAACCAGGGCTGGCTGGAGTGCGCCGAGCGACCGCGCACGGTGATCCGCACGTCCAGCCGCCCGCGATTGCCCAGCGAGATGCGATTGCCGGTGGCGAACAGGAGCACGCCGTGGTCGGCGCGCACGCCCTGGCCGTCGAGGATCAGCCGGCTGCACGTGTGGCTGCTGCGCCCCTCGGTGTTCACGGCGAAGACGAGCTGGCCGCGCAGCGGCACCCCGCTCTCGGCCACTAGCTTCAGCGCCGCCAGGCCCGCGGCCAGCGCGCCCTTGTGCTGCGTGGCGCCCTGGCCGAAGGCACACGGCTCGTCGAGCCCGTACTCTGCGGCGCTGGCGATGCGCCCGGAGTACGGGTCGGCCATCAGGTTGCCGTGCTGCGCCACGGCGTAGCCCATCAGCAGCAGGCTGGGCGAGGCGCCCTCCGTCCCGATGCGGCAGACCAGGTTGTTGGCGTCGTCGATGGTGAGGCGCGTGTAGCCGAGGCGCGCCAGCGCGGGCGCGATGACCTCGCGGCTGTAGCGGGCGAGCTTCGGGTCCTCGGGCGCCAGCTCGGTTTGGCCGAGCGGCACGTCAGTCGGCGTCTGCAAGAGGCGCACGAGGATTTCGCGGAGGTACGCCTCGTCGAGGCGCTGCGCGACGAGGTCCGCCAGCTCGCGTTCGACCGGCACGGGCGCTTCCCCCAACGCGCTGCTAGTAGTCCGTGATGGCTATCTTGCTCTGTTTCCCTGCCGCCGTGCACGGCGGGCCCGCCCGCCAGGGCAGCGGTGGACCGCTCGGGTCACGTGTCACTAGGCGCTAGCGGGCGCCGGCCGCCTGGCCGAGCGCGGCGCGCTGGTCGAACGGCCGCAGCAGGCGGTCGAGATCGACCGCCGCGATCTGCTCCTCGGGCACCTGGGCGCGCGGCGGGAACCAGTTGGGCGGTGCCGGCTTGGTGGCGTCCATGATCACCACGGGCATCATACGCGGCTGCTTGGTGCCGTCGGGGAAGTAGTCCCAGCCGGCGGGATTCAGCCCGCCCGGGCCCGACCAGTCGTGGATCACCTGGAGGCCCTTGTCGGCGCGGAAGCGCGTGCCGAGCGCCCACATCACCTCCGGCTCGTTGTACACGTCGATGTCGTCATCGACGAGGATGATGAGCTTGAGGTTCTCCGGCTCGGTGAGCAGGGCGGCGAACGCGGCTTTCTTGGCCTCGGCCTCGTTGCGCTTCTTGAACGAGATGTAGCAGTGCATTCGCACGTGCGCCGGCACGTTCACCGCCTTGAGCCCCGGCACGACCTGCTTGACGCGGCGGTAGATGCTGCCCATGCGCGGCAGGCTGCCCAGCACACAGTGCTCGCGGTGGCCGGCGAACACGTCGTAGAAGATCGCGTCGTGGCGCAGGGTGATGGCCGTGACCTTGATGTACGGCTTGGGCCCCTGCTCGGTGTAGTAGCCGGGCCACTCGGCGAACGGCCCCTCCTGCTTGTAGGCGCCAGGCTCGATCACACCCTCGATGACGATCTCAGCGCGCGCGGGCACCAGCAGGTCGGAGGTCTCGCACTTGACCAGCTCGATAGGCTCCTGGAGCAGCGCGCCGGCCTCCTCGTACTCGCCGCCAATGCCCGGGATGCGTGAGATGGTGCCCATGATCGCCGCCGGGTGGTGGCCAACGATGATAGCCACCGGCATCGGCTCGCCGCGCTCCTCGTAGGCCTGCTGGATGTACAGGCCGTGGTGGCCCTGCATGAACCAGACGCCGATCTCCTGCGGCCCGAAGATCTGATGGCGGTACAGGCCGATGTTCAGCGCACCAGTGGTGGGATCGCGCGCCACCAGGCTGGCCCCGGTGAGGTACGGCCCGCCGTCGAGCGCGTTGTGCGTGGGGATCGGCAGGCGGCGCAGGTCGGCGTCGGCGCCGGTCCAGATCAGCTCCTTCACCGGCCCCGTCTCGACGATCGTGGGCGGGATCGGGTGCGCCTGCCGCTCGGCGTAGGTGGGCACCATCTCCTGCACGGTGGTGCCCAGCGCGAGCGCCAGGCGCTCGTAAGTGGCGCAGAGGTTCATCACGACGGGCAGCTCGCTGCCGCGCGAGCGGCGGAAGAACAGGGCGGGGAACTGGGCCCGGCGCTCCAGCGCAGCCGCCACAGCCGTCATACCGAAGCGGGGATCGATGTTCTCGGCGACCATCATGATGTCCTGGGGGCGCTTTTCGGCCACCTCGGCGATGAACGTGCGCAGGTCCTTGGGCATCGTCTCCCCCTCGTCGCGCTAGCGGCCGCCCGCCTTCACGTGATTGGTCATCCGCCCGATCTTGCTGATCTGGGTCACTAGCGTGTCGCCGTCGTGGATCTGCCCCACACCCGCCGGCGAGCCCGTGGTGAACACGTCGCCCGGGCACAGAGTCATCACCTGCGAGGCGTAGGCGATCATCTCGGGGATCTTGGTGAGCATCTCGCCGCTGTTCACGTCCTGCCGCTTCTGGTCGTTGACCCACAGCTCGATGCGCAGCGCGTGGGGGTCGCCGATCTCGTCGGCCGTGACCAGATACGGCCCGATGGGCGTAAACGTGTCGTACGACTTGCGCCGCGAGCGGTCGCCGGCGCCGCGCACGGTCACATCGATCAGGATGGTGTAGCCGAGGACGTGGTCGAGCGCGCGCTCGACGGGGATGTCCTTGCCGCCGCGGCCGATGACGAACGCCAGCTCCGACTCGTGGTGGATCTCGCGGTCGCCCACCTCGGGCAGGACGATCGTGTCGCCCGGGCCGATGATCGAGCTGGGCGCCTTGAGGAACACGTCGAACTCGCCGAGCCAGCTCCCCGCCGGGGTGAAGCGGCCGCGCATCTCCTCGCGGTGGGCGCCGTAGTTGGAGGCCGCGGCGATGATCTTCGAGGGGTAGAGCACCGGCGCGCGGAGGCGTACCTGGCTGAGCGGCACGGGCTGGCCCTCGGCCGCCGCGCGCTCCAACCGTGGACGCAGCTCCGCGAAATCGTGGCACAGCCGCAGCCACCAGTTGGCCGCGTAACCGTTGTCCCACTGCGGCAGGGCGGCCGTCACGTCCACCAGGGCGTCGTCGCCCCGCAGCACACCGAGGCGCAACTCGTTGAAGATGGCCAGCTTCATGTCTCGCTCTCCCCGCGCGGGTGCAGCCGTCGGCGCGCTCGCGAGCGGACCGCGACGGCGGAGCGAGCTGCGGCTCGCCCGGCCGCATCATAGCACAGGCCGTGGCGCGGCGAGCGCTAGAGCGCGAGTCCGTGCGGCCTTGGCACATAAGTTGCAGCCACCGCGACGAGGCACAGGGCGCCGAGGAGGAGCGATGGCGATCGCCGAGCGCCAGCAGGCCGCGCACCGCAGTGCGCGCGGGCATGTCCGTGTGTTAGCGCACTTCGCGAGTGACGCGAGCGCGCAGGAGCCGCGTGTTCTCCAGCGGTGGCTGATGCATCTGATCGTCTTGCTGGGGCTCCTGGGAATCGTCCTGGGCTCCCTTCGCTAGCGCCGTCAGGCGGCCACGGGATGTGGTGCGAGCCGGCCTCGCTCCGGAGCCGCCCGCAGCCCTGCTGCTGCGCCTCCACGCGCACCCATGGTGCTCGGGATCAACGGTTGTTGGGGCTTCGCATTCGATTGACAGGCCTGCAGGAGCGGGGTACCATGGCGCAAACCTTGTCAGAGTCTCGCGACAGCCGTTGAGGGCGTAGCATCGCGGCGTGGCGGCGTGGGGCGTGGAGGTGCTGCGCCGGATAGTCCGGGCGTGTCTTCGGGGAGGGTGATGATGGCGGTTACGCGTCGGGAGTTTCTCGGACTTACCAGTCGCGCGGCCGCAGGAACGGCCGTTGGGGCGCTGGTGGCCTTGGGCGCAGACCTAACCCCGAAGGTGGCTCGGGCGCAGGAGCTGCGGATCGCGGGGGCAGAGGCCCACCCCAGCGTCTGCTGCTACTGCTCGGTCGGATGCGGCCTGCTCATCCACACCGTGGACGGGGAGATCGTCAACATCGAGGGCAACCCGGCCAGCCCGATCAACTACGGCAACCTCTGCCCCAAAGGCGCGGCGGTCTACCAGCTTCACGTCAACCCCAACCGGCTGACCAAGGTTCTGCACCGCGCGCCCGGCGCCACGCAGTGGGAGGTGTGGGACCTCGAGCGGGCGATGGACCGGGTCGCCGAACTGATCAAGCAGACGCGCGATGAGACGTTCATCGAGCGCGACGCCAACGGCAAGACGCTGATGATGACCCCCGCCATCTTCTCGCTCGGCGGGGCGCTGCTCGACGACGAGTGGAACCACATCCACCAGAAGCTGATGCGCGGCCTCGGGATCGTCGCCATCGAGAACCAGGCGCGTATATGACACAGCTCGAGCGTCCCCGGTCTGGGGGTACGACTCGGGCGCGGCGCCGCGACGATCTTCCCGGGCACCATGGCGGACTCCGATGTCATCGTGATCATGGGCTCCAACATGGCCGAGAACCACCCGGTGGCCTTCCGCTGGGTGATGCAGGCCAAGGAGAAGGGCGCCAAGCTCATCCATGTGGACCCGCGGTTCACCCGCACCTCGGCCGTGGCCGACATCTATGTGCCCATCCGCGCCGGCTCGGATATCGCGTTCTTGGGCGGGCTGATCCGCTACATGATCGAGAACAACCGGTACTTCCACGATTACGTCGTCAACTACACTAACGCGGCGACGATCATCAACGAGGAGTACCAGGACACCGAGGACCTCGACGGCGTCTTCTCCGGCTTGATGGCGTACACGGGCGATCCGATCAACGGCTTCATCGCCCAGTACGACCCACGGACCTGGCAGTACGCGACCACTGCCGTCGGCGAGACGAGCCGTGCGGCGAACACGGCGCAGTCGGGCGAGCAGGCGGTCCAGTCGGGCCAGCCCGGGGCGCAGCAGGTGCAGACGCCGTCCGGCCCGCCCTATGATGACCTGGTGCGCTCGCTGATCCCCCCGCCGCCCCAGACCGACCCGACGCTGCAGCACCCGCGCTGCGTGTTCCAGATCGTGCGGCGCCACTTCGCGCGCTACACGCCCGAGATGGTCGAGCGGATCACTGGCTGTCCGCAGGACCTCTTCATCAAAGTCGCGGAGACGCTGGCAGAGAACTCGGGCCCGGAGCGCACCGGCTCGTTCGCCTACGCTGTCGCCTGGACCCAGCACACCTACGGGGTCCAGATGATCGGGGCGTGCGCGCTGCTCCAGCTCCTGTTGGGCAACATGGGACGGCCCGGCGGCGGGATCATGGCCCTGCGCGGCCACTCGACGATCCAGGGCAGCACCGACATCCCGACGCTCTATCACTCGATCCACGGCTACATGGCGGCACCGAGCACGCTGAAGAACCACGAGACGCTCGCCGACTACATCCGGACCGAGACGCTGCCCCAGGGCTACTGGGCCAACCTGCCCAAGTTCATGGTCAGCTACCTGAAGTCGATGTACGGCGACGCAGCCACCCCGGCCAACGAGTTCGGCTACGGCTGGCACCCCCGCATCGATGGCGACTACTCGCACCTGCCCATGATGGTGCGCATGGCCGACGGCAAGGTGCGCGGGATGCTGTGTATCGGCCAGAACCCGGCCACCTCGCTGAACGCGCGGCTCCAGCGCAAGGCGCTCCGCAGCCTCCAGTGGCTAGTCGTCAAGGATGTGTTCGAGACGGAGACGGCCTCGTTCTGGTACGCCGCCCCGGAGGTGCGCAACGGGGAGGTGCGGCCCGAGGACATCCAGACCGAGGTGTTCCTGTTCCCCTCGGCGATGCTCGCCGAGTTCGAGGGCACCTACACCAATACCCAGCGCCTGCTGCAGTTCCACGAGAAGGCGACCGACCCGCCGGGCGACTGCCGCTCGGACCTGTGGTTCACCCACCAGCTCGCGCTCCGGCTGAAGCGACTGTACGCCGACAGCACGCTGCCGCGCGACCAGGGCTTCAAGAACCTGACCTGGGACTTCGACTACGATCCCGGCCGCTACCCGACCAACACGCGCATCCAGGGCGAGCCGGACGTCATGAAGATCAACCTCGAGATCAACGGCTACTTCACGGACACGAAGCAGCCGGTGCCCGGCTTCGCCGCCCTGCGCGACGATGGCTCGACGACCTGCGCCTCGTGGATCTACTCGGGGATGATGCCGGCCGCAGGCCAGTACCTGCCGGCGAGCCGCAACCCCGATCCCGAGAACAACCCGGGCAGCCACCTGGGCTGGGGCTTCGCCTGGCCTGCCAACCGCCGCATCCTGTACAACCGCGCCTCGGCGCGGCCGGATGGCACGCCATGGAGCGAGCGCAAGCGCTGGGTGTGGTGGGAGGGCTCGCGCTGGATCGGGTACGACGTGCCGGACTTCGCCCTCACCAAGCCACCCAACGCGCCCGCCGACCCCAACGGCATCGGGCTCGACGCGCACTCGGGCACCGACGCCTTCATCATGAAGCAGGACGGCAAGGCCTGGCTGTTCGCGCCCAGCGGCTATGTCGACGGTCCGCTGCCCACCCACTACGAGCCGGCCGAATCACCGGTACAGAATCTGTTGTACCCACGGCAACAGGTCAATCCGGTGCTGAAGTACTGGCCGCGTGCGGACAACGTGCTGGCCGAGATCGGCGATCCGCGCTACCCGATCATCATCACCACCTACCGCCTGACAGAGACCTACCTGTCCGGCGCGATGAACCGCTGGGTGCCCTGGCTCGCGCAGCTCCAGCCCGAGTCGTTCATCGAGATCAGCCCCGAGCTGGCGGCGGAGAAGGGCATCCGGAACCTGGACTGGGTGGTCGTGACGACCCCGCGCGCGACGATCCGTACCAAGGCGCTGGTGACCGGGCGGATGCGGCCGTTCGTCATCGACGGCCGCCGCTTCCACCACGTAGGCATGCCGTGGCCCTGGGGCTACATGGGCCTGGTGACCGGCGACGTGACCAACGAGCTGACCTCGCTGGTGGCCGATCCGAACGTCAGCATCCATGAGGGCAAGGCCTTCATGTGCAACGTCGAGAAGGCGTAGGGAGGCCCCATGGCCGAACCGATGGGCTTCTTCACCGATACGACGCTTTGCATCGGGTGCAAGGCGTGCGAGGTCGCCTGCAAGGAGTGGAACCAGCTGCCGGCGATCAACGGCGGCCAGAACACGCTGAGCGGCAACAGCTACGACAACACCCGGCGGCTGGACGGGATCAACTGGCGGCACGTCAAGTTCATCGAGCAGTTCGATGCCAACGACCCGAACCGAACGGGCGGGCGCTGGCTGCTGATGAGCGACGTGTGCAAGCACTGCGTCCAGGCCGGCTGCCTCGAGGTGTGCCCGACCGGTGCGATCATCCGCACGCAGTTCGACACGGTCGTCATCCAGTCCGACGTCTGCAACGGCTGCCGCTACTGTATCTCGGCCTGCCCGTTCGACGTGATCGGGATCAACGAGGCCAATAACACGGCCATGAAGTGCACCCTCTGCTACGATCGGATGCTCGGGGGATTGACGCCCGCCTGCGCGCAGGCCTGCCCCACCGCCAGCATCCAGTTCGGGCCGCTGCATCAACTGCGGGCGCGGGCGGAGCAGCGGGTGCAGCAACTCCGCCAGCGCGGTGAGTCGCGCGCCTATCTCTACGGCGTCCCGGGCGATGGGTACACCGACCGCATCGGCGGCCTGAACGCCTTCTTCCTACTGGTCGATCGGCCCCAGGTGTACGGACTGCCCGAGCGGCCGGAGCTGCCCAGTCGCAACAGTCTGCCGGGCTGGCTGCTGGGATGGGGCAGCGGCATCCTGGCCGCGCTCGGCGGTCTGCTGGCCTTCCGGCAGCGGCGCATGGCCGCCGTCGAGGAGGCCGTCGCCGTTCCCGCCCGTGGGCGGGAGGCAGCGCCCCCCCAGGAGGAGTAGCGATGCTGGGCGAGCGTGCGAACCCGGTCCACTGGGACTGGCTCGTCCTCCTCGAGATGTTCGTCGCCGGCGTGGCCGGGGGGGCCTATGTGGCCGCGGTGATCTTGGAGGTGTCCGGACGTGGCCGGTCGCCCGCGGCGCGGACGGCCCATCTCCTCGCCTTCCCTCTGATGGCGCTGGCGACGTTGCTGCTGATCGTGGACCTCGCGCGTCCCGAGCGCTTCTGGCACATGGCCGTGATGAACGAGCGCTTCCTCCCCATGCTCAAGCCGTGGTCGCCGATGTCGCTCGGCACTTGGCTCGTGATCCTGTTCACCCTCTTCGCCTTCGTGTCGTTTGTGGATGCGCTGATCGCGCGGCGGCTGTTCACCATCGGCGGCTGGCGCTACGATCGTACGCTGCACGGCACGCCCCTGGGCCTGGCCTGGTCCCTGGTCGGCGGGCTCCTCGGCCTTGCTGTGGGCATCTACTCTGGAGTCCTGCTCACCGTTGGGAACTTCCCAGGTTGGGGCCAGACGTGGATGATCCCGGCGGTCTACGTGTCGACGGCGATGATCACCGGGGTGGCCGCAGTCGTGCTGATCCAGGCACTCGTCGGCCCTACCGATGCCGACGTGGTAAGCTTGGCCGACGCCAATGTGTGGCTGATCGCCTGGTGGCTCGTGAATGTCGTGGTGTTCCTACTGACCCTGGTCGGGGGTGGCGCGGCGATCTTCCTGCGGGGCGTCCCGCTGATCGCGATCCTGGTGGCGATCGTCTTGGCCGGGATCGTGCCCCTGGTGCTGTACGCCCTGCGGCCGATCAGCTTGAAGGGCAACCTGGTCCTGTCGGCGGTGCTGGTCCTCGTGGGCGGCTTCCTGATGCGCTATGGCATCGTCATGGGGCCACAGCTCCACTGAGGCCGGAGCCACCATGAAGGGAGGGGTGATGGCGCGCACACAGGCCGGCGGCCCAATGCGAGCAGTTTCCCGGGGCTGGCTCGGCGTATTGCTCGCCACGAGTCTGCTCACGGTCATCGGCTGCAGTCCGGAGGATGGGCGAACCCAGGGAAGTGGGCTAGGCGCCGACGTGGGCAATACTAGCCTCCCGATCCGGCTGCACGGCGATCAGAGCCGCAACAACCCGTCCTTCCACGTGCCCTTTACGGGCGGGGCACCGCGAGATGCCAAGGGCGTTCCAGGCTGGTGGGCCAATGCGCGCTAGGTGGCTAGCGGTAAGCGGCGTGTTGCTGATCGCGGCGGCGTGCAGCGCGCCCCCGCGTCCCGCCGCTGTCGGGACGCCGGCGACGTCGGTCGTTCCGCCCCAGCTCGTGCCCGGGGCCGTGGCCCCCACACGGCCACCCCTGACGCCGCCGGTAGCCGTCAGCCCCCTGCCCTCGCCGACTGCCGCGGAGCTCAGCCCCGAGGCCTCGCCGCCGGGCGCCGCGGGACCGCCGGGGCCGAGCGCTTCGCCCAGGCCCACCGGACCTGCCCTGCATCCCACGCTGCCGCGGGTGGCAGCCACGCCGACCCCTTCCCCCACGACCGGGAGATAGGCATGCCGACAGCAGGCGCGGGGCGAGCGCTCGAGCAACTTGCAGCCACAGATCCAGCGGTCGCCCCGCTGGCACGCCTCCAGGCCGTCGCGCTCGATGCCGCCGCGGACCCCTCTTGGGAGAGGTCCCTCCCGGCCTCCCTGGGGCCGAGGGCAGAAGCGGGCGCCCCGCGGCTCCACGGCGCGCGCCTGGTCGTGGACAGCGACCGCCTGCGCGCACTGTTCGTGCAGCTCGTCGCTGCCCTCGACGCGGCTGGCCATCCCGATAGCGCGCGACTGCGCCAACTGTTCGCCGCACCGGGGTTCGATCCGCCGGCCAGCTTGCGGGCGAGCCTGGTACACGACGTTCCCGCACTGGAAGACATGGCCGCGCGGGTCGCCGCCACCCCGGGCGTCCTGGTGGTCGTCGCACAGGCTGCGGCGCTGCCGCTGCTGGTGGCCTGCGGCCGCCGCGCAGCCGCCACGCTCGATGGACGATGGACCCTTGGGTACTGCCCCGTCTGCGCCGCCTGGCCCACGCTCGCCGAGGTGCGGGGGCTTGCCCGCGAGCTGGTCCTCCGCTGTGGGCGCTGCGGCACCGGGTGGCCATGCGAGCACCGGCGCTGCCCCTTCTGTGGGCACCGCGAGCAGCACAGCCAGCGCTACTTCGCGGCGGCACACGAGCGCGAGACGCGACGGGCGATCACTTGCTCGCGCTGCCACGGGTATCTCAAGGTCTTGGCCACGCTGGAGCCCCTGGCCCCCTCGGAGATCCTGCTGCGCGATCTGGAGTCACTCGAGTTGGACGTGACGGCACTCGAGCATGGGTATCGCCGTCCGGAGGGACTCGGTTGGAGCCTGGCCCTAACGGTCGAGTCGGCGCCGCCACCCCGTGGGTGGTTGCGGTGGCGGGGCTAGAGGACGGACGTGGGAGAGGAGCGCATGGTGAGGGTTCGTGCTGGCGCAAGCCCCAGCGGGGATGCACACGCGCACTGCCTGCGGCCGGGCACGTTCTGCGCCTTCCTGCTCAAAGCGCTCGAGGCTGCCGAGGGCCAAACACGACGCCGGAAACGCGACCAGGCGCCGGACAAGCTTGGGTTGGCGCTCAAGCGCGACCTACTTCAGCGCGCGGTAGCCGCCGATCCCGAGCCGGATGCCTTCGAGGGGTGGCTGTTCGAGCAGATCGTGCGCACGCCCGGCGCTGGCCCCGTGCGGGCGATGTGCGAGCAGATCTTCCTCGAGTACCAGATGGCCCTGGTGCAGCCGGACTTCGCTCAGTGGCTCGCCGCAGGAGCCCCGAGCGACGATGCGGCTCCAACA
This sequence comes from Chloroflexota bacterium, assembly GCA_019686175.1. Taxonomy (GTDB): domain Bacteria; phylum Chloroflexota; class UBA6077; order UBA6077; family JAJPHF01; genus JADGHJ01. The sequence continues at coordinate 8,120 of JADGHJ010000005.1, read as the reverse complement.
GGGCCGGACCACCCGCGGGAGCGCGCGGGTCCCGGCGACGACCACTGGCCCAATGCGGCCGACCCAGCGCTCGCCTGCACTTGCCAAATGGATCATCGATGAGCGCGAGGCTGCTGTAGCCCCGCGCTGCTGACGCGAGAATGTCCACGTGCCAACTGCTACAGGGGGTGACCATGCGGTTCACGCTACTGCCCGATGACTACTGTATGCATGTGCCCCGGCCGCCTCGGCCGCGCGTTCCGTTCGACATCGGCATCACCGCCCTGGTCCTGGTCCTGTGCGTGCTGTACGGGCTCGTCTTCGGGTCGATGATCTACGTCTCTATCCAGGAGCAACTCATCGCACCCCACACCCATGAGCCCGGGCTTGGCAGCCTCCCCCACTTCCACAGCCCGGCCGAGTGGGCGCTGCTCGTGCTGCCGGCGCTAATCGCTGTGGGGGGCACATTGAGTAGCCTCCGCTACCTCATCACGAGGAGTCGGCGCCACTAACCGCCAGGCCCCTACCGGCCGTCTCCCGCCCATGGCGGCCCGGGCGCTGCCCGCTGGTCCCCTCACACGCTGGTGGTCGAGACGCTCCACTCGGCGGAGCGTCTCCAGGAGCTAGCGCTGGGCTCGTCCACCGCGGATCCGCTCCGCAGACAGGGCGTGTCTTGGCATTGGCTCTGCGAAGCACGCCCTGCTAGCGGCGACGGTAGATGAAGCCGCCCCACGTTGGTGCTCGCCAGTCGGTACTCGAGGGAGAAGACTTGCATGGTGGCGTCCCAGGCCGACCGGAAAGCTCAGCTTGCGCAGTTCGGGCTCACAGCGTTCCGGCCCGGTCAGGAGCGCATCATCCGCGACGTGCTGGACGGCCGCGATGTGCTCGGCGTGCTGCCTACTGGCACGGGCAAGTCGCTCACCTATCAGCTCGCCGCCCAGCTCCTGCCCGGCACCACGGTCGTCGTGTCCCCGCTGATCGCGCTCATGAAGGACCAGGCGGATTCCCTGGCGGCGCATGGGGTGGAGGCGAGCGTCGTCAACAGCGCGCAAACGGAGGCGGAGTCGGCTAGCGAGCTGGCCGAGGTCCAGCGGGCGGAGTCGAAGCTCCTGTACGTCACGCCCGAGCGCTTGGAGAACGAGGCGTTCTTGGACCAGCTCCGGCGAATGGACATCTCCCTGTTCGTCGTCGACGAGGCCCACTGCATCTCCGAGTGGGGCCACGACTTCCGACCGGCCTACCTCCGGCTGGGTAGCATCGCCGAGCAACTCGGCCGGCCCACGCTGCTCGCCCTCACCGCGACGGCCAGCCCCTGGGTTCGCGAGGACATCGTCCAGCGGCTGGGCATGCGGCAGCCGGACATCGTCGTGCGGGGCTTCGACCGCCCCAACCTGTTCTTCGAAGTTCGGCGCGTCGAGGAGGAGCCGGAAGACCGCCGCGTGCTGGAGCAGCTGTTTGCCGGCGGGGGCGACGCCTACCCACCGGCGGTGCGCGAACAGATCGCTTGGGCCATGGAAGGCAGCGGGATCGTGTACACGGCCACCACGAAGGCGGCGGCGGAGACCGTCGACTGGCTGCGCGAGTGGGGCGTGGCCGCCGACTACTACCACGGCCAGCGCAAGAAGGCCGACCGGGTGCGGGTGCAAGAGGCCTTCATGGACGGGGCGCTGCGGGTGATCGTGGCTACCAACGCCTTCGGCATGGGGGTGGACAAGCCCGACGTGCGCTTCGTCATCCACCGTGATATTCCGGCTAGCCTCGAAGCATATTACCAAGAGGCCGGCCGGGCGGGACGAGACGGCGCGTTCGCCCTCTGCAGCATCATCTACCGCCCCAAAGACCTGGGGCGCGCCGCCTTCCGCTCTGGCACCAGCAGCCTCACCCGCGCCGAGGTCGAGCGGCTGCACGCCGCTCTCGTCGCTCGACGGACCGCAACCCTCCAGGAGCTACAGGAGCGCGCGGGCCTATCCAAGACCCATCTCGTCCGGCTGATCACTATCCTGAGCAGGCAGGGGCTCGTCCGAGAGGAGGAGGGCCGCCTCGAGCTGGCAGTCGCTGACTTCGATCCTCGGCGCGTGTCGCTGGAGTCCGAGGAGTCACGACGCGCCCTCCAACGGAGCCGCGTGGAGATGATGCGCGGCTACGCCGAGACGCGCGAGTGCCGCCGGCGCTATATCCTGAGCTACTTCGGCGAGGAGTACGAGGCCGCGCGGTGCGACCGGTGCGACAACGACCTGCGCGCCGGCACGCGCGCCCCGAGCGCTCCGCAGCCGTCCGAGACCAGCGCGCCCTTCCAGCCGGGGGAGCGCGTGGAGCACCCGGGCTTGGGCGCGGGCGTCGTGCAGCGTGTGGCCGGCGACGCGATCACCGTCCTGTTCGAGCGCGCCGGCTACAAGACGCTGCGCCTGGACCTGATACAGCAGCAGGGCCTCCTCCGTCCCCTCGCGTAGCTCACTCCGACGGCGACGTGATGGGCCGGACGCCCCAGGCTCGCATCGCGGCGACTCGCAAGGACAGCATCCTGCTGCCGCCTGCGTCACCACGACGCTCGCGCCGCACGAACAGGCAAAGCGAGCAGGGCGCTCGGCCCTCAGCGGGCCGCGGCGCTCGGCACCGCACCGCCCTGCGCCATCAGGAAGTCGACCAGCGCGGCCAGCTCATCGGGCTGGATGTTGGCACCGTAGGCGGGCATGTTAGTACCGCCGTAAAGGATGCGCCAGATCAACTGGTCGCGCGACAGCCGCCGGCCGATCGCGGTGAGATCGGGACCGCGCTGCCCGCCCGTGCCGGCGATGGTGTGGCAGTTGTGGCAGCCTTTCTCCTGGAACACCACCGCGCCCTGCTGGGCGCTGCCCTGCAGCGACGCCGTCACCGAGGCGGGCAACGGTGCCGTGGGCAACTCGGGCGACCAGGGCGCGCGGATGCCCTCGTGCAGCAGCGCGGCGACGCTGATCAGGGCGAGGCCCACAACGCCTACGGCCCAGGGGCGACGGATGGGGCTCCGCTCGCCCAACGGTGCCACGAACGGCAGCAGCAACAGCACCAGTCCCACCAGCAGCGGGAAGCCCACGATGACCCAGCTCTCGAGCTGAGGCGGGATGAGGGCGAGGACCGCGAAGTACCAGAGGAAGTACCAGTCCGGTCGCGGATAGGCCTGCAAGATCGTGGGGTCGGCTGGCCTGCCGAGGTCGGGCGGGCCGACGATGATGGCCAAGACCAGCACCCCGGCGCCGACGGCGATAGCGAAGAGCAGGTCGCGCCAGGCCGCCTCGGGCCAGAAGGGCACGCCGTCGCGGTGGAGCAGCTCCTGGTACCAGCGCTGATACGTGGCCCGGTCCACGGGCCGTCCGGCCTGGGGCGGCTCCGAGATCCCGTGGCGCACCACGAGGTACAAGTGGATGCCGATGAGGAGGAACATCAGGGCGGGGAGCAGGAACACGTGCGTCGCGTAGAAGCGCGTCAGGGTGCCGCCACCCACGGTCGGCCCTGCGAAGACGATGTAGGCAAGGATATGACCGATAAGGGGCACACGCGCCGCTTGCTCGGCCGCCACCACGACCGCCCAGTACGCGTCCTGGTTCCACCGCAGCAACTGCCCCGTGAACGCCATCCCGAGGGTCAGGACGAACAGGAGGACGCCCGTCAGCCAGTTCAGCTCGCGGGGGAACTTATAGGCGCCCATGAGGAACGTTCGGATCATGTGCACGACGATCAGGATCACCATCGCCGAGGCGCCGAAGTAGTGGATCCCGCGCACGACGCTGCCGAGGAGCGCTTGGTGGGTGATCCACTGCAAGCTCTCGTAGGCGCTGATCGGAGCGGGCACATAGGTGAAGGCCAGCGCCACCCCGGTCACGACCTGCATGATGAAAGCGACCAGGGTAGCGCTGCCGAACACGTACCACCAGTTGATATTGCGCGGGACGGGGTGTGCGACGATCGGCCAGAGGGTCTGCGACCAGCCCAGCCGCTCGTCGAGCCAGCGCCAGAGGCCCAGCACGAACCGCTTCATCACGGCGCTCCCGGTCAGCCGATCGGTAGCGGACGACTCAGGATCTCCAGATTGCCGTCCTGAATGCGCGTGGCGTAGCGAAACAGCGGGCGAGGAGGCGGCCCGCCGGCCACTGTGCCATCCGCGTAATAGACCCCGCCGTGGCACGGGCACATAAAGAGGTCGGCCTCGGGCAGCCAGTTCACTGGGCAGCCCAGGTGCGTGCAATTCACGGCGAAGACAGTGAACTCGGTCTCGCTGATCCGGCGCACCCAGACGGCCGTGCGAGCGGTCTGTCCAGCCCACGGCAGCGGCGACGGATCGTCGTACGCGACCTCTTGCGTGGCACCGATCCGGAACTGATTGACGGGGCCCAGCCGCACCCACGTCTGGCGCATCTCAAGCAGGGGACTGAGCAGGTAGGCCACGATCGGCACGCTGACCACCGCGGCCGCGAGCGCGCCGAAGGCGAGGTTCAGCCAGGTGAGCAGGCGACGCCGGCTGACCACCCGCTCGGCCATCTGCGGTACGGCCGGATCACTCATGGCGCAGCTCTCCGATCCAGCCGGCAATCCCCGCCACCAGCAGCAGCGCCCCGACCGCACTGAACAGCAGGTTCGGCAGCAGGCCAAACGCCAGCAGCGTGATGCCCGCCCCAACGACCGCCGGCCAGATGCTCGGCGCCGGCAGATGCACGTCGCCCGTGGTGTCGCGATTCATCGGCTCCGCTCCGAAGTCGGCACTAGCTCTGGCTCGTCCCCATCCTTGAATAGCCGCTGGAAGATCAGCCCGATCGCCAGCAGGTAGACGAGCCCACCCGGCACCCACATCAGGAGACCGCCGAGCTGCTGGTCGACCAGCGGCGTCAGGCCCCATGCCCCGCGCGTGAGCGGCTGCAAGCCCAGCGGATCGTCCACGGCAGCATACGTGGGATAGATGGGCGCGGACGCGAAGGTGAACACCGCGCCCAGCAACGTGCCGGGGGTGCTCGCGACGAACAGGTACAGCATGGCGCTCAGGTGACCGAGCACGGCCGTGGCCACTGTCGGCTGGACCACCGGCCACCAGAACAGCAGGGCCGTGCCCAGGAGGGTGAGGTGCTCGGCCGCGTGGAGCCGCTCGTGGACCAGCGCCGCCTCGTAGAACGCCGGCACGTGCCACACCAACATCACGCCGGAGTACAGCCCGAGGGCCACCACCGGCTGGCCCAGCCACCGCTCGATCGCCCCGAGCAGCGGGTGCCGGACGAGCGCGCGAGCGAGCGGCAGCGGGAGGCCCAACAGGAGGAGCGGCGGCGCGACGAGCAGGAGCAGCAGGTGCTGCACCATGTGGGCGCTGAACAAGTAGCGGTCCGCCAACACGTCGAGCGGCGAGACGAGCGCCAGGAATAGCGCCAGCAGCCCCCCGAGGAAGGCCAGCGCCCGCCAGCGCGGTGCCCTTGCTGGCGACTGTCGCCAGCTCGCGCGAGCGCCATAGGCGTAGGCCGCAGCCAGCGTGAGCAAGCCCCCTAGGACGCTTGGCTCCCAGCTCCAACTCGTCCCCAGCCGTTGCCAGGCGCCTACAACAGGTTCCATAGGTACACCACCGAGAAGATGACGACCCACACCCCGTCGACGAAATGCCAGTAGACCGCGACGCCGTCCACCGCTGTGTGCCGATCGCGGCGGATGTCGCCGGCGAAGGCCAGCCAGGCCAGCACCGCGAGTGCCACGAGTCCCACCAGCACGTGGAACCCGTGGAAGCCCGTGAGCGTGAAGAACGCCGAGGTGAACAGGTTGGTGCCGATCGTGATGCCCTCGGCGAACAGGTGCCCGTACTCGGTGACCTGGCCGAGCAGGAAGATCGCGCCCAGGGCGATGGTGGCGAGGAGCCAGAGACGAAAGCCCGCGAGGTCGCCGCGCCCGAGCCGCCGCTCAGCCAGCCAGATCGTCCCGCTGCTAGCGAACAGCGCCAGGCTGAACACCGCCGTGCGCGGGATGTTCAAGACCTCAGGCCCCGGTGCGCTCGTGGTGTGACGGTACAAGAGGTAGGCGACGATGAGCGAGCCGAAGAACACCGCCTCGGACGAGATCAGAGCGAGCGTGCCCAGCACCGGGGCCGAGCGTCGCTCGAGGAAGCCGACAGTCCCACGGGTGGCCGCGGCGGGATTCGCGGCGCCCGCCCGGCCGTGAGCTGCTGCCCGCCCGCGCTCGGTTGGAGCCTGCTTCAGGTCCCACAGCGGCCGAGCACTGCGGATGGGCGGTAGCGTGGCGAAGTTGTAGGCCGGCGGCGGCGACGTGGTCGCCCACTCCAGCGTCCAGGCGTCCCACGGGTTGTCGCCCGCCAGCGCGCCTCGTCGCAGGCTCACGTAGACGTTCCAGAGGAAGACCAGCACGGAGGCGGCCAGGATGAACGCGCCGACCGTCTCGAGCAGGTTCCAGAGGCCCCAGCCGGGCAGGTCCGGGTAGGTGTACACGCGGCGCGGCATCCCCTGCAGGCCGAGCCAGTGCATCGGGAAGAACGTCAGGTTGAAACCGATCACCGTGAGCCAGAAGTGGAGCTGGCCCAGGCGCTCGTCCAGCAGGCGGCCCGTGATCTTGGGGAACCAATAGTGGGCAGCCGCGCTCAACCCGAAGTATGTCCCGCCAAAGAGCACGTAGTGGAAGTGGGCCACGACATAGTAGCTGTCCGTGGTCTGCCAGTCCACGGGCACGATCGCGAAGTGCACGCCGCTCAGGCCGCCGATCGTGAACTGCACGAGGAAAGCCACGCAGAACAGCATGGCCGTGGTGAAGCGCAGCCGGCCGCCCCACATCGTCGCTAGCCAGCTAAAGATCTTGATCCCGGTCGGCACGGCGATGACCATGCTGGTCGCCCCGAACACCGCATCGGCAACCGTGCCCATGCCCACCGCGAACATGTGATGCGCCCAAACCAGAAAGCTGTAGAAGCCGATGGCGATGCCTGACCCGACGACTACCGCATAGCCGAACAGCGGCTTGCGGGAGAAGACCGGGATGACCTCGGACAGGATGCCGAAGGCCGGCAGCACCATGATGTAGACCTCGGGATGGCCGAACCACCAGAACAGGTGCTGCCACAGCAAGACATCACCGCCCCGGGTCGGATCGAAGAACGCGGTGCCGAGCCGCCGGTCGAACAGCAGCATCACCTGGGCCGCGGTCAGCGAGGGGATCGCCCAGAGGATAAGGAAGCCCGTGACGACCGACATCCAGACGAACACGGGCAAGCGGGAAGCGGTCATGCCCGGTGCGCGCAGCTTGGCCACGGTCACGATCAAGTTGAGGCCCGTGAGGATGGTGCCGATGCTGGTCACGATCAGCCCCAGCGCCCAGTAGTCGACCCCATCGCGGAGTTGGTACGGCGGGAGGGTCAGCGGCGCGTAGCTGAACCAGCCCGTGTCCGGCGGCGTGCCGTTGAGAAAGCTGTAGTACAGCAGAAGGCCGCCGAACAGCAGCAGCCAGTAGCTCAGGGCGTTGAGCCGGGGAAACGCCATGTCGCGCGCGCCGATCATGAGCGGCACGAAGTAGTTGGCGAAGCCCAGCAGCATCGGCATGACGACGAGGAAGATCATCGTCGTGCCGTGCATCGTGAACAGCGCGTTGTACTGCCCCGGCGCGAGCAGCGTCGCGCCCGGCACGGCCAGCTGGAGGCGCATCACCAGAGCCTCGATCCCGCCCAGGAGGAAGAAGGCCACGGTCGTCAGCAGGTACAGGAGGCCGATCTGCTTGTGGTCGGTAGTGGTGACCCAGCGGTACAGAGTATCCGCGCGACTGGCCCCGAGATCGGCCGGCTGCTGTCCGGCGAGCGTGGCCATACTATTTCAGTCCCTGGAGGTAGGCGACGAGTGCATCCAGGTCAGCGGACGGCAGCCCGGCAAAGTTCGGCATGAGCGCCCCCGGCTTCACGGTCTGGACATGCTCGATCCACTCGCGGAGGTTCTCGGGCGTATTCACCCGGACCCCCGCGCCCAGGGTGGTCCGACTGCCGAAGTGGGTGAGGTCCGGCCCGACGCGGCCATCGGCGGGCGTGCCCCGAATAGTGTGGCAGTTCACGCAAGTGTGCTGGAGGAAGACCTGCTGGCCGCGCGCGGCCAAGGGGTCGGGGGGTATTAACATCTACGCGCCCCCCCGCCCCGCCGCCCGCGGGT
>JADGHJ010000147.1 GCA_019686175.1 Chloroflexota bacterium | reverse complement strand
GGTCGTGGCTGTACACCACGTAGCGCACGGGCAGGTCGGTCACCATGGCGATGGCGGCGCGGTACATCTGGGGCGAGCGGGGCACGATGAGGCCGCAAGGGTCGGTCGCGATCACGCCCTCGTCGGTGACGATGAAGATGGCGTTGTGGCCGATGATCCGCCACTGATAGACGTCGTCGGCGAGGCGCTGCAGCTCGGCGACTGACGGCGGCGCGCTAGCGGGGACCTGCGCCTGCGCCGGCGGCACCGGGCGGACCGTGCCCTCCACGGTCAGCGCGGCGCCGGCCAGCGCGACGCCCTGCAACAAGGTCCGGCGGCTGATCCGTGGGGCGTGGCAACAGTCCATGGTCCCTCCCCCGGGTCCCTCATGCGGCGGGCGAGCCGGCCGCGCACCGACGATACGCGGCGAGGTTACGGACGGGCGGGGCTCACGGCTCCGGGCCCTCGTATTCCACGACGTACAGGCCGCCGTGGTAGCGGTCGGTCAGGTAAATGTGCCGCTGCTCATCGACGAACAGGTCGTTGATCTGCGGCGCTGCCTGGCCCGGTGGGGGTGGGGGCACGAAGTAGCCGACCTCGGTCGGGCGGAATGGGTCGCTGAGGTCGGTGATGCGCAGCCCCGCGTTGTACCACGTGCTGAAGATCAGGCGGTCGTTGCGGTAGCCGAAGTGCGGCCGGTGCTCGTGGACGTTGTGCGGCCCGAAGCGGCCGGGGCGGTCGCAATAGTCGGCCCAGGGAGCGCCGGCGGGCGGCGCGGGGCGCGGGAAGGTGCTGATGGTCACCGGCTGCCGCTCGTGCCGGATGTCGATCACCCAGATCCGCTTGTCGCCATCCTCCTCGCAGCTCTCCTTGACCGACTCGCAGACGGCGAGCAGCAGGCCGCGCTCCGGCAGCGGCATCGCGGTGTGTGCGTAGCCGCCGTACGGCGGCATCCAGTTGATGCGGCTAATGAAACGCGGCTGTGCCACGTCGCTGATGTCGAGGATCACCACGCCGCCGTCCACGATCGACACGTAGGCGCGGTTCCCGTGGGGGATGATGCCGTGCACGTAGGCGTGCTGGCCTGGCTCCCACTCCCAGCGCTCGGCGTCGTCGGGGTGCGTGCCGGGGATGTGCCATCGACCGGCGGGGCGCGGCTGGGTTGGGTCACTGAGGTCGACGATCAGGTACAGGCGCTCGCGGTAGCCCGGCCAGGAGCTGGCCACGTGAGCGTAGGGACCGCCCGTGTACCACATGCGGTGCACTCCCACACCCTCGACCGCGAGCCGGCCGATCTCGCGCGGGTCGGTGGGGTCGCTGCGGTCGTAGACGACGATCCCAGCCTGGTGCGATCCGCCGCTCGCGCCCTTCTGCGCGAAGTACGGGCGCTCCAGGTTCTGGATGAGGAGGTTCTCGTGGATCTGCACCTTGTGGCTGTGCGTGTTCGGCGCGTGCGGGATCTGGCGGACGAGACGCAGGTCGCTCGGGTCGGTCGCATCCAGGATGCTGAGGGCCATGTCGTGCACGCCCAGGTGCGCGACGTAGACGTACGGGCCGACCTTGAGCACCTGCATCCCGTCGCCCTGGCCATTGAGAGCGTGGTAGCCGATCAACCGCGTGTTCCAGCGCTCGCTCTGGGCGTTGAGGTCCCGGATCGTCGTCGTGGTCTGCATGCACTGCCCCCGTCTGGCCCCGCTGCACGCGCGGGCTTGGCGAGCAGTATACGCGGCGACGGCCGCCACGGCCAGGCGCCCGAGGCAGGCTGCGCTTGACGCCTGTCGGTAGCCGGCGAATAATGCCCGCAATCGGTCTACGGGGTGGCGTGCCTGAGCCGCGCATCGGCCCCCGCCGCGCGCCCCGCCTGGGCCCTGGTTGGAGGAGGCAGGTGATGAAGGGGGCTTGGCAGGGCTATCGGGCCCTGGTGGTGGGCGCGGCGCTGGCCCTGCTCGGGGCAGCTTGTGGCGCGCCGTCCGCGCAGCAGCCCGCGCCCCTACCCGCGTCTGGGGCGCCGGGGGCGGGTCATCCGAGCGCCGCCGTGGCCGCGCCGGCCGAGCCGGAGCGCGTGCGCCTGAGCTACGCGGCGATCTCCACCAGCTTCGCCACCGCCTGGGTGGCCAAGGACGCCGGGATCTTCGCGCGCCACGGGTTCGAGGCCGAGGTGCTGCACTTGCCCAGTCGCCAGGCCTCGCAGGCGCTGGTCGCGGGCGATGTCGACTACGGGCTGTTCAGCGGCCGTACGATCGTGGAGCTGCGCTCACAGGGTACCGATGTGGTGGTGGTCGCGGCCCAGATGCTGAAGATCGTGCAGATGATGATCGCCCATTCGGCCATCCGGGCGCCCGAAGACCTGCGCGGCAAGCGCGTGGCGGTCACCCAGTTCGGCTCCTCGCCCGATTTCGTGGCGCGCTATCTACTCGAGCAGTGGGGGCTGCGGCCCAACGAGGATGTGACGCTGGTGCAGCTGCAGACACTGCCGAACATCTTCGCGGGCCTGGAAGGCGGCGCGGTCGAGGCTGGCGTGCTGTCGCCGCCGATCAGCTTCGAGGCGGTCAAACGCGGCTACCGCGAGCTGGGAACGATGGCCGACCAGCCGTTCCTCTACCCCGCGTCGGTGCTCGCAGTCCGCGGCGACACGCTACGCGAGCGGCCCGAGCAGGTCCGCCGCATGGTCCTTGCCCTGACGGAGGCGATCGCCTATTTCAAGCAGGAGCGGGACGCGACCGAGGCGATCCTCCGGACGCACACGGGCATCGAGGATCCCACGGTCTTGCGCGCCACCTACGACCGCTACGCGCCGCTGTTCGAACGGGTACCCCTCCTGCCCGAGTCGGCGATGCAGGTGGCCATCGACGAGGTAGCCGAGGACAATCCGCGCGCCCGTGCGGTCACCCCGCGCAGCACCATGGACATGCAGTTCGTCCAGGTATTGCAGGAGAGCGGCCAGATCGACGCACTGTACCGCTGAGCACACCCCTTAGTCGGTGACCCGTAGGCGCTCCAGCTCGCGGCTCGGTTCCTGGAGGGTACCGGCGAAGGCGACTCGAGCGAGCAGCGCCCCCGCGATGGTGGTCAGCGCGATCATGGTTACCGCCAGGGCGTAGCCTTCCACGCTCAGGACGCCTCGGGCGAGGAGGTTCACGGCCAGGACCAGATCCACCGCGCCCCGCGGGATGAGGAGCGTGCCCAGGCGCAGCCCGTCGCGCCCCGACGGGAGCCCGCCGAGCACCTTGCCCGCGATCGCCACGCAAGCGAACAGCAGGCCGCCCGGCGAGACCAGCCGGAGGTCCAGCATCGCGCCGGCCAGCGCGAAGTAGGCCGCCTCGAACGGGAAGAACACGTCGAAGAACGGGTTGAGCTTGTCATCCCCATTGGGGAAGAACAGCGGCTTCGAGCCGATGCCCCAACCGAGTGCCGCGGGCAACGGTTCGACGCCGAGCTGCTCGGCCAGCCCCACGACGCCCAGGGTGAGGCCGAAGCCGATGGCGACCACCACGGGCTGCCGGGGGCTGCTTCCCCACAGCAGCAGGCCCAGCCGCCGCAGCAGGGGACGGAGCGGGCCCTCCGCCAGCGCGATCATGCCCGCCAGGTACACGAGCGTCTTCGCGAAGTGAGCGAGCGGGTCGCCATGGGGGTGCTCGGCGGTGACCAGCGGAATCAGGGCGATCAGGGTCAGGTCCACGAGCAGCGCCGCGGTGAGCGCCTGCCGCGTCAGGGGATGCCGGAGCTGGCCAAGGGACTGCACCACCGCGAGCAGGACCGGAATGGCGGAGGCGGCGGAGAGAAGGATGAGCCCGAACCGCTCACGTGGTGCGAAGGTCCCGAGCAGGCCCCACTCCAGCAGGGCCCAGGTGAATGTCCCCGACAACAGGGCGCCACCCAAGCCCGCGCCGGCGGCACCGAGAAGCTTGCGTCCCTGGCGCAGCATCGCCACCTCAAGTTCGATGCCGGCGCCCCACATGAGCAAGACCGCCCCCATCACCCGGAACGTTTGCAGGGGCTCCGGGGGGAGGAGGCTCTCGCTGGACCACAGCAGGTTGTGGCCGAACAGCCCGCCGTGGCCGACCAGCGCGCCGAGCACGAGGGCGACGAGCGGCCCCGGCACGACCCGCAGACGGTGCGCGAGCACGTAGCTGAGGCCGCCCGCGATGAGCAGCAGAGCGAGCGATAGCATCCCCAGCCTGCATCAGTAGGAGTCGGCGCAGCCCGTCGGTCCGGCCAGCGCGCCGGGCTAGCCGCCAGCGATGGGATACCCGTGGCTACGAACGGGCCTAGTCGCGATCCGCGTCGAGCGTGGGCCGACGTGGCGCTAGGCGGTGGTGCCGGTTGGGCGCCCTGACGCGCTAGGGGTGGCGGCTTCCGGCCGCGCGGCGGCCAGCGCCGCCTCGTGTGCTGCCAGGATCTCCTCCTCAGACTTGGAGAAGTCCAGCGGCACGTTGAACGGTTGCGGCCACTTGATGCCGGTATCCCAGAACACCTCGACCGGGTTGCCGTCGGGATCGTAGAAGTACAACCCCAGCGCGATCCCGTGGGTCGTCTGTCGCTGGATGGGGACGCCCTCGGCGACCAGGCGCTGGTAGTATTCGCGCAGGTCGGCCAGCGAGGGGACCCGGAAGCTGATCTGCTGGACGACAGCAGTACCCGGCGGTGCCTCGCGGCCCGCGATCAGCGCCAGCTCGTGATGCTCCGACTCCGGCTGCGCGCTCAGGAACACGATCCAGTCGGACTCGTCGGTCACCGTGAGCCCGAGGATCCGCGAGTAGAAGTCCTTCGAGCGCTGCAGATCGCGCACGAAGATGCCCACGTGACTGAGGCCAAGCACGCGTGGCATGATCGTCCTCCCTGTAACCGCGACGCCGATGCGTCTGCGGGCATTGTACCGTGCCGCGGCTAGGCCACGCCGGCTGCCTGGCCCTTCCAGGCCGTGGCGCGGGCCAGCAGCTCGCCCGCATTGCGGCGGGCGGTCTCGCTCGTGCCGCCCAGCATCGCCGCGATCTCCTCCACGCGCTCGCTGCCCTCCAGCACGCGCGCCGTCGTCTCCGTGCGGCCGCCGTGCTCGTGCTTGCTCACCAGCACGTGCTGGTCGCCGAACGCCGCGAGCTGCGGCAGGTGCGTCACACAGAGGATCTGGTGGCGCCGCGCTAGGCCCGCCAGCTTCTGCGCCAGCACATGGCCCAGCCGCCCGCCCACGCCCACATCGACCTCGTCGAAGATCAGGGTCGGCCGGACGTCCACCCCGGCCAGGATCGTCTTGAGCGCCAACAGGATGCGGGCCATCTCGCCGCCGCTCGCCACTCGTGCCAGGGGGCGCAGCTCCTCGCCGGCGTTGGCCGCCAGCAGGAACTCGACCCGGTCGACGCCACTCTGATCGTAAGCGAGCCGCCGGCCGCCCACGGGGACCCCGCGGTCGCTCTCGCTGTGACTGAACTGCACGGTGAAGCGCGCGCCGGCCATGCGCAGGTCCGCCAGCTCGCGCTCCACCGCCGCAGCCAGCTCGCGCGCCGCGCTCTGGCGCCGCGCGCTCAGCTCCGCCGCCCGCGCGCCCACTTCCTCGACCAGCGCTGCCTCTCGCGCCTCTAGCTCGGCCACGTGCTCCTCGTGGTGTGCCAGGCGGTCCAACTTGGCGCGCGCCTCGGCCAGATAGGCGAGCACGGCCTCGGTGCTGCCCCCGTACTTGCGGTGCAGCTCGCGCAGCGCGTGGAGGCGCTCCTCCACGGCGTGCAGCGCCGCGGGATCGCTCTCGATCGTCTCCGCGTAGCGCCGCAGGTCGCGCGCGCACTCCTCGGCGCTGGCGAGCGCGGCATCGAGCGCCTCGCGCAGTGCCCCGGCGCCGCGGTCGAGCGCGGCTAGCTCGGCGACAGCGGCCGCCGCGGCGCCCAGCGCATCGATGGCCGCCGTTGTCTCGCCGTCCCCCCCTTGCAGCGCCGTGTAAGCGCCCAGCGCGAGGGTGCGCAGGCGCTCGGCGTTGCGCAGCCGGTTGCGCTGCTGGAGCAGCTCCTCGAACTCCCCCGGCGCCGGGGCCGCCGCCTCGATCTCCACGATCTCGTGGCGCAGCAGGCTCGCCTCGCGCGCCAATCGGCGCTGGTCCTCGTCGCGGCGGCGTAGTGCCGCCCGCACCGCGTCTAGCTCCGCTACCCGGGCGGCGACCTCGGTGCGTAGCTCGGTGGTGCCGGCGTAGCGGTCGAGCAGCGCCAGGTGCTCGCGCACCCGCAGCAGCGACAGGTGCTCGCTCTGGCCGTGGATATCGACGAGGTGGCGGCCGATCTCGCCGAGCGCGCTGAGCAGCACGGCGCGGCCGTTCACCCGGCACAGCGAGCGCCCGCTGCTGCGGACCAGCTCGCGGCTCAGGATCAGCGTCCCGTCCTCCTCGGGCGGGATATCGAGGGCGGCCAGGGCGGCGCGCAGCGAGTCGTCGCTGGCGAGGGGCTCCTCGGGCATGGCGAACACGCCCTCGATGTACGCGCGCTCGGCGCCGGTGCGGATCCAGTCGGGGCCTAGGCGACTGCCCAGGAGTGCGCCGATGGCATCGATGATGATCGATTTGCCCGCGCCGGTCTCGCCGGTGAGGACGTTGAGCCCGGGGGCCCAGCGCAAGGTGGCTTGCTCCAGCAGGGCGAAGTTGCGGATGGTCAGCTCGATGAGCACTCCGATGACCCCTTGGTCAGCGCAGCTTGTCGATCAGCGAGCGATAGAAGGCGCCGCGGGTGCCGCGCCGGGCGAAGCGCGTCTGCTCGGCGGCGACGCGGACGGTGGCGGCCTGGCCGTCCTGGAGCGGTACCTCGACGTGCCCATCGCAGACCAGCATCGCCGGGGTCAGCGTGCTCACGCGGACCGTGACGGCCACATCGGGCGGCAGCACCAGGCTGCGCAGCCCGTGGATGTGCGGGCAGATCGCCGTCACGACCAGATTGGGCAGTTCGGGCGCCAGCAGCGGGCCACCAGCGGCGAACGAGTAGGCGGTCGAGCCGGTGGCCGTGGCTACGATCACACCGTCGGCCGTGTAGTTGGCCAGCTCGTGACCATCCACTTCGACCGTCGCGTGCAGCCCGCGGCCGGCCGCGCCGCGGCTGATCACCACGTCGTTCAGGGCGAGCAGTTCGTCGGCCGCTGTTCGGTCGAGTGGGAGCCCGCTCGCCCCCGTGGGCAGCGGCTGGCGCGGCGCCGGCCCGTCCACCGTCGTAGCGCGCAGCATCGTGCGGACATCGAGCCAGTAGTCGCCCTGCAGGTACGGGTCGAGCCCGTGGAAGAGCTGGGCGGGCTGCAGCTCGGACAAGAACCCGAGGCGTCCCATCTTCACGCCCACGATCGGCACGGCAGCGCGTGCCAGCCAGCGCGCGACGCGGAGGATCGTGCCGTCGCCCCCAAAGGTGATCACGAGGCGCCAACCGTCGGCCTGGAGCGCCGGCCCCACGTCCCACGACGACAGCAGCACCGCGGCGAACCCTCGCGTGTCGAGATACTCGACGCAGCGCCGCGCCAGCGGCTCGGCCTCGGGCTGCAGCGATTGGTAGACGACCGCCACTCGTTCCACAAGCCCCCCCGTGTGCGGGCCGCTATGCCCGCGCAGCGACCGACGCAGCTTGCGCCAGCGCGGCGGTGACCAGCGGCTCGATCGCTGCGGTCGTGCCACCCGATTCGGCCGTCAGATGCGCGAGAAACTCGACGTTGCCCGCCGGGCCCCGCAGCGGGGAGGCGGTGAGTCCGCGGACCGTAAACCCGTGCGCCACGGCCCACTCCAGCAAATCGGTGAGCACCTGCCGATGGACCGCGGGATCGCGGATCACGCCGCCGCGGCCGACACGCTCGCGGCCCGCCTCGAACTGTGGCTTGACCAGCGCGACGATCTCGCCTGCCGGCCGTAGCAGTGCCCGGACCGGCTCGAGGACGAGCCGCAGGGAGATGAACGAAAGGTCGAGCGTGGCCAGATCGATCGGCTCGGGCAGGGATGTCAAGGTGCGGAGATTGACGCGCTCCATCACGATCACCCGCGGGTCCTGCCGCAGGCGCCAGTCCAGTTGCCCGTAGCCCACATCGACCGCATACACGCGCCTCGCGCCCCGTTGCAGCAGGCAATCCGTAAAGCCACCAGTGGAGGCACCGGCGTCCAAGCACACGCGCCCGCGCACGTCGATGTCGAACACGTCCAGGGCGTGAGCCAGCTTGTAACCGCCGCGGCTCACGTACGCTGGCGGCTGCCGTACGCCGAGCGTGGCGGTGGGCGCGACCAGCGCGCCGGGCTTGACCACGACCTGCCCGTCGACCGTGACCTCGCCGGCGAGGATGCGCGCGCGTGCCTGCTCCCGGCTGCTCGCCAGCCCCCGGGCTACCAGCGCCAGGTCGAGGCGCTGCTTCTTCGTCGCGGGCATGGCCTCTTTGCGGGCGCGCACTCGCACGGGCGTGGTGCCGTCGTCTGGGAGTAGTATACCGGGAGGCCCGGCTGTGTGCTGGGTCGACCGCACCCCGCGCCTGCTAACCGATGGGCCCGGAGGCGCGGGGTGCGAACAATTCCGCTCGCGTGCCCGGCGAGCGCGTGGAGGGCGTACCTTATCATGATCACGCTGGGCCTGCTCGCAGGCCTTGCCTTCCTCCTGGGCCTGATCGCCTGGCGTGCCCACGAGTTCCTCACCGCTTTCGAGCCCGTCGCGGCCGGGGCGCGGCCGACACCGCGGCTGCCCCAGGTCACGGTCGTGGTCCCGGCCCGCAACGAGGCGGAGAACATCGAGCGCTGCGTGCGCTCCGTGCTGGCCCAGGACTACCCCGCGCTGCGCGTGGTGGTGGTCGACGATAACTCCACGGATGCCACCCCCGCCATCCTCGCGGCACTGGCCGCTAGCGATCCGCGGCTGATCGTAGTGCGGGGGCGACCGTTGCCCTCGGGCTGGACGGGCAAGAATTTCGCGCTGGCGCAGGCCGCGCCGTACCTCCGCGGCGACTGGCTGCTGTTCATCGACGCCGATACCTGGCTCGAACCGACCGCGGTGCGGGCCGCCGTGCAGCACGCGCAGGAGCGCCATCTCGGACTACTGTCGCTGGTCCCGCGCCAACACCTGCTGAGCTTCTGGGAGCGCGTGCTGCAGCCGGTGGTGCTGCTGGTGATCGCGCTCGCGCTCCCGCTGCGCCGCATGGCCGATCCCCGGCGGCCGGACATCGCCTATGCCAATGGGCAGTTCCTGCTGGTGCGGCGCGCCGCGTACGAGAAGGTCGGTGGCCACGCAGCGCAGCGCGACGCCGTGGTCGAGGACTGTGCCCTGGCGCGAGCCGTCAAGCAGGCAGGCTACCGGGTGCAGCTGGCCGACGGCCGCGAGGTGGCTCACATCCGCATGTACCACGACCTGCGCGAGCTGTGGGAGGGCTGGAGCAAGAACAGCTTCTTGAGCGCAGGCCGCCGGCTGAGCAACGTGGCTTTGCTGGTCCTGGCCGTCACCGCCGTGTTCTTCGGCCCACCGCTCCTGGCCGTGACCGAGGTGCGTGCGCTGGTCGGCGGGGGCAGTGTCGGCACGCTACTGCTCACGGCGGTTGCCCTCTTGCAGTTCGCCGGGGTACTCTACCTCGGGTGGCGCTGCCTCCGTGAGCTGGGTGTGCCGGCGCGGTTCACACTCGCGCTTCCGCTCGGGGCCTTGTTGTTCAATGCATTGCTCTGCTACTCCGCCTACCGCGTACTGTCGGGCCGCGGGGTGGCCTGGAAGGGGCGCATCTATGCACCCTGAGTATCGGCGGATGCCCCCGTGAGCGAGCGCGTCTCCCCGTACGATCGCGTCGTTCCCCGCGGCTGGGCCGCGCTGCCGCTGTGGGCGTGGATAGTCGCCGTGCGCCCCCGGCAGTGGACGAAGAACGGCCTGGTGTTCATCGGGGTCGTGTTCTCGCTGAGCCTGACCGATCCGGGGCTCCTGGCGCGCAGCGGGCTGGCGTTCGTGGCCCTGTGTTTGCTGTCCGCCGGCACCTACCTCATCAACGACGCCATCGACGCGCCCCGCGACCGGCTGCACCCGGTCAAGCGCCATCGCCCCATCGCCGCCGGGCTGATCGCGCCCGGGCCGGCCGTGGCCGTGGCCAGCCTGCTACTGGCGGCCGGGCTCGCTCTCGCGCTGGTACTCAGCCGAGGCTTCCTGCTGGTTGGGTTGGGTTATCTGGCGCTGACAGCGACCTACAGCGTGTGGTTGAAACGCTACCCGCTGATCGACGTGTTTGCGATCGCCACCGGCTTCGTGCTGCGGGCGGCGGGCGGCGCGGTGGTGATCGATGTGCCGATCTCGCCCTGGCTGCTGTTCTGCACGCTGCTGGGCGCGCTGCTGATCGCCCTGGGGAAGCGCCGCAACGAGCTCCTGACGCTGGAACGGGAGGCGAGCGCGCACCGGGCGAGCCTGGCGGCGCTGACGGTCGAGTTTCTGGACGAGCTGGCGCTGCTCATGGCGGCGTGCAGCATCATGGCCTACTCGCTGTACACTTTCTTCGCCCACCCGTACTACCCGCCGTGGCTGATGCTGACGATCCCGCTGGTGATCTACGGGATCTTCCGCTACCTGTACCTGGTGCGCGTGCAGGGGCTGGGTGGGAGCCCGGAGGAGCTGCTCCTGCGCGACCGGCCGCTGTTGGGGGTGGTGGTGCTCTGGGGGCTGCTGAGCACGCTGATCCTGTACGCGGACCGGTTGCTGCCCTACCTGACGCTGCGCTAGCCCGCTGGCACAA